>VGJC01000139.1 GCA_016867635.1 Candidatus Aminicenantota bacterium | reverse complement strand
GAGCGAGAACATGTTCCTCATCAACATGTTCACGACCAGCCTGCGCCGCCCCGGCGCGGCCGTCGTCCTGGCCGATCCGCGGGTGACCTCGCCGCAAGAGGCCGCCAAGTCCGGCAAGGCCGTCGTCTATCTCCAGGGCAACATCCACGCCTACGAGCCCGAGGCCAAAGAGGCCCTGATGATGCTCATGCGCGACATCCTTCTCGGCAAGCGCAAGGGCCTGCTCGACGACCTCATCATCATCGTCTGCCCGAACCTCAACGTCGACGGGACCGACACGCTGTCCCTGAACGAGGGCACGCCCCACCTGCTCGGATCGGGGACCAACGCCCAGAACATCAACCTCAACCGCGACGCCGTGCGGGTCGAGACGGCCGAGATCGCCGGGCTCTACCGGACGGTCTTCAACCGCTGGGACCCGGTCCTCGTCTATGACGGCCACCTCATGGGCCGCGTCCAGCACGGCTACGCGGTCGGCTACGCCACGTGCACCGTGCCGACGGCCCACCCCGGGCCGCGCGAGTACGTCTTCGACAAGCTCTTCCCGGCCGTCCGCGAGGCCGTGCGTGAGGGCTTCGGGCTCGAGGTCTTCACCCACTGCGAGGCCGACGACGCGTGGCCGCCGACCGTCTGGAGCCACGAGCGGGCCTGGTGGACGACCGAGGCCAAGTTCGTGGCCAACGCCTACGGCCTGCGCAACCGCATGTCGATCCTGGCCGAGACGCCGGGGCACGAGTCGTTCGAGCGGCGGATCTACGCTCAGTACGCGCTCATCGCCGCGGTCCTGGACTACGCCGCCGCCCACGGCAAGGAGATGCAGGAGATCTGCCGGGCCGCCGACCGGGAGGTCGTCGAGAGCGTCAAGGCCAAGGCCGCGACCGGCGAGCTCCGCAATTTCGTCGCCGGGAAGTACGGCTCGTACGGACCGGTCGACATCCTCATGTACAAGGACCGCAACGTCTCGACCCTCGTCCCGGGCACGAGCGTGCGGGGCAGGATCGCGCCGCACATGCTCGAGGCTCCGGAACTCGTCCGGGGCGTCGATTTCCTGTGCAAGCCGGAGGGGACGGTCGAGGCCCGCGTGCCGCGCGGCTATCTCATCCCGGTCGGGCTGGCCGACATCGCGGAGAAGCTGCGTGTCCACGGCGTCAAGGTCGAGACGCTGGCCAAGCCGGTCCGGGTCGCGGGGGAGGAGTTCGTCGTCGAAAAGGTCGAGCGGGGACGGAGCGCCGGCTATTCCATGGTCAAGCTCGAAGGGAGCTTCACGGCGTCGCCTGCCAAAGAGTTCCCGGCCGGGACATTCCATGTCGACATGGCCCAGCCCCTGGCCAACGTGGCCTTCTATTGCCTCGAACCTCAGGCGGCGGACGGCTTTGTCGGCTGGGGCGTCTTCGATGGATTCTTCAAGTCGGCCGGGGCCGACGGGCGGGGCTTCACCTATCCCGTATATAAATACTTCAAGATATTGGAGTGAGGGGGATCCGCCCGATCAAGAAGGGGTCAAATCTCCACTCATTAAGTCTTCTTTTCTTTTTGAGGCCGTCTACGACGATCCGCGCTATCAGGACCTGCCGCGGCGGATGAACCTGCCGCCGGTTATCAAGAATTAGGCTCGACAAGTATCTGGGCCCGGTCGTGGGGTAGGCCGCTCTTGCCGGATTCGAGCGGCACGTTTTCGGGCCCGAAAATGACGTTAAACAGAATTTTGAGGTCCGACCCCATCTTTACAGAAATAGGAGTCGGCCATCTCGCGGTCGAGGAAGTAGCTGATGATCGTCCGGATGACGACGATGCTGGCCAGCACGGCGATCTCCTTGATCGTCGGGTGGATGACGGTGGCGATGACGTCGGCGGCGATCATGAACTCCAGCCCGAGGATCAGGTAGGAGCCCAGCTGGTGGCGGAGGACCTCGCGCTCCTTGCAGATCCTCCGGCCCTTGAGCCGGCCGAACTCGGACCGCAGGAGGCGTAACGTGACCAGGATGACGCCCCAGGTGATGACGGCGACGCCGACCGTCCCGATGCCGACATAGAGATATTGGAAGACCTTGATCATCTCGTGTCCCTCTCCTCTCTCAAGTCCGGGCGCCGCGCGCCGGCTACAGCCCCCGGCCTTCCAGCCAGTACAGGAAGGCCGCGATGAGCGCCGCCGCCGGGATGACGACGATCCACGGGTTGACCTTCAAGAGCTCCGGGAAGGTCCGATGCTTGAACTCGCCCTTGGCCAGGATGCCCGCCCTCAGCCGGGGATACACCGAAGAGAAGATCCCCGCGCCGAGGATGATGCCGGCCAGGCCGCCCACCAGGGCGTCCAGCCATCCCTGGCCGACCGCGGCGGAGATCGTCCCCGGGCAGTAGCCGAGGGTGGCGAATCCCAGACCGAAAATGAGGCCGCCCACGGCCGTCGCCCCCCAGGAGCCCGGTTTCGGGTGGAGTTGGGCCAGGCCCAGGCTGCGGAGCAGATGGACGCCCAGCATGCCGGCCGCGGCGGCCGACAGCATGATCTTGAGCACCGTGAAGTCGGTCAACAGGAGCTGCCCGACGATGACGTCGTAACGGGCGACGCCCCCCTTCTCGAGCAGGAACCCGAAAACGAAGCCCGCGGCCAGCCCGAGGGCGAGTTGCGACCCCTTGTTCGTGTGGAGTTTGGTCAACATCGCTCCCTCCCTTCTAGCCCAGGACCCGGAAGATGAAGAAGGCCGCGGCGATGCCGCCGATGAAAAAGCAGACGGCGGCCAGCCAGCCGCTGACGGCCAGCTGCAGGGTGCCGCTGATGCCGTGCCCGCTCGTGCAGCCGCCGGCCCAGCGGGCCCCGAACCCGAGCAGGACCCCGCCGAGCAGGGCCACGACGACCCTCGTCACGGGCTGAGGGCCGAAAGAGGCGGCCCACAGCGAGGGCACCCAGTCGAGCTTGAACTGGCCCGACAGCTTGGCCGAGGTGAACGACCCGAGGATGATGCCGAAGACGAGCATCCACTCCCAGTCGATCCGCGGCGCGAACTCTTTGTAGTAGGCCTTCTCCAGGACCTTGTTCCCCCGGAAAAGCCGCTCGATCATGCCGCTCGTCCTGGCGAAGGCCGTCGAGCAGCCGATGGGCTTGTCGGACAGGACGAAGGTCAGCCAGCTCAGGATGCCGATGCCGATGCCCACCGCATAGGGGGACCATCTTCCCATTGTCAACCATTCCATGTCTTGTCCTCCTTGGGTATCCGGTCTCTCGTTATTTCAAGTAGCCCGCGGCCGTGTAGCCCGTCATGCCCCCGGCCACGTTCCGGACGTCCTTGAAGCCGCTCTTTCTCAGCAGGCTCGCGCCGAGGCTCGAACGGTGGCCCGTCCCGCAGATGAGGACGACCGGGCGGTCCTTTTTCAGGGCCCTGTATTTGGTCCTCAGGTCCGGGGCCGGGATGTTGACGGCGCCTCCGATGTGGCCGTTGGCGAACTCGTTGGCCGAGCGGACGTCGACCAGCGTGAACCGCTCCTTCTTCCCGATCATATCGCGCAGCTCGCGGACCGAGGTCTGGGACACCCGGTCGCCGGGCAGGCCGGCCTTGAGCCAGGCGAAGATGCCGCCGTCGAGGAAGGCCTTGATGCGGTCGACGCCGACCCGCCTCAGGCAGACCGCGGCCTCCTCGGCCTGGGTCCGGTCCTCGGCGACAAGGGCGATATCGGCCCGCGGGGGCAGGACCCAGCCGGCGAAGGTCGAGAAGTTGCCGCCGGTGTCGAGGGCCAGCGAGCCGGGGATGTGCTGGCCGCCGAAGGCCTCGAACGACCGGATGTCGAGGACCAGGGCGTTCGTGGCTTTGGCCTTGCGGGCGAAGATCGCCGGCTTCCAAGCCTCCATGGGCGGCAGGTCTGCGACCACGGCCGGCCCCCGGCGGTTGATCTCGCTGCAGCGGGCGAAATGGTCCGGGGCCGCGGGCATGTCGGTCGTCAGCGACTTGATGAACTCGTTCCGGTCCCAGATCTGGAGGGCGGCGTTGTATCTCCGCTCGTAGCCGATGGTGCTCGTCCGCTTGGCGGCGATGGCCCGGCCGCAGAGGGAGCCGGCGGCGTGGGCCGGGTAGACCTCGCAGAAGTCGGGCAGGTCGAGGAGCTTGCCGAACAGGCTGTCGTAGAGGCGGGAGGCCAGCTCGTCGGCCATCGACGGGAAAAGGTCCGGCCGGCCGACGTCGCCGACGAATAGCGTGTCCCCGCAGAAGACGGCCGCCGGCTCCTTGCCGCGGTCGGTGTCCGTGACGACGTAGCTGATGTGCTCGGGCGTGTGGCCGGGGGTCTCGAGGACCGAGAATCGCATGTGCTCCAGGCGGAAGGTGTCGCCTTCGACGAGGGGTACGTGGTCGAACCGGCAGCGGGCGCCGCGGGGGGCGTAGATGCGGGCCCCCGTCATCCTGGCCAGGTCCATGTGGCCGGAGATGAAGTCGGCGTGGAGATGGGTCTCCAGGATGTGGGTGATCTTCAGTCCCTGATCGCGGGCGGCGTCGATGTAGATCTGGACGTCCCGGCGGGGGTCGACGATGGCGCACGTTTCGTCCCCGCCGATGAGGTAGGAGCTGTGAGCGATGCCTTTAACGAAGAATGGATGAACGATCATGGTCTTCTCCTTGTCGTTTACAGATATAGCCAATAAAACGTCCCCACGGCGAGGACGAGGAACAGGGCGGTCATGATGCCGCCGGCGCGGAGGTAGTCCGAGTTCCGGTAGCCCCCGGGACCCATGAGCAGGGCGTTGACCTGGTGGGTCGGCAGGAGGAACGAGTTGGAGGCGCAGACGGCCACGAGCAGGGCCAGCATCCGGGGGTCAAGGGAAGCCATTTTGGCCATGTTGATGACCAGGGGGACGAGCAGCACGGCCGCGGCCACGTTGGACATGAACAGGGAGAAGGCGGTCGACAGGACGGCCACGGCGGCCAGCAGGAAAAGGGGATGGTGGCCGTGGAGGACCTGCATGAGCTGCCCGGCCAGGTAGGCCGCGGCTCCCGTCTTGTCCATGGCGATGCCCAGGGGGATGAGCCCGGCCAGAAGGAAGACAGTCCGCCAGTCGACGGCCCGGTAGGCGTCGTCGATGGATATGACCCGCAGGAGGACCATGGCCAGGGCCCCCGAGAAGAGCGCGAGCGAGAGGGAGAGCCCGGCGAGGACCAGGGCGATGGCCCCGGCGAAGCAGAGCAGGGCCTTGAGCGGGCGGGGAGTTCCCTGAGCCGCGTCTTCGACCGATGTCAAGACGACGAAATCCCGCCGGTCGTCCATGGCCCGGATGTTCTCCCACGGGCCGAAGACGATGAACGTGTCGCCCGCCTTGAAGGCCCGGTCGGAGAAATCCTGCCTCGGTTCGCGGTCGCCGCTCACGAGGGCGATGGGTTCGACGGAGAAGTTCTTTCGCATGGCCATCTCTCTAAGGGTCCGGCCCACGTGCCGGGAGCGCGAGGGGATGATGACCTCGGCGAAGCCGCTGCCGGACGTCGACAGGAGTTCTTGGAGCTGTTTCCTGTCGCCGGCCGGAACGAGGCCGGATTCCCGGGCGAACTGATCGGCGTCCTCGCGCCGGCCCAGCAGGACCAGGGTTTGCCCGGCCGCGAAGCGGGAATATCTCCAGGGGGCGTGAAGGACGGACCGGCCTTCGAGGATGGCCAGCAGGTTCAGCGCGTAGGCCGTGCCCAGACCCGAATCCTCCCGGGTCAGGCCGGCGAGCCGGCTGCCCGCGGGGATCGAGCAATAATGGACGGTCTGAGGGAGCTGCCAGGACTCGATGAGTTTCTGCTGGGCGCCGGTCCGGTCCGGGCATTCCCGCTCAGGCAGAACGGCCCGCCGGAAGGCCAGGAAATAGCCGATGCCCGCGGCCGTCAGAACGAGCCCGACGGGGGTCACGGCGAACAGCCCGAATTTTTCCAGGCCGTTCTGCTTGAGGAGGTCGTTGAGGATGATCAGCGGCCCCGAGCCGACCATGCTGAGCGTGCCGCCGAGGATGGCCGCGAAGCCCATGGGCATGAGCAGGCGGGACAGGCTGAAGCGGCCGGACTTGGACATCCGGGCCAGGATGGGCAGGAAAAGGGCCGCGGCGCCGACGTTCTGCATGAAGGCCGAAAGAGCGGCCACGGTCGAGGAGACGAGGGCCATCAGCTTGCTCTCGCTCGTCCCGGCGGTTCTCGTCAGCAGGCGGGTCAGGCTTTTCATGGCCCCGGCCCGGTCGAGGCCGAAGGTCATGATCATCACGCCGATGACCGCGACCACGGCGTTGCTCGAAAGGCCCGAGAAGGCCTCAGCGGGCGTCACCAGCCGGGTCCAGGCGAGGCCCAGCATGATGAGGATGGCGACCACGTCCACCCGCAGCCGCTCCATGCTGAAGAGAACCGCGGTGGCCGCCAGGAAAAAGAAAACGAGACCGATCTCCCAGGTCACGGATACCTCTCAACCCGACGGGACGAGCCGGTCGTCATGCCTTTACTTCTTCGGCCCCTTGGGGCTGCTCTTGCCGTGCGAGGTGACGACCTTGTGGCATCTCGTGCAGTCCTCTTTTCCGGCAT
>VGJC01000138.1 GCA_016867635.1 Candidatus Aminicenantota bacterium | reverse complement strand
CTGTTGACGGAATCGCCCCTCCATGCGATAATTTATCGCTAACCCGGCGGTGGGTGTAGCTCAACGGTTAGAGCATCGGACTGTGGATCCGAAGGTTGGGGGTTCGATTCCCCTCACTCACCCCACTCCTAATTCCCACGCTTTCTGTCACTTACGGACGCAAGCTCATCCTCGCTGACGACCGCCGCCAGCGCTTCTAAGCCGGTGTCGACGAGGAGCTGGATTTTCTGGCTCCGGGGTAGTTGATGAGCGGGTCCCAAGTGGAGGCGCTCTAGGCTTGCCGCGCCGTCAGCAATCGCTCCAGGCGGTAGCCGGCGGCCAGGTAGAACTGGAAGTCGAAGGCGTTGTCGTCGAGGTCGATGGGCGTCGTACCCGTCAACCGCATGAATTCCATCTCGATATCGTGGGCCTTCCCCCTGGGCTTTGGTCCCGCCTCAGGGCTCCACTCCTTCCAAAACGCGCCCCAGAGTTCGCGGGCCCGCGACGGAAGGTCATCCGGGCTGACGTAGGGTCTGCCCTGGGCGTCCAAGCGGACCCAATTCTCCTTGAGGGCCCGGATAGAGGGATAATAATGCGGTGTTCCCGGGTCGTCGAAAAAGTTGTGGAAAAGCCGCGTATCGTCGACGTAGGTGTAGTAGATATCCCATAACGGTTCTTCCGAGGCCATCCAGTCAACGCCGAACTTGGCCGTGAGGTCGAAGCCGTCCGAGTAGCCGATGAGGGTCAGGTCCTTCGGGTCGAGCGTGCGGTCGCTGTAATAGAAGGGATAATAGGACTCGGCCAGGGCTTTGACGGTTTCGTAGGACGCCGGCCGGCCCCGCAGGCCGGGGTAGCGCGATTGGGCGTTCGAGCCATAGAGCCCGGTCCGGACATCCCGGCAGACGACGAGATTGTGGTCCGCGTCCTGGCTCGCTTCGAGAAGGACAAGCAACGGCCCACGGTTATGGAGGTAGTGCACCGCATAGGCGAACATGGCGCCCTCGAAGCAGTGGGCCATTCCGGTCTGGAGGACCCGGCGGGGCGGCATGGCCGTTTCCTCCTGGTCGACCGTGGCGTGGTCGTTGTTATAGGAGAGCTGAGTGTCCAGGAACTCCTGCACTCTGGCCGGCGTGTCGAGCGCCGCAAGCACCGTCAGCTCATCTTCGCTGAAATGGAGGCCCAGGCCGGCGGACCGCGCCTGAAGCCAGGCGCGCTGGGCGGGATTGACCGAGCGGCGATAGAGGGCGGCGAATCGCGCGACTCTCTTTTCCGGAGGAAGCCGCGGGATGCCCTCGGCGGGGATCGGCTTGCTCATGGACTTGATCTATGCTATCCCGGCCGGCCGGCGAAATCAAGCCGCCTCAGAAAGGCTACTCGGAGGAGCCCGGGCCGGAACGCCTGCTACACATCTCCCCCCCCCCGCCGCGCGACAAAACTCCGTGTGCCCCTTCGCTTGTCCAAAGGCGTTATAATCTACAAACTGATCGGCGTATAGATTTACGATTCGGGAAGGACGTTCTCGGCGCGTCCGTCGAACCCCTTCCAGCTATCCGTTGAAGAAGCCACCTTGGCGCAGCACGCGCCGGACATCGCGGCAGACCGTGTCGAACCCGGGGAGATCGGCCATCTGCGTCGCAAGGCGGACCTGCCAGAGCTTCTTGTAGCGCGCCTCCTTGGCGGCGAACCCCCCGCCAACCTGCTCCATTGTGAGCCCCCGGAACTCCAGCTTCCGCGCGACGGGGCCGAATAGGTCGGGTAGCTGCACGTGGCCACCCGCCGTGAGGAACCAGAGGTCGTACAGATCGCGCGGTTCAGTCCGGGCCCGGTCCAGTAGCGCAACCGTCTTTTCGACCGCCACCTCGTTCAGAGAGTAGACCAGAAGCCCGGCATCCTCGGGCAGGTCGCGGTACTCCGCGTAGCCACGCAGGACCGGTCGGCCCTCGAGCGGAAGGACAATACGCTCGCGAATCGTTATGTCGGTCTTGACGGTCTTTCCGCGCGTCTTCGGAAGAGGCCCCTCATACGCTAAATAGAACGTGTGGCTGTTCTCGTGGGAATGGCGGTCGAGTCGGTCAAGATGGAACTTGATGCCGGAAGCTCTTCGCGTATCCTCAAATGCGACCGTAAGGTGCCGCTCGATCTCCTCCCAAGGCGTCTCCCGGGTCAACGTGAAGTCCAGATCCTCGGAGAACCTGTAGTCGCCGAAGTAGCACTTCTTGAGCGCGGTTCCGCCTTTGAACGCGAGGCGCTCTCGCAGAGGGCTGCGGGACAACCCGATCAGAAGCCACGAAAGGCAGTAGTCGCGCTCCAGGACGGTCTCCGGGATGCGCCGGCCTCCTCGCTCGGCGAGCCTGTTGGAAAGCAGCGAGAGGTCGCGCTGTGGAATCATGGGTCAAGTCCTCACGACGGCTCGGAGTTCTTCGGGGGCAATATTGAGCTGCAGGCGCCAGCGGCGCAGGCGTTTCCCTTCGGCCGGAAGGACCGGGTCCAGGCGGACGTAGGTCGCCGTCAGGCCGGTCCGAAGTCGATCCAGATCCGTCGGCGCCGCCATCTGGTAGGTTTCCAGCAAGAACCCCAGCCGACGCACGACCGCGCCGACGCCGATCCGTTTTGCGTACTGAACCAGACGGTCGATGTTCACATCCTGGCGCCGCATCCAGAGGCCCTTGGCGACCTCGGTCAGGCCGCCACAGTATTCGGGCTGCTTGAGGCCGTCGATGGTCGTCCTCTCCAGGTCGCTCACGCGCACCTTCTCCTGCTTGGTCGCCCAGTGCTCGGTGAGGCCGAAGAAATGCTTGAGCGGGCACAGGACGAACCGGAAACCCACGCCTAGAGCCGTCACGGGCCGCCTGGGCTTGGGGGTACTGACCATGATGACCAGCTGGGGCTGGGTCGTCATGCCGTGGATCTCCATTGCGGTGGCGTGGGAGAGATAGTAATCCTCGCCATGCATGATCTCCCTGGCGATGATGAGCGGGTTGCCCGAGTACTGGCGCTCCCTGCCCAACTCGAACGGGACGAGGACGTAGAGACCGGACTTGAGCCGAGCCGCCACGCCCCGGTCCACGAGCTTGCGGACGAAACTCCTCGCGGACGGCTCGGAGAGGCCCGTGATGTCCCGAACATCCTCGAGGCGGAAGACGGTGCGGCTAAGCTCGTGGAGCGTTGTCACAAGTCTGGCCGCTTGGGGGCCCAGCGTCTTGAAAGATGTATTGTTCATACTCATTCCGTGCTCTCCGTGGGCACATTTTACTTTTATAGTAAACTATCGTCAAGTCGAAAATTGCATTGTGATGTATATTAGTGTCCTTTGAGGGCACGTTTTACAGAAACAGTATCAGCAACGCGCCATGATGGACCTCTGCGTCGTGCACGCCGCCTGTTCCTTGTTAAGCCATTATGTGAACCTCACCCGACCGGGCATCTTCCCGCCATCCAAGGATCTTATAGACGCAGAAAGGACCTGAAAGCTCAAAGGCTGTGTAAAACAATATGCGAACAGCAGATATGGCAAGACATATCATTAACCTCCCCGCACAGAGAACGCCGCTGCGCCCCGGCAAATATGCCTGCCCCGTTCCGGCGGATCTGTCCCCGCGGCAATCAAGGTCCGCCGACATATTGAGATTTGAGTTCCCCGAAAATCAACCTGAGATCCCCACCGGCTTATCCGGCCATCTATCGGGAATGGCGCGGCGCTTCTCCATCAGCTTATTGACCCCTGACGGCAGCAACATCGAGATCCCCTTCAAGTGGAAAGGGATCGTTTTCTTCGAGCCAAGGACCGACTGGGGAGAGCGTGCCGGCGTTCTTGTAGCCAGAGGTGATGGGAGCCCGAACTGCTATTACCTTGGACCCGCTGCCGGACTTCCCGAAAACGTCCCGTGCGTCGAGTTCGTCTTGTTCATTCCACGCTATATCGAAGTCAAAGACGCATCGTTTTCGAGCGCCATAGGCGAATATATCTCCGAGGATTGCCCGATGCCGGAATTGGAGAAGCAGATAAACGAAGCCTATGATGAGAGCCGGCGGGCTCCTCGGGACGCAGCAAGAGCTGCAAGGTTCATATCCCTGCTGGAAAAAGCCATTCCCGAGTACGGATGCATCTCGAAGAACAACGGCTACCCGGCGCCTGCTTTATTCTTGGCCGGATTGGATAATAGATGGAAATGGATCGATCATTTGTATTTGGAAGTGGATAGAACCAATGATCATGCATTGAGGGTATTCGCCGAGATCTACAACATCTTTAAAGAAGGTGTTCTTGCCGAGGTCATGGACGACCAGATATGGCGGGTATTGCACAACAGGCCTCGGTTCATCTTGAGGAATTGGGACGGTATCAAGAACCAGCGAAGAAATGTATTGGCGAGCAGATGGCTGCAGGATCCCGAAAGCATCGACGAGATGATCGGGATCTATCGTGACATCGCCATCAAAGAGCCGAAATACAGGGCCGCCTGTGAGGAGATCATCGGCATCCTCCGCGAAAAGAATCCCGCCGGATAAAGGGCGGATCCCAAAGCCAAAATCCATCTTCACCGAGTATGTAGCGGAAATTCACCTTATGGCGATCACCACCTTGACCCACCAAGACGGGCCGGGAGGCTTGGGGTTCTTGGCGCCGGCGAAAGACGGTTTCAAGCATAATGCAACTTTGGTCTCGGGCCGGACCAGGACCTCCTCAGCCTGCCCCGTTTCCGCGACACGGACCAGCACCGTGAACGGTCCGAGGTCCGAAGCGGGCAAGCCCTTGGTACAACCGGCCAGAGCTCTGGAAATCCACGGCCCGGCCTTGCGCGCGAACGCAACGTCGTATTTCTCCCCTTCTTTCGACTTAAGATTCTCGTCAGCGGCCGCAAGCGCTGAATCGAAATCGGTCGGCACTTGGGCAGCCGGCGCTTTCCCGCCCATCGCTAAAAGGGATGAGGTGACCGTCCTGAACGCGGCCAGCTCGGCCTCGCTCGCAGGAGTCTCCCCCGTGCCCAACGCTACCGAAAAGGTATACCAGAATCCCTCTCCGGGGTTGATGTAGACGACGTACTCATGAAATTGTCCCTCGACATAGAACAGCTTGGGGTAGGATGAATATCGCGAATGAGAGACGGCGAAGTCCTCGAACCGGATGTCAGGGAACCGCTTTCGGTAACCGTCCATATCCACGGCTAAATCCTTCGCGGTATCTTCATCCGCTTTTTTATTGATCCTCACCCGGATGACGCCCTCTAAATCGGACGGCATCCGCCTTCCTCGAAAGAAGATGACATTCACATGATATTTGGCGGCGCGCTCTGTATCGCCTCTCCACCCATCGGGCTCCTGGACACCAAACATGAAACCTTGGCCGAATACCATGAGGTGGTCCATTTTTTCTTTCTGCCCGGGACCGGCAGAGACGATGGATATGACCAACGCCAGTGGGGCGATAGCCGATAGGATCGCCTTCGCCGGAAAAAGGATCTTGACGTTCATGTCGACACCCCTTTCGCGGAAATTGAATTCACGCATTATCGTCGAACACGATCATCCCGGACCTCGGGAGCCCGATACAGCCAACCGTTTAAGCCATATACCCTGAAAGGATTATAGCCCGATCTCCGCGCTCCGGCAAGGGGCCATATTTCGCTCGACCTTACCTCTCCCCGCGCGACAAAACTCCGTGTGCCCCTTCGTGTCCGCCGCCCGTTCCTTGATTTCCCGGGGGGCGCGTGGTATTTTGGATAGCCAGCCTTCAGTAGCCCTATGAAAAACAAGCCTCGGATGGTCATGGCCCCCGCCTTCGCGGCCGCGCTCGTCGTCATCCTCCTCGCATCCCCCTCCCCTCTTCGCGCCCAGGACCAGGTCAAGGACCCCGCATCCCACGAATACGTCGTCCGGGCCATCACCCTGGCCGTCACCGTACAGGACTCCCGCGGCCGGTTCGTCAACAACCTCCTCGAGAAGGATTTCACGGTCACCGAGAACAACGTCAAGAAGCCTCTGACCTATTTCAGTCACGACTTCGGCGCGCCGCTCAGCCTGACCGTCCTGCTCGACGTCAGCGGCAGCATGGCCATCCTGAACAGGCTCGAGGAATGCAAGACGGCCCTGCGCCATCTCGCCCTCCGCATCCTCCGCCCGCGCGACGAGATCGCCCTGCTCATCTTCGCCGACGGTCAGGTCCAGGTCGCGGCCAGGCACTCGACGGACAAGACGGAGTTCCTGAGCGTCCTCGAGCGGACCAAGGCCTGGGGCCAGACGGCCCTCAACGACGCCGTGGCCGTTTCGCCGGAGTTCGCGACCAGGACGGGGAGCGAGAAGCGAGCCTTGCTGCTCATCACCGACGGCATCGAGAACGACAGCGTAGCCACCCCCGATCAGGCCCTCGAGATCGCCCGACGGGTCGACGTCCCCATCTACATCATCGGCTACAAGATCCCCCGGACCGAGCTCCAACTCAAATCGCACAAGCGCTCGAGCGCCCTGACCGCGGCCGGGATCGCCGAGACCCTCGAACGATTCTCCCGGGCCACGGGCGGCAAAACCCATTTCCTGGACGAGGCCTCGGCCCTCGAGGA
>VGJC01000137.1 GCA_016867635.1 Candidatus Aminicenantota bacterium | reverse complement strand
AGGCGCATTCTGTCCACGGGCATGTTTCCTTCAGGGGGAAGACCCCCACGACGGCTCTTACGGATATAGCACAGATCTTCCGGCGGGTCAAAAACGGGGGTTGCGGCCGCCCGAAGGTCATCGGGAGCGGCGGGCGGGGGCCCGGACGATGAGGAGCGTGGTCGGATCGAGCTTCAACCCCAAGACCTTGGGAGCCGGCTTGCCGTTGTCCTTGACCAGGTTGAAGTGGACGTGGTCGGTGTGGTGCCTAAGGGTGATGAGGACGTCGATCGCGCCCATCAGGCCCTCGAGCAGGAACGGCGCCCCTTCTTCGTTGAACAGGGGCTCGTCCCCCTTGAGGGAGGCGCTGAACCAGATCTCGAGCCCCAGACGGACGGCGAACTCCTTGAACTTCCCGAGGTCCTGCGGATCGACTTGGGCGAAATCGAGGCCGTCGACGATCAGCGTCTCGGCCGGGAAGTTGCCGTGGACGATCATGGCCTCCAGGCTCCGCAGGACCTGCTCGGTCCGGGCCCCGTCCTGCTTGAAGTTCATGATGACCCGGTTGCGGATGATCTCGTCGTAAATGGCCAGGGCGCCCTTCATCCGCGGCTTCTTGGCGATCTCCTTGAAGATGTCCTCGTACCATTTGATGATGTAGTCGACGCGGCTCGAATACGAGACATGGATGACGGGCTTGCCTTGGATGAGCTTGTCCGAGGCCATGTGGACGAGACAGGCCGTTTTGCCGACGCCCTTGCGCGAGGCGAGCACGCCCAGGCGGCCCTTCCCGAGCCCCCCGGAGATGGACTTGTCGAGGACCCTCAGGGGGCTCCTTTTGACGAGTTCTTCTTTGACCGTCTGCGTCATGATCGTCTCCTCCGCTTATTTCCGGGCGTCCTTGGTCCGCTTTTCGAGGTGCTGCTCCTTGAGGAGCTCGGCCACGGGCGGCGGCACCCGTCCGTATCTCAGGAACTCCATGGTGAACTCGGCCTTGCCCTGGGTCAGGGAACGGAGGACCGTCGAATAGCCGAACATCTCGCTCAGGGGGACCTCGGCGTCGACCCGCGAGAAGGTCCCGTCCTCGACCGAGCTGACGATGATGCCCCGCCGCTGGCTGATCGAGCCGAAGATATTGCCGGAGAACTCGGACGGGCCCTCGACCGAGACCTTCATGATCGGCTCGAGGATCTGGGGGCTGGACTTCAGATAGACCTGCCGGAAGGCCCCTTGGGCGGCCGTCTGGAAGGCGATGTCGGAGGAGTCCACGGGATGATAATGGCCGTCGGTCAGCACGGCCCGGACGCCGATCACGGGGAAGCCGATGAGCGGGCCCTTCTTGATGACGGCCTTGAAGCCCTTGTCGCAGGAGGGGATGAACTCCCGCGGGATGCGTCCGCCCTTGACCTCGCTGGCGAATTCGTAAGCGCCCTTGGCCAGGGGCTCGAGATAGCCGATGACCCGGGCGAACTGCCCGGACCCTCCGGTCTGCTTCTTGTGGGTGTAGTCGAAATCGACCCGCCGGCCGAGCGCCTCACGGTAGGCGACCTCGGGTTTCCCGACCCGGACCTCGGCCCGGTACTCGCGCTTCATACGCTCGACATAGACGTCGAGATGGAGCTCGCCCATGCCCTGGATGATGGTCTGGTTGGATTCGGGGTCGACGTGGGTCCGGAACGTGGGATCTTCCCTGGTGAACCGGCCGAGAGCCTTGGCCATCCGGTCGCCGGCGTTCTTGTCGACGGGCGAGACGGCCAGGGAGATGACCGGCTCCGGGACGTAGAGGGCGCTCATGGCCAGCCGCAGGCCCGGGCTGCAGAACGTGTCCCCGGAGGCGCACTCGACGCCGAACAGGGCCACGATGTCGCCGCAGGGGGCCTCGTCGATATCGGACATGGCGTCGGCGTGCATGCGGACCAGCCGGCCGACCCGGATCTTCTGCTCGGAGCGGGAGTTGACCAGCTCGTCGCCGCGCCGGAGGCTGCCCTGGTAGATGCGGATGTAGGTCAGCTGTCCGTAGGGGCCGTCCTCGAGCTTGAAGGCCAGGGCGCAGGTCTTGGCCGCGGGGTCGGGCACGAGGACCCGCTCGGCCCCGTCGTTGTCCAGGTCGGCCGCCTTGTTCTCCACTTCGGCGGGATCGGGGAGGTAATGCACGACGGCGTCGAGCAGGGGCTGGATGCCCTTGTTCTTGTAAGCCGAGCCGATGAAGACGGGGACCAGCTTGCGGGCGATCGTGCCCCGGCGGACGGCGGCCCGGATGAGGGCCTCGGTCGGCCGGCCTTCGAGCACGGCCTCGGTCAGCTCGTCGGAGAACATCGAGGCGGCGTCGAGCAGCTTCTCGCGAAGCCCGGCGGCCTCGGCGAGGAGCTCCGGCGGGATGTCCCCGGTCCGGACGATCTCGCCGTCGGGGCCGTCGAAATAGAGGGCTTTCATGGCCACCAGGTCGACCAGGCCCTCGAGGGCCGTCTCCAGGCCGATGGGCATCTGCATGAGGACGGCGTTGTGGCCGAGCTTTTCCGCGATCTGGTCGCGGACCTTGAGGGGGTTGGCCCCGATGCGGTCAAGCTTGTTGACGAAGGCCATGAACGGGACGTTGTAGCGGCGCAGCTGGCGGTCGACGGTGATCGTCTGGGACTGGACCCCGCCGACCGAACAGAGGACGAGGACGGCCGAGTCGAGGACCCGGAGCGACCGCTCGACCTCGATGGTGAAGTCGACGTGGCCCGGAGTGTCGATGATGTTGACGGAGTGGCCGCCCCAGGCGACGTTGGTCGTGGCCGAGGCGATGGTGATGCCGCGCTCGCGCTCGAGGTCCATGGAATCCATCGTGGCCCCGACCCCGTCCTTGCCTTTGACCTCGTGGATCCTGTGGATCTTCTTGCAATAGAACAAGATGCGCTCGGTCAAGGTGGTCTTGCCGGAATCGATGTGGGCGCTGATGCCGATGTTGCGCATTCTCGCCGTCGCGGTGCTCATGGACGTTGGCCTTTGTCAAAATTCATCGCTGGGTGGGTTTTCCGGGCCGGACACGGCCCCGGTCGGACGAACAGCCTTACCAGATACGATGGAGCCCCTATTATAGCCGAAACCGGCGCCGCGCTCAACCCGCCTGGCCGCGAGGCTGCCTCCGGAGGCCCGGCGAGTCGCCCTGAGGGTTGCGCTTGACACGACCCGCCCGTCCCTGTATTTATGGGATTCAGGAGTCGAAAATGAGCGAACAGCTGCAGAGCCTTATCCAGCGCATCCAGGACGAGGGAGTGGCCAAGGCCAGGGAAGAGGCCGGGAAGATCCTCGAAGAAGCCCAGGCCAAGGCCCGCGGGCTCCTCCAAAAGGCGGAGGCCGACGCGGCCGCGGTCGTCGAGGCCGCCCGGAAGAAGGCCGAGGAGCTCGACCGCAACACCCGCTCCGACCTCAAGATGGGCGCCCAGCAGCTGATGTCCTCGCTCAAGCAGAAGATCACGGACCTGGTCCTGGCCGGATCGGTCGACGCCCCGGTCGGCAAGGCCTTCCGGGAGGCCGACTTCGTCAAGACCCTGATCCTGGAAACGCTCAAGCTCTGGCCGGACCGCGGTCAGGCCCTCAACCTGACCCTGCCGGCGGCCGTGCAGAAGGAATTCGAGGGCTGGACCAAGAGCGCCGTCAAAGGCGCCCTGTCCGCGGAGGTCAAGGTCGAGTACAGCCCGGCCATGAGGAGCGGATTTTCCATCGCCCCGTCCGGCGGCACATACAAGATCAGCTTCACCGACGAGGATTTCGCCGGTCTGTTCAAGACTTTCCTGCGCCCGCGGGTCCAGCGGCTTCTGTTCGAGGCCTGACGGGGTCTCATGCGCAAAGAGTATTACTACTTCGTCGCCGGCCTGCCCGATATCGGGTTCGAGGAGGGCAAGCTGCCCCTGGCGCCGGAGGGATTTTTACGGGAGGCCGAAACCCAGCTCGACCGCGCAGACCTTGAACGGCTCAGATTGTTCCTTCTTCCGGACGAGATCGCAAACCTCCTCGACGCCCTCTTCAAGACCGGCGGGGGGACGGGCGACGACGCCCCTGTCAGCCGGAAAGAATGGCCGGCCTTCGTCGCCGAGCTCACGGCCGAGTTCCACCGGGACGAGGCGGTCAAGTCGCGGCCCGAGTGGGAGCTCAAGTTCTTGCGGGCCTTTCACGAGCACGTCGAAGGGCTCGCCGAGGGCTTCCTCCGGGAGTGGTTCGCCTTCGACCGCGACATGAGGAACGTCCTGGCCGCCCTGGCCGGGCGGAAGGCCGGCATCCCTTACGCCGGCCATCTGGTCGGGACGGGTGAGTCGGTCGAAAAGCTCCGGACCAGCCAGGCCCCCGACTTCGGCCTGGGCCGGGAAGCCCCCCTGGTCGAGACCCTCTCCCGGATCATGGACCAGCCCGACATCGTCGAGCGCGAGCGGGCCCTCGACGCCCTGCGCTGGAAGTGGATCGACGGCCGGAACTTCTTCGAGTATTTCACCGTCGACCGCGTCATCGGCTATTACGCCCAGCTCCGGATCCTCGACCGCTGGGCGCGGCTCGATCCGGAGTCCGGGCGGGCCGTGTTCTTCGAGACGCTGTCGGCCCTCGAGGCGAGCTTCCGTTTCCCCGAGGATTTTTCCTTGACGCCGAACCGGCGGGACAACGACGAGCAGAGAAGGGAACTCCGATGACCCGAGGCACCGTTAAAGGCATCATCGCGAACCTGGCCCTGGTCGAGGTCGACGGCCCGGTCTCGCAGAACGAGATCTGCGCCATCGAGCACGAGGGCGTCAAGCTGATGTCGGAGGTCATCCGTGTGCTCGGCGACACCGCCTACGCCCAGGTCTTCGAGAGCACGCGCGGCCTGCGGCCCGGCAGCCCCGTCGAGTTCGCCGGCCACATGCTGGAGGTCAAGCTCGGGCCCGGGATGCTGTCCAAGAACTACGACGGCCTGCAGAACGACCTCAACAAGATGGAGGGCGTCTATCTCCGGCGCGGCGAGAGGACCGACCCCCTGGACGACGACGCGAAGTGGCGCTTCACGGGGCTGGTCAAGCCGGGAGACACGGTCCAGGCCGGGGATTGGCTGGGCGAGGTCCCCGAGAATTGGGTCACCCACAAGATCATGGTCCCGTTCTCCCTTTCCGGGTCGCTCCAGGTCAAATCCGTGGCCCCGGCCGGCGAGGTCACGGTCAACGATACGATCGCCGTCCTTCTCGACGCGGACGGCCGCGAAGTTCCGGTGACCATGGTCCAGCGCTGGCCCGTCAAGCTGCCCATCCGGGCCTTCGCCGAGAAATTCCGCCCGCACCGCCTGATGGAGACGGGCATCCGGACGATCGACACCCTGAACCCGATGTGCGAAGGGGGCACGGGCTTCATCCCCGGGCCCTTCGGCGCCGGCAAGACCGTCCTCCAGCACAGCATCTCCAAGAACGCCGACGCCGACATGATCATCGTCGCCGCCTGCGGCGAGCGGGCCAACGAGGTCGTCGAGCTGTTCGTCGAGTTCCCCAAGCTCGACGACCCGCGGACCGGCCGCAAGCTGATGGAGCGGACGATCATCATCTGCAACACCTCGAACATGCCGGTCGCGGCCCGCGAGGCCTCGGTCTATACGGCCATGACCATCGCCGAGTACTACCGGTCGATGGGCCTCAAGGTGCTCCTCCTGGCCGATTCGACCTCGCGCTGGGCCCAGGCCCTGCGGGAGATGTCGAACCGCATGGAGGAGCTGCCCGGGCCGGACGCCTTCCCCATGGACCTGCCGGCCATCATCTCCAACTTCTACTCCCGGGCCGGCATCGTCCGGCTGAACAACGGGGGATCCGGCTCGATCACCTTCATCGGCACGGTCTCGCCGGCCGGCGGCAACCTCAAGGAGCCGGTCACCGAGTCCACGAAGAAGACCGCCCGCTGCTTCTACGCCCTGTCCCAGCAGCGGGCCGACAGCAAGCGCTACCCGGCCGTCGACCCCGTCGACTCCTACTCCAAGTACCTCGAGTATGAGGAGGTCATCGAGTACCTGAACGCCAACGTCGCCCCCGACTGGGTCGACCAGGTCCTGTTCGCCAAGGACGTCCTGCTGCGCGGCAAGGAGGCCTACGAGCAGATCAACATCCTCGGCGACGACGGCGTCCCCCTGTCCTACCACGACAAGTTCTGGAAGTCCGAGCTCATCGACGCCATCGTCCTCCAGCAGGACGGCTTCGACAAGATCGACCAGTCGACGCCCATGGAGCGCCAGCGCTACATGCTGGAGCTCATCCTGGGCGTCTGCCGGACGGAATTCGACTACGAGACCTTCGACGACGTCCGGCCCTTCTTCGCCCAGATGATCAACTTCTGCAAGCAGATGAACTACTCGGAGTTCCGGTCGCCGGGATTCCAGCGCTTCGAGAAGGAGCTCCGCGACCTCGTCGCCCAAAAGAAGGTGAAACAATGACGGCCATGGCCTTCCAGCGCATCTACACGAAGCTTCACCAGATCACCAAAGCGACCTGTTCAGTCCGCGCCGAGGGCGTCGGCAACGAGGAGATGGCCGTCGTCGGCGGCCGCCCGGCCCAGGTCGTCAAGATCGCCGGCGACATGGTCACCCTGCAGATCTTCTCCGGCACGGAGGGCATCGGCACG
>VGJC01000136.1 GCA_016867635.1 Candidatus Aminicenantota bacterium | reverse complement strand
CCAGATCATGGATTTCGGGCTGGCCCGGCTGTTGAGCTCCGTCGAGCGCGCCGAGAAAGGGGCCGTCGAGGGGACGCCCGCCTACGTCTCGCCCGAGCAGATCGAGGGCCAGGCCGCCGACCGGCGCTCCGACCTCTACTCGCTGGGGATCGTCCTCTACGAGATGGTCACCGGGCATCCGCCCTTCAAGGCGGACAGCCCCGGCGCCCTGGCCATGAAGCATCTGACCGAGCTGCCCCGCAACCCCCGCGAGACGAACCCCGATGTCCCGGCCGGGTTGAGCCGGGTCATCATGAAGTGCCTGGAGAAGAGCCCCGAGAGGCGTTACCAGAGCGCGGAGCAAGTGCTGACCGACCTGGACCGCGTGGAGCGCGAGATCTCGACAGGCAGCATTCCGGTCGCGCCAAAGGACGGCCCCGAGGAAAAGACCGGGCCGCCGGCGGGGATCGGCAAGCGCATCATGAGCCTGGCCATCGGCCTCGTCGCGCTCGCGGCCGCGACCTACGGCGTCTACAGATTTCTTCTCCCGCCCGGGCCATTCGATCCGTCGATCGCCGTGCTCCTGGACCGCGAAGAAGAGGCCCCCCCCGAGCTCGGCAACCTGCCGCGCGGCCTGCAGAAGAACATCGTCGAGAAGCTGCGCGCCATCCCCCGTCTTCGGGTCGTCCCTTGGGAAGCCGTGGCCGGCTATGACGCTCAGGGCCTCTCCGAACAGAAGATCGGAGCGGACCTCGGCGCGAGGCATCTCCTGCGCCTGAACTTCCGGCGGGTCGATCATGACCTGCGGCTGACGGCCAAGCTGATCGACGCCCGCCTCGGAAAGACCACGCAGCCGTTCCTCATGGACAAGCCCATGGAGGACTACCTCCTGCTCGAGGACCAGCTGACGGGACATATCGCCAAAGCCCTCAGGGTCCGCCTTATCGAGGAGCGCCTGAGCAAGATCAAAGAGGGGAAGCCCAAGAACCTCGAGGCCTACATCCACTTTCTGGACGGCATGAACCTCCTGGAGAGCGACAAGGACTCGGCCCGGGCCATCGCGAACTTCGAGAGGGCCATCGAGATCGACCCGCGCTACGCCCTGGCCCATTGGGGCCTCGGCAACGCCTACGAGGCCCGCTACAACAGCGCGGCCGACGGCGGGCGCAGCGAGGATCTCGAGCGCATGTTCCAGGCCTATCGCCTGGCCTACGACTACGACCCCAACTCGCCGGAAACCAACCTGGGCCTCGGCTGGGCCTACTTCAACGAGCGGGACAACGCCGCGGCCTTCAACCACTTCCGCAAGGCCTTGAGGCTCGATCCCGGCAATTACACGGTCAACAAGGACGCCGGAGCGTTCCTCCGGAGCTTGGGCCTCTATGACGCGGCCCAGAAGTACCTGGCCCGGGCCGCCCGCCTGAATCCTCTTGACCCCGAACCCCTGATCCAGATGGCCCAAGGCCGAGCCTACCTGGGGCAGCACGGCAAGGCCCGCGACCTGTTGAAGAAGGCCGTCCTATTGGCCCCCGATAACATCCTGTGCCTGAACGCCTATGCCGCCCAGCTGGCCGTCACCAGCCGCTTTGAAGAGGCCGAAAGGGCGATCGCGTCCGCCGAGACCATCGACCGCAAAGGCCGCAAGCTATTCTTCGTCAGGGCCCTGCTCGCGGCGGCCCGGGGCGAAAGGCAGAAGGCCCTGGAGTTTCTCGGTTTTCTCAAAGCCGCCGAGAAGGCGACCCTCGAGGAGGCCCTCGTCTACCTGCTCCTCGGGATGAACGACGAGGCCATCCGGTCCATCGAGGCCGGGATCGAACGGGGGTTCGCGGAACGGGGGATGTATCTTTTCGGATATCCGTGGCTGTCCACCAATCCCTGCTTCAAGCCTCTCCGAGGGGATCCTCGCTTCGAGAGCGTCATGAAAAAACAAAAAACGATATATCAGAACGAGCTCAAGAAGTACGAAAAGCTGTAGAGCCGGGGGGACCGGCCGAAGCGAAGCGGCGGGCCGCGGCGCGGCGCGGCGCGAAGGGGAGGTGATCGTCGGGCGAAAACCTCAGAACCAATTCGGGGGGATTCCGATCTGACCTATTTCAGGAGGGAGAAGATGCAAAAACATCGTTTGAGCAAGCTTGGAGCGGCTGGAGCGCTGGTATTGGCATTGGCGGTGTCGACGACGGCCTTCATAGCGTCCCAAGCAGGGGCCGACAAAGTCTGCCCCATCCGTTTCTCGTACAAGCACGTGTCAGAGCTGGAGAACGGCCTGGCCGCTCACATCGAGATGACCAACGCAAGACTCGCGCTAGTCATGGCCAATTTTCGCGGAATGAAGACATTGGATGACGCCCTGGTCAAGAAGATCGAGGGGGATTTCAGCAAGACGTACCTCAGAAATCCCGTCCTCCGGAAGACGGGCGGAAAGACCTATGAGGGCTGGAACCAGGTGGCCCCCGCGCTCTGGGACATCGTCAACAGCCAGGCCTATGTCAATGTCCAGACAGTCGATGTCCTTCTCGAATACCTGCCCGCCCGTTCAAGACCGGATCCGGATATCGACTACAGGGCGACCATCGAAACCCAGCTGGCCTGCGCGCCCAACGACTGCACGACCATCAGGGGAGGAGCGGCTCATCGAACGCTTTGCACTTGGGAGCCGTAACTGCCGCCTAGCGCAGGACCTCGGTCCACAGCCAGTAGGAGAAGGCGGCCAGATAGACGGTGAAGAGCACCCAGACGAGGATGTTGATGAACTCGTTGACCCTCTTGAGGAAGGGGTAGCGCTCACGCCGCCGCTTGGTGTTGAGCTTGGAGAGAGCGTAAACGATCGCCAGGGCCAGCAGAAGCGTCAGCCACTTGCGCACGGCCGGCTCAGCGCTCGACGGCGGCCCTGATCTTGTCCACGTCGGCCCTGCGGATGAGCCTCGGGATGTTCACGTAGATGCGGTGGAACCCGTAGCCGCCCCGCTTCAGCTCTTCGATGGCCTCCTCCTTCGTCCAGCCCTGGAAGACGATGCGGTACATGGCCGCCACGGCCCCAACCCGGTCGGCGCCGTGGTGGCAGTGGAAGAGCACGGGCTTGGGGGCCTCGCGGATGGCCTTCAGCGCGGCAACGAGGTGGCGCTGCTTCAGGAAAGGGGCCTTCATCGGGACTTCGATGAGGTGTAGCCCCAGCCCCTCCGTGAGCTTGGCGTCCGAGTGGCGGTTCCTCAGGTTGACGATCGTCCGGATGCCCCTGTCCCGGATCTCGACGAACCCCCGTCTCGTCGGCTGCTCCGAGCGATAGACCTCTTCGTCCAACTGATACCATTTCTCGAGCGCCTCCGAGGCGACCGGACGCGCCCATCGCTCGGGCCTCGTCGTGGCCTCGCTCGATGGTCCGCCTCCGAACGCGGCGACGATGAACGGCAGGGCCGCCGCGGCGGCCAGGACGATTCCGGTCTTTCTGTAACGCGACAAGGATCTGTTCCTCTGAAGCTCTATTATACCAGAACGGGGGAGCGGGCTACCGTTGGAACTTGTAGCCCGACCAGGGCACGGTCACGAAGTGGACCGGCCGCGACGGGTCGTCCTCGATCTTCCGCCTCAGGTTGCATATGAACGTATCGATCGTCCGCGTCGTCGGGTACTTCTCGTATTCCCAGACCTTGTTGAGGATCGTGTCCCGGGAGACGACCTCCCCTTCGCAGGCGACCAGGAGCTTGAGAAGGCTGTACTCGCGGGCCGTCAGATGGAGGTCGCGGCCTCCCTTGTTCGCGGTCTTCATCCTGAAGTCGACGACGACATCGGCGAACCGGCACTCGTCGATGTCCGGGATCTCCGGACGGGACCTCCTGAGGACGGCGTGGACGCGGGCCAGGAACTCGTCGGTCCCGAAGGGCTTCGTCAGGTAGTCGTCGCCGCCGATCTCCAGCCCGAGGACCTTGTCGAGCTCCTTCTTCTTCTTCCCGGACAGGATGATGACGGGCAGCTGGCGCCCGCCCTCGCGCAGCTTGCGGCAGACCTCGATCCCTCCGAGCGCCGGCATGACGACGTCGAGGACGACTAGATCGAAGCGCCCCGCGAGGGCCTTTTCGAGCCCCTCCCGGCCGTCGCCGGCCTCGGCGACTCCGTAGCCCTCCGCCTCGAGGGCCGTCGCCAGCGTCCGCCTCAGGACGCGGTCATCGTCGATGATCAGGATCTTTTTCATGCTCCTCGCTCCTTCGGGAATCTCAAGGTGAACGCGCTCCCCCGGCCCGGCTCGCTCCGCGCCTCGACCGTCCCGCCGTGGGCGCCCATGACGTGCCTGACGATTTTCAAGCCGAGGCCCACGCCCTTCGGGTCGTGGCGGACGGCCTCCGGGGAGCGGAAAAAGGCCTCGAAGATCCTCTCGATGTCCTCGGCCGGGATGCCGATGCCGTTGTCCTCGACGCTGAGATCGACCGTCCCTTCCGGCCCGGCCGTGAGCCGAAGGACGACCCGTTTGGGCGGCGCGCTGTACTTGACGGCGTTGTCGAGGAGGTTGAGGAGGGCCTGACGGACGGCGTCGGGATCGGCGGCGACGACGGCCGGCCTGTCCGGGACCTCGACGAGCAGCTCGACCGGCTCCTCCCCCATCGCCGACCGCACGAGGTCGGCGGTCTCGACGACCAGAGGCCGCAGGTCGGTCTCCCGGAGCTCGTAGCTCTTGACGCCCTGCTCGATCCGGCCGAAGTCGAGGACGTTGTTGAGGAACCGGGCCAGCCGCCCGCACTCTCCGGCCATGAGATCGAGGAGCTGGTCCCGGCGCTCCTTGCCCCGGACCTTGCCGGACTGCAGGAGCTGGGAGAGCCCTTGAATGGAGGTCATGGGCGTCCGCAGCTCGTGGGACACGGAAGAGATGAACTCCGTCTTCAGCCGGCTGAGCTCCTCGGATTTCTCGCGCGAGGCCCGCTCGTAGATAACTTCCTCCTGGAGCCTGATCCGGCCCAGGGCCAGGGCCAGCTCGGCGGCCAGGGTCTCGAGAAGCTCCAAGTCCTCCGCGGTGAACTTTTCGCCCGATCTCTTGCGGCCGGCGAAGACCCATCCCTCGGCGGACCCCCCGTCGGACGAAATGGGCAGCGCGAGCTCGTAGCCGGCGGCCGCGAGAGAGGGGCGCCGCCCGAGGTCCAGGCCCTTGGAGTCCTCGACGCTTTCCTCCGCGGCCCAGATGACCGGGGCGCCGGCCCGGGCCTCGAGCAGGGCGGGGACGGTCTCGTCGTCGAGCCCGCTGCGCCAGACGATCGCGGGAGACGCCGGATCCCCGCCGGCGAGGAAAGCCAGGCCGCCGATCTTCTCTACGGGCAGGGCCTCGTCCAGCGCGGCTTCGAGGAGCCCGGCGAGCTCCCCGGAGCCGCCGGCCTTCTGGGCCGCGGCGGCAAAGCCGGCGACCGCCTTCCGGTAGTCGTAGCTGCGCCGGAAGAACGCTTTATCCACGAAAGACTGGATCCTCTTGCGGGCCGGGGCGAACGCGGCCGCGGCCATAAGGGCCGCGGCCACCGGGATGCCGCGCCTCCCCGTCCCGGCTCTCCCGACGAAAAGCTGCTTCAGGACCTCGACGGCCAGAAGATAGACGCCGACCGTGACCGCGGTCAGAAAGGAATACACGAGGCCGCGGTTGAGGAGGATGTCGATATCCATGAGCCGGTGCTTGAGGATGGCGACGGCCAGGAAAAGCGGAAGCAATATGAACAGGTAGCTCCCGGTCTCTTCGGCGATGAGGGGCGCGAGCTCGAGGCCCTTGGGGATCTGGTAAAGGAGCAGGAAGGGGCCGAGGCCCGCGAAGAGGCCCGCCAGGACCCATTTGATCTGGGACTTCCTCTCCCGGGTCGTCGCGGCCCGCAGGGCGCGGACAAGATGGACGGCGGCGGCGATGCAGGCGACGGCGAAATAGACGCGGAAAAAGATGAAGTGCCGCTTGAGGCGGAAGATCTCGACGGACGGGAGCAGCAGCGACAGGACGAGGACCGAGCTGAAGAAGGCCCCGAAAAGAAGCGAAACGGCATAAAACCCGAGGGCCCGCGAGCCCCGGCCGGCGGGGGTGAAGGTCCTCGCAAAGCGCAGGAGCAGAGCGGGGGTCAGCGTGTAGGAGAAGAAGAAGAGCGCCCCCGGGACGAGGTTCAGCGGCCGGCCCTGGACCCCGTACCAATCCCCGCTGATCATCACGGCGGCCGAGAACGTGAGGGTCAGCCAGAAGAAGATCCGCGCTCTCGGGTCGCCGGGCCGGAGGAAAAGGACGAGGAAGCCGATGAGGAACCCGGCCAGCCCGGTCAGAAGGTAAACCGTCGGGAACGTGCCCCGGCTGTAGTAGCGCTCGAGAGGCAAGTTGACGGACACTTCGCCGCCGCTCTTGCGGAAAACGAATTCGACCGGGTCCCCGGCGCGGTGCCCGGCGGCGACAAAATTGAGATCGGACTCGAAATCCAGAACGTCGAGACCGTCGACGCGGACGGCGGCGGAGGGCAGGTCCTCGGCGGGGATGCCCACCGTCTGCGAGATCTCGTCCCACGGGATCGCCGGCCGGTCGAGGAGCTTGGCGAAGCCGTAGACGCTGATGAGAACGACGGCCGCGCCGAGCGCGTGCGCAGAGGACAACCCGGGCTTCCGGTTTTCCGCCATTCGCCTGCCTTTCTGGCCTGATTATATCCC
>VGJC01000135.1 GCA_016867635.1 Candidatus Aminicenantota bacterium | reverse complement strand
ACCATATCTCCCGAAGTTAGTAAACCGGGTGAGCGGGGCCGGGCCGGCCGGAGCCGGGTTGCCGCCTGCCTTCCTTTTTATTATAATGGGCCTTCGAAGGAGAAGTCAAGATGCCGCCCTATTCCGATTTCCGCAGCGATACGGTGACCCGGCCCACGGAGAAGATGAGAAAGGCCATGGCCGAGGCCGCGGTCGGCGACGACGTCCTCGGCGACGATCCGACCGTTCAAAAGCTCGAATCCCTGGCCGCCGGCATCATGGGCAAGGAGGCGGCCCTCTTTTGTCCGTCCGGGACCATGGCCAATTCCATTGCCGTCAAGATGTGGACGAACGCCCTAGAGGAGGTCATCGTCGAGGAGCGCTCCCACATCTATAACCTCGAATCCACCCATCTGACCTTCATCTCCGGGGTCACGCCCCGGCCGGTCCGGTCGACCCGCGGGGTCATGGATCCGGACGACGTTCTGGCCAATATCCGCAAGCCCAACGTACACACGCCCCGGACGTCGCTCATCTGCCTGGAGAACACCCATAATATCTGGGGCGGGGCCGTCGTTCCGCTGGACAACTTCGAGGCCATCAGGAGGCTCGCCGACACCCACGGCCTCAAAGTCCATCTCGACGGGGCCCGCCTATTCAACGCCAGCCAGGCCTCCGGGGTTCCCGTCAAGGAGTACTCCCGGTGCGTGGATTCCCTGATGTTCTGCCTCTCGAAGGGCCTGTCCGCGCCGGCCGGTTCGATGCTCGTGGCCGACCGGGAGCGCATCGAGTTCGGCCGCCGTCTCCGGAAGGCGCTGGGCGGCGGCATGCGGCAGGTCGGAGTGCTGGCCGCCCCCGGTCTCATCGCCCTGACCGAGATGGTCGACCGCCTCAAGGAGGACCACGCTCGGGCCAAGGCGCTGGCCCGGGGGATCGCCGGGCTGCCGGGGATCGTTCTCGACCCGGCGACCGTCGAGACGGACATCATCATCTTCGGTTTCGAGCATCCGGACCTGCCTGTCCCCGCGATGCTGGGGCGGCTCAAGGACAAGGGCATCCTGGCCCTGGCCGTGGGCGGCGGCATCCGCATGGTCACCCACAAGGACGTCGGGGACGAGGACGTCGACCGGGCCGTCAAGGCCTTTCGGGAGATCTTGGGCTGATCTTTCGGTCTTTGAGCCCGTTGTCAATTCCGGGCCCACCGGGAGAAGGGCGGCGGTGAAATTCCGGTCCCGGCCGAAGGATGGGCTTAACAGCCGAAGGGTAAGGGCATATAATGAATTCCCTTTGACGGACCGAAAGGAAGGACCATGGCCGAAAAAAGAGACCTCGTCATCATCGGCGGCGGCCCGGGCGGTTATCTGGCCGCCATGCGCGGCGCCCAGCTCGGCAAGCGCGTCACGCTCATCGATCAGGACCGCGTCGGGGGGACCTGCATCAACTACGGCTGCATCCCGACGAAATATCTTCTTCACCAGACGAAGGTCCTCAAGGAGGTCTCGGGAACAAGAACGCTCGAGGGGCCCGTCGCGGACGTCCGCTTGAACTGGCCGAAGGTCCAACAAGGCCGCCAGGCCGTCGTCGACCAGCTCGTCAAGGGCCTCGTCTTTCTGCTCGAGAAGGGTCAAGTCGAGATCCTCAAGGCCCCGGCCCGGCTGAGGGCGGACCGGTCCGTCGTCGTCCGGTCGGCGGACGGGAGCTCGATCTTCGAAGCCGGCAAGGTCATTGTGGCCACGGGAAGCCGGGCCGCCGGTCTTCCCTTCCTCAAAGCCGACGGCCGCCGCGTCCTCACGAGCACCGAGGCCCTCGAGCTTCCGGAGGTCCCGAAGAGCCTGCTGGTGATCGGGGCGGGCGCGATCGGCCTGGAGATGGGCTCCATCTACCGCCGCCTGGGGGCGGAGGTGACCGTCCTCGAGATCCTGCCCCAGATCTTGCCCGGTTCGGACAGGGAAGCGGTGACACGGCTCGAGCGGGCCCTCAAGAAGCAAGGTTTGAAGATCTTCACCGAGATGAGGATCGAGGATGCCGTGGTCGAGGACGGGGCCGTCACCTTGAAGGGGGTCCAGCTCAGAACGAACCAGCCCTTCGCCTATCAGGCGGAGAAGGTCCTGCTGTCGGCCGGGCGCAAGCCCTATATGGAGGGCTTGTTCGAAGGGCCGCCCTTCCTGGAAATGGAGCGGGGGTTCATCAAGGTCGACACCTCGCTCCGAACGAGCGCCGCCGGCATCTACGCCATCGGCGATGTCATCGGCGGCAAGCTCCTGGCTCACAAGGCCTATCACGATGCCCTGGTCGCCGTCGAGAACGCGGTCGGGGCCGGCGGCCGGTCCGTCGAATACCGGGCCATGCCCATGGCTGTGTTCTCTGAGCCGGAGTTCGCTTCGGTCGGCCTGACCCAGGAAGAAGCGGCGGCCGGCGGGATGGCGGTCAAGAGCGGCGTTTTCCCGCTTCAGGCCAGCGGCCGGGCCATGACCATGGGCGCTTCGGACGGCTTGGTCAAGGTCCTCGCCGACGACGCGGACCGGGTCGTCGGCGCCCACGTCGTCGCCCCGGGAGCGTCGGACATGCTGCCTGTCCTGACCATGGCCGTCTCCCGGGGGATGACGCTCAAGGACCTCGATTCCATCGTCTACGTCCATCCGACACTTTCGGAGGCCATCGGCGAGGCCGCCCTCAAGGCCCACGGACTGGCCCTTCACATCCTGAACCAGTGAGCGGGGCCCGACCGCCGACGACTTCCGACAGCGTAGTCGATACGACCGATCGAGGTTGACTTTTAGAGGCCCCCTCTTTATGATAGACCTTCATCATTTCAAGGAGGTCTATTTATGAAAAAGGTTACCGTCGAAGAGCTGTTGGCGAAAGCCCAGCAGCCTTCTCTGGACGCCCCGAGGCTCCACAAATTCTACAAGGGCAAAGTGGGCGTTTCCCTGAAGTGCCGCGTCCGCGATTTCAACGACTTCGCGATCTGGTACACGCCCGGTGTCGCCGCGGTCTGCAAGGAGATCCACGCCGATAAGAATCTGGCTTACGAGTACACGAACAAGTGGAACAACGTGGCCGTCATCAGCGACGGCACGCGCGTTCTAGGCCTGGGCGACATCGGTCCCGAGGCCGGCATGCCGGTCATGGAAGGCAAAGGCCTGCTCTACAAGTATCTGGGCGGCGTCGACGCCTTCCCCATCTGTCTGGCCGAGAAGGACGCGGACAAGATCATCGAGATCTGCAAGGCCCTCCAGCCGTGTTTCGGCGGCTTCAACATGGAGGACATCTCCCAGCCCAAGTGCTTCAAGATCCTCGACACGCTCCGCGAGGAGTGCGAGATCCCGGTCTGGCACGACGACCAGCAGGGAACGGCCTGCGTGACAGTAGCCGGGCTCGTCAACGCCCTCAAGCTCGTCAAGAAGGACATCCGTGAGGTCAAGTGCGCCGTCGTCGGCTCCGGGGCCTCGGGCATCGCCATCGCCCGGCTGATGATGCTGGCCGGGGTCACGCCCGAACACATGCTCCTCGTCGACTCCAAAGGCATCCTGTCCCGCGACCGGGCCGATCGGGAAACCCTGCAGACGAAGTTCAAGGAAAAGTGGGAGATGTGCCTGAAGACCAACCCCAAGAACAAGCAGGGTCAGATCCCCGACGCCATCAAGGGGTCCGACGTCCTCATATGCGTCTCGACGCCCGGACCGGGAACCATCAAACCGGAGTGGGTCGCGAGCATGGCCAAGGATTCCATCGTCTTCTCCGAAGCCAACCCCATCCCCGAGATCTGGCCGTGGGAGGCCAAGGAGGCGGGGGCCCGGATCGTGGCCACCGGCCGTTCCGACTTCCCCAATCAGGTCAACAACTCCCTCGGCTTTCCCGGCATCTTCCGGGGGGCGCTCGACGTCCGGGCCAAGACCATCACGGACGAGATGTGCATCGCCGCGGCCATGGAGCTGGCCAAGGTCGCCGAGGACAAGGGCATCCACGAAGAGTACATCATCCCCAATATGGACGAATGGGAGGTCTTCCCCCGCGAGGCCGTGGCCGTCGGGACCAAGGCCATCGAGCAGGGCGTCGCCCGGTTCGACTTCCCGGCCGACGTCCGCTTCAAGATGGCCGAGGAGACCATCAAGAAGGCCCGGACCGAGGTCCAGTGGATGATGAAGGAAGGCTTCATCGACGATCCGGACAAGTAAGGCTTCAAGTTGAGGGGAACACGGGTTCCCCTCATTTTTTCCCTCTTCGCGCCGTCCGGGGAGCCGCCCCGTGATGAGCGGCTCTCAAGGGGGTCCGTACACATCATTGACAAAGAGGCGCCCGATGTGCTATCTATCTACCTATGATGCAGCGGCCTACGTCTCCGGTTGAGACGTGTGTCAAGATGCCATGAACGAAACGAACGAAGCCTCGTTTTCTGTTTCCTTCCACCCGCCCTAGTCCCCCCGAGCTGCCCACAAGCATATCGCCTGATAACAGGTCCCGCAGGGACGCCCATTAAGCCGAGAGGAGGTGGAAATCAGCGAGTCAGCGGTGACAAGGCATCTCATCCCATCATCAATAATTCCTAAGAACCTTAAAGGAGGTCATGAAATGAGAAACGCAATGAAAGGCTTGGCCCTGGCTCTCGTGGTCGTCTTCGCGTTCACGAGCTGCGCCAAGCAGCCCGCCCAGCAGATGGACGCCGCCAACGCGGCCATTCAGGCCGTCTACGACGCCAAGGGCGGCGTTTACGCGGCCGAGGAACTGAGCAAGCTCAAGGGCGACCTGCAGGCCGCCACGGACGAGATCAACGCCCAGTCCAAGAAGTTCTTCAAGAAGTACGGCCCGGCCAAGGAGATGCTGGCCCAGGTCGTGGCCGACGCTGAAGCCGTCAAGGCCCTGATCCCGGGGCGGATCGAAGAGGCCCGGATGGCCGCCGAAACCGCCATCGTCGACGCCAAGACCGCGTGGGAAGAGGCCAAGGCTCTCCTCGCGAAGGCCCCGGCGGGCAAGGGCTCGAAGGCCGACATCGAGGCCATGAAGTCCGACCTGGCCGGCCTCGAGGCCGCGATGGCCGAGGTCCAGGGGGTCTTTGAGGCCGAGGACTATTTCGGGGCCAAGGACAAGGCCATGGCCGTCAAGGACAAGGCCGCGGCCATCTCTGAGCAGGTCCAGGCGGCCATCGCCAAGGTCCGGCGCTAGGACCCATCGCCCGGTCCTGAGGTGTTTTGAGGCTCGCTCGAACAACCGCGCTGATCATCCTGGCCGTTTCTCTTCATGGTTGCCGAGCCGCGCCCGCCCCACCGGAGGTCCTGAAAGCCGAAGCGCAGGAAAGGGACCTCCGGGGGGCCGGCGCTTCCATTTTCGCCGGCCCGGAGCACGAGGGATACGTCCGTTCCCTGAAGGAGGCCCGTCGTGGATTCGATCGGGAGAGCCTCAAGCTGGGCTGGCTGCGCGATTACAGCCAGATCCGACGGGATTTCCAGTCCGTCCTCGAGGCGGGCGCTCTCCTGGAACGCGCGGTGAGCTCCTCGAAATCCAGGAGGAGCCAAGCGCTGGCCGAGGTGGCGGCGACGGTCGGCGGGAAGCTTTCGACCCTCGACGGCATCACGGTGTCCCTGACCGTCCGTGGCCGGGCCCGCGAGGACCTGACCCGGGCGTCCGTTCTCCTGGCCGAAGCCGAGCGCCTGATCGAGCGGGAGAGGTTCGAGGAAGCTTCGTCGAAGCTCGCCGCGGCCGACGGCCTGATTTCGAGCGCCGAAAGAGCCGTCGTCGTCTTCATGGGAAGATATCTCGATCCGGATCAGGTCCGGACATGGAGGAGGCTGGCCGAGGAGACCATCGCCGAATCCAAGCGGAATCGTATCACGGTCCTCATTGTCAGCAAGCTCGAGAAAAAGCTGTGGGTCTACCGGAACGGTACCCTGGACCGGACCTACTCCATCGGCCTCGGCTTCAACGGGCTGGCCGACAAGCGCCATTCGGGGGACAACGCGACGCCCGAGGGCCGATACGCGATCATCAGGAAGCTGCCCGTGAGCCAGTATCACAAGGCCCTGCTCATCAACTACCCCAACGAAGAGGACCGGAGAGCGTTCGCCCGGGAGAAAATGAAGGGGACCATCCCGAAGTCGGTCGGGATCGGCGGACAGATCGAGATCCACGGCGGGGGCCGCGACAGCCTGACCCGGGGCTGTGTGTCGCTCGACAACGGCGACATGGACGACCTCTTCGCGCGCGTCCCGGTCGGGACCCCGGTGACCATCGTCGGGACGACGGAGGCCGAAAACCCGGTCATCAAGGCCATCAGGAAAGAGTGACATGAGAGCGATGCGCTGGCTCATTTGGCCCTCGGCGGTCCTGCATCTGGGATTCCTGGCCCTGCTCGGCGCGGCCCATTACACCGGCATGAAGAGGATCTCCGGATGGGGGCCCTCGGACGTCCTGGCGCCCGTCCCCGAAAAGGACATCCCCAAGGTTCTGAGGAATGCCCGGCAGCTCCAGAAGAGGATGGAAGCGCTCCGTCCGAAGGGCGTCTACATCGTCATCGACACGGCCGAGAACAAGCTCTACCTCAAGAACGGGGAGGGCGTCGTCCGGGAGGCCGTTGTCTCGTGCGGCAGCGGCGTCATCCTTGAGGAGCCTGGCGGCAAGAACAGGTCCTGGGTTTTCGATACCCCCCGGGGGGAATTCACGGTCAAATCCAAGATCACCAACCCCTACTGGGTCAAGCCGGACT
>VGJC01000134.1 GCA_016867635.1 Candidatus Aminicenantota bacterium | reverse complement strand
GGGTCAAATCTCCACTTATTAAATATTTGCCATGCTTCCAACCCGGCGTCGAGAATATTTAATAAGTGGAGATTTGACCCCTTCTTGAATAAAAAAAAAGCCCCGGGCGCGAGGCGCCCGGGGCTTGCGCTTCGTTGTCAGCGCGGGATCAATACATGTCGCCGGGGGGAGAGGGGTACTTGGGCTGCTTGTCTTCCTCGGGGAGCTCGGCGACGAGCCCCTCGGTGGTCAGGAGCAGGCCGGCGATCGAGGCCGCGTTCTGCAGGGCGATCCGGACGACCTTGGTCGGGTCGAGGATGCCGCCCTTGACCATGTCCTCGTATTTCTCGTTCAGGGCGTTGAAGCCCATGTCCAGCTTCAGCTCCTTGACCTTCTCGACGACCACGGAGCCTTCGAAGCCGGCGTTGGCCGCGATCTGGCGGAGGGGCTCCTCGACGGCCCGCTTGACGATCCGGGCCCCGATCTGGAGGTCGCCCTCGAGCTGCAGCTTGTCGAGCGCCTTCTGGGCGCGGAGGAGAGCGACGCCGCCGCCGGGCACGATGCCTTCCTCGACGGCCGCCTTGGTGGCGTGCATGGCGTCCTCGACCCGGGCCTTCTTCTCCTTGAGCTCGGTCTCGGTGGCCGCGCCGACCTTGATCAGGGCGACGCCGCCGACCAGCTTGGCCAGCCGCTCCTGGAGCTTCTCGCGGTCATAGTCGGAGGTCGTGTCCTCGATCTGGGTCCGGATCTGCTTGATCCTGGCCTGGACGTCGGACGTCTTGCCCAGACCCTCGACGATGGTCGTGTTGTCCTTGTCGACGACGACCTTCTTGGCCTCGCCCAGCCACTCGGCGCTGACGTTCTCGAGCTTGACGCCGATATCCTCGGTGATGACCTTGCCGCCGGTCAGGGTGGCGATGTCCTCGAGCATGGCCTTGCGGCGGTCGCCGAAGCCGGGGGCCTTGACGGCGCAGCACATGAAGGTGCCCTTGAGCTTGTTGACGACCAGGGTCGCCAGAGCCTCGCCCTCGACCTCTTCGGCCACGACCAGCAGGGGCCGGCCCATCTTGGCCACGTGCTCGAGAAGGGGCAGGAGCTCCCTCAAGTTGCTGATCTTCTTCTCATGGAGAAGGACCAGGGGGCTCTCCAGAACGCATTCCATGCGGTCGGGGTCGGTGATGAAATAGGGCGACAGGTAGCCGCGGTCGAACTGCATGCCCTCGACCGTCTCCATCGTCGTCTCCAGGCCTTTGGCCTCTTCGACGGTGATGACGCCGTCCTTGCCGACCTTGTCCATGGCCTCGGCGATGATCTTGCCGATGGACGGATCGTTGTTGGCCGAGATCGCGCCGACCTGGGCGATCATCTCGCCGCTGACCTCGCGGCTCATCTTCTTGATCTCGCTGACGACCTCCTCGACGGCCCGGTCGATGCCCTTCTTGATGAGCATCGGGTTGGAGCCGGCGGTCACGAACCGCAGGCCCTCGCTGTAGATGGCCTGGGCCAGAACGGTCGCTGTCGTCGTTCCGTCGCCGGCCACGTCCGACGTCTTGGACGCGACTTCCTTGACGAGCTGGGCGCCCATGTTCTCCCACGGGTCCTTGAGCTCGATCTCCTTGGCCACCGTGACGCCGTCCTTGGTGCTCGTCGGCGAGCCGAACTTCTTGTCCAGGACGACGTTCTTGCCGCGGGGGCCGAGGGTCGCCTTGACGATGTTGCTCAGCACGTTGACGCCCTTCAGCAGGGCCTGTCTTGCTTCGTCTCCAGCCATGATCTGTTTAGCCATGATGCCTCCTTACTTGCCGATGACGGCCAGGATCTCTTCTTCGCGGGCGATGACCAGCTCGACGCCGTCGACCGTGACCTCGGTGCCGCTGTACTTACCGATGAGGACCCTGTCGCCTTTCTTGACGGACAGGGGAATGGTCTTGCCCTCGTCCGTGACCCTGCCCTGGCCGACCTCGATGATCTCGGCCTCCTGGGGCTTCTCTTTGGCCGTGTCCGGGATGATGATCCCGCCTCTCTTGACTTCCTGTTCCTCGAGTCTCTTGAGGAGCACTCTGTCGTACAGAGGATGCACTTTCATTTAGACCTCCTTGTGGTGATGTTGAAAGTTAGCAGTCAATAAATGTGAGTGCTAATTATATAGGATTTTCCCGCGGTTTGTCAAGAGGGGAATGGGCCAAAATTTAGCAGTCTATTAAATTGATTGCTAGTATTTCTTCTTGATCTTTAATATTTTAGCTCTGTTGCTGAGGGTATTCCTGTGAATTCCCAGAGATTTGGCCATTTTCGTCTTGTTGCCCTCGCATTTTTTAGCCGTCTGTTCGAAAAAGATCTTCTCGAACTCCCGGAGAGCGTCCTTGAGATCGATCTCCCTGTCGACCATCTCCTTGACGATGAGCTCCATCTTCTGGTGGAGGTTGAGCTCGCTAGATCTTTTGTCCATGCCTGCCTCCACGCTCCTTGATCTCTTTATACGAGGAATCGAACATGTCTTTCAAGTCCCGGGGGATGAGGTTGACGGCCGCCCGCGTGACGCCGAAACACAAGGGCGCCAGCCTCGACGATTCGAGGGCCGGCCGCTCGATATCGAAGGCGAGCAGCGCGAAGATGACGACCCCGCAGACGAGGACCCCCTTGAGCAGGCCGAAGGCCCCGCCGAGGAGACGGTTGCCGAGGGCCAGGGGCCCGACCATGGCCTTGGTCATCAGATAGCCGAGGAGGGCGCCGGCGGCCAGCACGGCGGCGAAGATCAAAATGAATCCCAGGAAATTCGCCAGCGTCTCGTTGTCCATGAGCTTCCGGAACATCCCGGCGGCCCGGCGGTAGTTGAAGGCGGCCAGGACGAGACCGACAACGACGGCCGCGACGCCGATGACCTGTTTGACCAAGCCCTTGACGATGCCCCAGACCAGGGTCACGAGGAGCAGGACCCCCAGAACGACGTCGAGCCAGCTCATCCCTTCCTCCCTTTCCTCTCCCTCAGCCGCTCGACCATCCCGTAGTCGCCCTCGCGGAGGGCCCCGAACGCGACGTGCGGCTTGATCCGGCCGTGGAAGTCGGACCCGGCCGTCGGCACGAGGTCCAGCCCCGCCGCCACGTCCCGATAGTAGGTGACCTGCTCGGGCGTGTGGTAGAAGGTGTAGACCTCCATCCCGACGAGCCCCCGCTCCTTGAGGAAGCGGGCGTCCTCGCCGGTCGTCTGCTGGAAATAGGCCCCCGGATGGGCCAGCACCGGGACCCCCCCGGTCCCGGGCGCCATCTCCAGGGCGTCGAGCAGCTCGATGTACTTCTTGGGGACGAACGCGGCCTTGCCCTCGGCGAAATATTCCTTATAAAAAAGGTACGGGGCGATGGTCCGGTTCTTCTTGCGGTAGAAGAACTCGAGGGCCGGGTTGTTCTCGTTCTCCGGGTTCTCCAGGAGGATCTGGGCGATCTTGACGCCGAGGGGAGCGGCCCCGTTGGATTTCTCCCGGACCTCGTCCCAGGAGAGGGCGAAGCCCAGCTTGCCGGCCTTCTCGACCCGCTCGCGGGCCTCGTCCATCCGGCACCGCGTCTGGCTGTCGATGACCCCGGCGATGGCCGGGCTGGTCCAGTCGACGAATGGCAGGAGGAGATGGAACTCGCGCCCCCCGAACAGGGTGGTCACCTCGATTCCCGGGATCATCTCGACCCCGGCCTCCCCGGCCAGCCCGACGGCCTCCGGGTAGGCGGCCACCGTGTCGTGATCGGCGATGGATATCGCCCGCAGGCCCTTCTCGCGGGCCATCCCGACGAGCTCGGCCGGCGAAAAATCGCCGTCGCAACTCCGGTTGGAGTGGATGTGGAAGTCGACCCGTCCGCTCATGCGAGGTCGTGTCGGCCGGTCAGGAGCCGGTAGATCTCCAGGTACTTTTCCGACGTTCTGGCGACGATCTCCTCCGGGAGGGCCGGCGGGGGCGAGTTCTTGTCCCAACCCGTCGTTTCCAGGTAGCTGCGGACGAACTGCTTGTCCAAGCTGGGCTGGGACTTGCCCGGCTCGTAGGTCGCCAAGGGCCAGAAGCGCGAGGAGTCGGGCGTGAAGATCTCGTCGATCAGGATGAGCTCGTCGCCGTCGAGCCCGAACTCGAACTTGGTGTCGGCGATGATGATGCCCTTGGAGATGGCGAACAGGGCGGCCTTCTGGTAGAGCTCGAGGCTGACCTTGCGCAGCTTCTGGGCCAGCTCGGACCCGGCGATCTTCTGGACGTCCTTGAAGGAGATGTTCTCGTCGTGCCCGTGCTCGGCCTTGGTCGACGGGGTGAAGAGGGGCTCTTCGAGCCGGTCGGACTCTTTGAGGCCCTTGGGCAGCTTGATGCCGCTCATCTTGCCCGCGGCCTGGTATTCCTTCCAGCCGGAGCCGGAGATGTAGCCCCGGACGACGCACTCGACGGGGATGACCTCCGTTCTCTGGACGAGCATGGACCGCTTCTCGAGCACGTCCTGGAACGGAAGCAGGGAGCCGGGGAAATCCTTGAATTCGGTGGCGATGAGGTGGTTAGGGCAGACCAGGCGGACGAAATCGAACCAGAACTTCGAAAGCTGGGTCAGGACCTTCCCCTTATAGGGGATGAGGGACGGCAGGACCCAGTCGAAGGCCGAGATGCGGTCCGTGGCGACGATCAAAAGCCTATCGTCGACCTCGAAGACGTTGCGGACCTTTCCCTTCTTATAAAGGGGAATGCCGGACAGGTCGATATCACCGATCGGACGTTCCATGATGGTCTCCTTTGTGGTCATTAAAGGATAATGAAATCATCCTCAAAATGCAACTGCGCGAAGCTGCCGTCGGCGGCACCCCTCGGCCTTCATCGCCGCCGCGTCGCGCCGCTCGCCCGGCTCAGGCGGCGCCGGGCGCCGGCCGCAGGCCGATGAAGTTGACCATGCGGCGCTCCTCGCGGCGGTCGCGGCGGTAGGACAGGAGCGAAAGCTCGCAGTGTGTGCAGGCCGCCCCGCTGTCGAGGATATTCTCTTTCCGTATGCCCAGTCCCTCGAGGAGCCAGATGTTGGAGGCCCGCAAGTCGAGCATGTACCTGCCGCGGCCGCCCGGACATTCGGCCAGGATGGACGGGGGGAATCCCGCCCGGAGGAACGACGTCCGGACCTCCGGTCCGACCTCGTAGCAGGTCGAGCCGATGCAGGGGCCGAGCGCGGCCAGCATGTCCCCCGGAGCCGATCCGTAGTCCCGGGCCATGGCCTGAACGGCCTTCTCGAGGATCCTCTCCTGGGTCCCCCGCCAGCCGCAGTGGACGGCCGCGACGGCCCGGTTCCCTTCGTCCACGAGGAAGGCCGGCAGGCAATCGGCCGTCCGGACGACGAGGAGCAGGCCGGGCACACAGGTCATCAGCGCGTCCCCTTCGAGGCGCCCTTCGGGCGCGGCGTCGATCCGATGGGCGAGGTCCGAGTGGACCTGGCGCATGATCACGGGCCGGAAGCGCTCGAACCCGGCCGCCGCGCGGAGGTCTTCCTCCTGCCAACCGGCCGTGCCGAACCCGTGGACGAGCCACGGCAGGCCCTCGAGCCGGGGGACCGTGAGATAGGGACGCGCGCCTTCGCTCATGCCCCCAGTATAGCCGCAAACGGCCCCCCGGCTCAAATCGCCGGCCCTTGTCATTTGGGGCCCAAGTTCGTATGATGAGGCCACGATGACCTACGAAGCGCTCCCCTCGACCGGTTGCGCGAGCTCCTGAAATGAGCGGGCCCCGGCTGAAGACCATCGGCGTCCTGGGCGGGATGGGCCCGGAGGCCACCGGGTATTTTTTTGACCGGCTCGTCGCCAACACCGCCGCCGGCGCGGACCAGGACCACGTCCCCGTCGTCGTCGTCAGCCTGCCTCAAGTCCCGGACCGGACCGAGGCCATCCTGCACGGGGGCCGCAGCCCCCTCCCCTATCTCCTGCGCGGCGCGGAGGCCCTGCGCCGGGCGGGGGCCGATCTCATCGTCATGCCCTGCGTCAGCGCCCACTATTTTCGCCCCGGCCTGGCCGCTCGCTCCGCGCTCCCGGTCCTCGACCTCCTCGAGGAGACCCTGGAGGCCGTCCGGCGGATGCGCCCCCCGGTCGGTACGGTCGGTCTCCTCGCCACGACCGGCACGGCCCGCTCCAGGATCGTCCACGACCGCTTCGAGCCGGCCGGCCTCCGCGTCCTCGTCCCGTCCGGAGCGGAGCAGAGGCGGCTGATGACCGCCATCTACGGGAAGCGGGGCATCAAGGCGGGATTCACGGAAGGCCCGCCGCGGGAGGCCTTGCTCGACGCGGCCGCGTCGCTCGTCCGGCGCGGCGCCCGGGCCATCCTGGCCGGCTGCACCGAGGTCCCGCTCGTCCTCCGCGCCGGGGACCTCTCCGTGCCGCTCGTCGAGCCCATGGACATCGGCGCCCGGGCCGCCGTCCGCCGCGCCGGCGGCCGCCTCAAGGGCTGAGCCCCGCTGGTATGTTGCACCAATGTGATAACTTCCGGATTGGCCAACGTGAAAACTTCCGCTTTTTTCGGTTAAGGTATGGCCTCCTGAGGAAGGAGGCCCGCCTTGAAGCGAAAGGAACTTATCACATTGAGCCGGGAAGAACATGATCGATTGCTGATCGTCCGGAAGGTCATGAAGGGGGAGATAAGCCAGGTGGAAGCGGCCGATCTTCTGAACATCTCGGACCGTCAGGTTCGGACTCTCATCGGCAAGGTCCGGGAG
>VGJC01000133.1 GCA_016867635.1 Candidatus Aminicenantota bacterium | reverse complement strand
ACCGCTCGCCCTCCAGCCGGCGCCTCGAGTTCCACCCCGATCCCGAGCGCTACCGCGGCACCTACGTCAGCTGGCTCGGCGAGAAGCGCGACTGGTGCATCAGCCGCCAGCTCTGGTGGGGGCACCGCATCCCGATCTGGCACGGGAGCTTCGACCGGAAAGCCCTCGGCGACGTCCTCAATAAAATGCCCCAGGCCCCGAGCGAGGAGCTCTTCGTCTGGGTCGCCGACTCGGAAGGAGCGCTCCTGCCGCCCCGCGAAGCGGACCTACCGAACGAAGGCCGCTTCGACCTTCTCGTCTGCCTGAGGGACCCGGCGGCCGAGAAGTCCTGGGCGGTGGCGCTCGAGAAGCTCGGCCTCGCCCGGGACCCCGACGTTCTCGACACCTGGTTCAGCTCCGCCCTGTGGCCGTTCTCGACCCTCGGCTGGCCCGACCCCGAGACGGCCGAAGTCGGGCCGGGCAAGCCCGGGCTGGGCTCGGCTGGAGGCTCGGCGGACTGCCTGGATTATTACTATCCCGGCTCGTGCCTGGTGACCGGCCGGGACATCATCACCCTGTGGGTGGCCCGCATGCAGCTCATGGGCCTCTACCTTTTGGGCGACGTCCCGTTCACCGATTGTTTCATCCACGCCAACATCCAGGACGGCAAGGGCGAGCGGATGTCGAAGAGCAAGGGCAACGGCATCGACCCCGCGGACATCATCGAGAAATACGGCGCCGACGCCATGCGCTACGTCCTCTGCGACATGCAGACCGGGACCCAGGACATCCGCCTGCCCGTCCAGGCGGTCAGCCCGTTCACCGGGAAGCTCGTCGACTTGACCACGGCCCGCCACGGCCGGACCGTCTTCACCTATGTGGACCCCGAGACGGGCCAGGAGTTCGACGTCCTGGGGACCATCCCCGATCTGCCCGTGGCCAAGATCATCAGCGAGCGCTTCGAGGTCGGCCGGGCCTTCTGCACCAAGCTCTGGAACGCGGCCCGGTTCGCCTTGGTGAGCTTGGAAGAGGAGACGGCCGGGGATTTCCGGCTCTTCCGCTTCGACGAGCTCGAGCCCGAGGACCGCTGGGCCCTGGCCCGGCTGCGGCGGGCCGTCCTGTCCGTGACCGCCGCTCTCGAGGACTACAATCCGTCCCAGGCGCTCGGCGCGGCCCGGGAGTTCTTCTGGGGCGAGTTCTGCGACTGGTACCTGGAGCTGGTCAAGCCGCGGCTCAGGCAGGAGGCCGCCGATCCCCGGGCCGGGGCCGTACTGGCCTTCGTCCTCGACCAGGTCCTGCGGCTCATCCACCCCTTCGTGCCCTTCATCAGCGAGGCTCTCTGGGAAAGCCTGGGCGGCATCCGGCCGCGACGGGGAGTGGACGAGGAGCTTCTCTGCGGCGGGCCGCTCATCGCCGCGCCCTGGCCCGTTGCGCGCCCGGACTGGGAGGATGAAAAGGCCGGGTCCGACATGGACCTGCTCCAAGGGGTCGTCCGGGCCGTCCGGAACTGGCGGTCGACGGCCGGCTGCCCGCCCTCGCGCAGGATCGCCGCGGTCGTCAAAGCGTCCGGGGACGAAGCCGCGGCACTCGGCCGTACGGCGCCCGGGATCTCCCATCTCGCGGCCCTGACCGGACTCGAGGTCCGGGCCGCGTTCGATAGGCCGAAGACCGCGGCCAAGGTCGTCCATCTGGGGATGGAGATCTTTCTCCTCGATGTCATCGACGTCGACGCCGAGAGGTCGAGGCTCGAGGCCGGGCTCAAGAAGTGGCGCAAGGACCTCGAACATATCGAAAAGAAGATCGACAATCCGCGCTTCGTCGAGAAGGCCCCGCCCGAGGTCGTCGCCGAGGAGCGCCGCCGCCTCGAGGCCGCCCGTCGCGAGATCGCCCTGCTCGAAACGAGCCTCGCCGACTTGAGCTAGCGGGTCCGCGTCGGGCCGCTTCGCCCGGTCCCTAGATCATCCCCTTTTCCGTGAGCCAGGCGTCGCTGTAGATCGTGCTGAGGTAGCGGTTGGCCGAGTCGGCGAAGATGGTCGCGATCCGCGCTCCGGGGCCGGTTCGTTTGGCGACTTCGAGGGCCCCCCAGAGGGCCGCTCCGCTCGAGCCCCCGGCGAAGATCGCCTCGCGGCGGGCCAGCTCCTTGGTCATCCGGAACGCCGTCCGGTCGTCGATCCTCAAGATGTCGTCGATGAGGTCGAATTCGACGCAGCCGATGAGGAACTCGTCGCCCAGGCCTTCCATGAGGTAGGGGGAGGGCCTGACGAGCGTCTTGGAGTGGAAGTAGTCGTAGAAGATCGAGCCCGCGGGATCGATGCCGACGACCTTGATGCGGGGGTCCTTTTCCTTGAGGAAGCGGGCGACGCCCGAGATCGTGCCCCCGGTCCCGATCCCGGCGATGAAGACGTCGATCCGGCCCTCCATCTGGCGCCAGATCTCGGGGCCCGTCGTCAGGGTGTGGGCGGCGTTGTTCTCCCGGTTGTTGTGCTGGTCGAGGTAGAAGCCGCCCGGCGTCTCCGCGGCCACTTGAGGGGCCAGGTTGTTGTAGCTCCGCGGCGACTCGGGCGGCAGGCTGGTGTCGGCATAGACCAGCTCGACGCCGAGGGCCTTGAGGAACTTGATCTTCTCCGGGCTGAGAGTGTCGCGGATGACGATCTTGAGCTTGTAGCCCTTGAGGGCGCAGACCATGGCCAGGCCGAGGGCGGTGTTCCCCGAGGAATTGTCGACGATCGTGGCGCCGGGCTTGATCCGGCCGTCCCTCTCGGCGGCCTCGACCATGTGCTTAGCGATCCGGTCTTTGATGCTGCCCATGGGGTTGGCGAATTCGAGCTTGGCGAAGATCCCGCAGCCGCTCTCTTCGGAATAGGAGCTCAGGCGGATGAGCGGCGTTCCCCCGATGCCCTCGAGCATGCTCTCGTAGATCCTGTTCATGGAAGCGTCCGATAATAACAGCGGCGGGCCGGGCTGTCAACGAATCCCGACCTAAAAGGGGGACATGATACCCGTTCCCCGATCTTAGGGCATCACGCCGTCCGTTCGAAGGCGATTACGACGAGCGCTAGCCCGACGCCTAGGAGGCGGGAGACGGGGCGGGCGCGGCGGACTTCTTCCGCCAGCTCCTGAGCTTCTCGAAAAGCAGCCGGAAAACGAACCGGATGCCGCGCATCATCCTCGTCCCCAGCCAGAGCATCCCGAGGCCGATCGCGGCGATGAGCAGCGCGCCGAGGATGTAGATGACCGTGTTGAACGTCGGGTCCGGAACCAAAGGATAAATATCCATATATGGCTCGAGGAATTCCGGGCTGAAGAGGCGGATGGTCATGATGACCGCGCTCAGCCACCCGGTCAGGATCAGGGCGAAGGCCACGATGTAGAAAGACAGGACCAGGGCTAGGACGCCGATGATGAGGCCGACGGCCACTCCCAGCGCGCTCGTGCCGAGCGGGAGAGCGAAAATGGCGATAAGAAGGCCGGCCAGGATCAGAAAAGGCAGCTTTTTCTTCTTGCCGAGAGTGACCATCACCTCCGGCATGCGCGCCGAGATGACCGTCGCCGGCTCGCCCAGCTTGTCGAGGACCTTGAGGATCCGGGCGACCTCGTCCTCGGTCGGGTCGCCGCGGAAGGATTCGTAGATGTGGGAGTGGATCTCCTTGACCAGCTCGTCCTGGTCCTTGACGGCGATCCCCTTGAGGCCTTTCTTCAGCCGCTCCAGGTAATTGTCGACGATCTGGGCGACGGGCCCGCTGAAACCGTTAGCCATTGTTCGTCTCCTTGGTCACGGAAAGGACGGGATGGGCATCGCCGGCGTCCCTGGCTCGCCTGTCCGGGGCGCTCTGAGCGTTGGCGACGATCGCCGCCAGCTTCCGGAACTCTTGCTCGAGGACGCGGAAGGATTCCTCGCCCTTGAGGGTCAGCGTGTAGTACTTGCGGGGAGGCCCCTGGCTGGACTCGACCCACTCCGTCTGGACCAGGCCTTCCTTGGCCAGCCGGCCGAGAATGGGGTAGATCGTCCCTTCGGTGAGGTCGATCTCCGTGTCACCGGAAATGGTCTTGACCAGCGAGTACCCGTAGTGGCGTTCCTTGGACAGGCAACCCAGGATGGCCAGCTCCAGGATCCCTTTTCTCAACTGGGTGATCTTGTTTTCCATGTTTATAACCAAATACAATGTAATACAAGGTAGTGTGTTTGTCAAGTCTTTTTTTTATTTTTTCCATTCATGCCGACGAAGCCGCCGAGGATGATCGTCATATGCATCGGCACGATCCGGGCATAGGGCGCGAACATCGTGGCGCCGAGGTTCGGGACCTCTTCGCGGCGGTCCATGTTATAATCACTTCGAGGAGGCGGCATGGATACGCCAAAATGGCTCCGATCCCGCGCCATGAGCGAGAAAATAAGTCCCCCTCGCCCGGCCGTTTTCCTGGACCGGGACGGGACCATCATCGAGGACCGCGGGGACCTCTCCGACCCGTCCCAGGTCGAGTTCTTTGAGGGTACGATCCCGGCGCTTCGCCGCCTGGGTGAGCGCTTCGGCCTGTTCATCGTCACCAATCAGTCCGGTGTGGCCAAGGGGGCCATCACGACTCAGGATGTCGAGCGGGTCAACGCCCATATCCTCTCCCGCTTGTCCGAGGCCGGCATCGAGATCGTCGCCGCCTATGTCTGCCCTCACGAGCGCCGCGACGGCTGCCGCTGCATGAAGCCGAGCCCCCTCTTTCTCCACAGGGCGGAACACGATCATGGGGTCGACCTGCGGCGCTCCTTTGCCATCGGCGATCATCCCCACGACGTCGAATTCGCCAGGGCCGGCGGAGCCACGGGTATCTACGTCCTCTCCGGCCACGGGCTGAAGCATCTTGAAGGGATCGCCGAAGGCACGGCGGTCGTCGCCGGCATCCGCGAGGCCGCGGAGCTCATCCTCGAGTCGGAGACAGAAAACGGGACGTGACGGGAAGAAGACGGAGGGATATTCCATGGACACGATCAACCGCCGGGATTTCCTGGCCTACGCGACGATGGGGGCCGCGGCGGTGGCCGCTCCCGTGATGAACGGGGCGTGCAACCGCGAAACGACCCGCGCCGGCGCGCCATCCGCTTCCCGTTCCGCGGCCGGCTCCGGGCTCCGGGAGCCGGCCTTCAGGCCTCTCCCGCTGACCTCGATCAAGCCCCGGGGCTGGCTCCTCCGCCAGCTCCGCATCCAGGCCGACGGGCTCAGCGGCCACCTCGACGAGTTCTGGCCCGATGTCGCCCGCAGCCAGTGGATCGGCGGCGACGCCGAGGGCTGGGAGCGGGCCCCGTACTGGCTCGACGGTGTCGTGCCCCTGGCCTGGCTCCTCGACGACGACCGGCTCAAGGGCAAGGTCCGGCGGTTCATCGACGAGATCCTGGCCCGCCAGCGCGGGGACGGCTGGTTCAGCCCGTTCCCCGAGAACTGGGACGCGCCCGGGGTCAAGCCGTACGACCTGTGGGCCATCCATCTCGTCGATAAGGTCCTGGCCGAATACTACGCCGTGACCGGGGACGAGCGGGCCCTGCGGGCCGTCGAGCGCAGCCTGCGGGCCATGAACGCGCATCTCGACAAACAGCCGCTCTTCAATTGGGGCCGCTATCGCTGGTTCGAGGCCCTCATCCCGGCGTTCCTCCTCTACGAGCGAACCGGCGAGTCGTGGGTCCTCGACTTGGCGAGAAAGCTCCACGACCAGGGTTTCGATTACCGGGCATTCTACGAGGGCGAGGACGTCACCGTGCCTACTCCGAGGCGCGGCCTATGGAAGTGGGCCAAGCACGTCGTCAACACCGGCATGGCCGCCAAGGCCGGCGCCCTGTGGTGGAGGGTGAGCGGCACCGACGAGGACCGCCGCTTCCCCGCGGCGATGATGGCCCTTCTCGATCGTTATCACGGGCAGGCCAACGGGATGTTCAGCGGGGACGAATGCCTGGCCGGGAAGAACCCTCTCCAAGGGACCGAGCTGTGCGCCGTCGTCGAGTTCATGTACTCGCTGGAGCATCTCATCGCGGTCTTGGGCGATCCGGCCTTCGCCGACCGCCTGGAGAAAGTCGCCTTCAACGCCCTGCCGGCCACGTTCTCGCCGGACATGTGGGCCCACCAGTACGACCAGCAGACGAACCAGGTCCGATGCACCGTCAATCCCGACCATATGTGGACGACCAACGGCCCCGAATCCAACATCTACGGCCTCGAGCCGAACTACGGCTGCTGCACGGCCAACATGCATCAGGGCTGGCCGAAGTTCGCCGCCCACCTGTGGATGAGGAGCCCGGACGGCGGGCTGGTCGCGGCGGCCTACGCCCCGAGCGCGGTCTCGTTCGAGGCCGGCGGCGGGCAGGTCGGGGTCGAGCTCGAGACCGATTATCCTTTTCGCGAAGAATTGCTTTTCCGGATCAAGGCGTCTGCTCCCGCGCGTTTCCCGCTCCGCCTCCGTATCCCGGCTTGGGCGGAGGGCGCCTCCCTCGATGTCGCGGGCGATAGGGCCGGGAACCCGCGGCCGGGAACATTCCATAGGATCGACCGCGTTTGGAACGACGGCGACGAAGTTCGCTTGCGCCTGCCGATGACGGCCGCGATCGCGTCGCGCTACAACGGCGGCCTGTCCGTCGAGCGCGGCCCGCTCGTCTATGCGCTGGCGATGGGGGAGAAGTGGGTGAGGGTCAACGAGGACAAGCCCCACCGCGAGCTTCCCCACGGGGCCTGGGAGGTCCATCC
>VGJC01000132.1 GCA_016867635.1 Candidatus Aminicenantota bacterium | reverse complement strand
CGCCACCGGGCGTCCCGCCGGATCTCGCGGAGAGCGTCTCTATAGTTTTCCGCGATTATCTCCGCGACGTCCGCCGCGACGGGGACACGATCGAAGGACAAAACCAGATCGGCCGCTGGTTCCTGTTCCGCTCGGAGGGCCGGTTCGCGGCGCTCGTCCTCGGCGAACCGGACGAAGCGGTCGCCAGGGCCAGGCTTGCCGAGGCCCTGCGGTAAGCGCCACGGCTTTTCAATCTCGCCTTCGGTTTCGCCCTGGTGACCTCGACCGGCCGGCTCCTTCGGCGATTCCGCTGAGGCGCCCTCGGGTCACAGGGCCGCGGCTTCCGAAAGCCGGACGATCCCGGCACGCTTCCCGGCCGTTGCGATGAGCTTCTCGTCGGCGGTGACCAGGGCCACGCCCGGGATGTCGGCGAGGGCGACGAAACAGCTGTCGCAAACCGTCGTCCGATATCGGAAGGCCAGCTCGACAGCCCGCTCGAGGAGAGGGCTTTCGGCAGCGGGTTCGAAATCGACCCTTCTAAGTAGGGGATCACGTCTTGACGGTTTCTTGACAAAGCTTTGACGAAGCCCTGACAAGTCGGCTTCGCCTCTACCCCATATTGTGTACGCCCTCGACGAGGGCTAAGATTCCACAACGGGAGGGACCTATGAAAAAGGTCATTTTGGGGGTATTGGCGGTCGGGCTGACGGTTGGGGCGGCTCTCCAGCCTCTCAATGCCCAGGACAAGAAGGTCGATCTCAGCCTGAACCTCGGGGCCATGACCGACGCCGGCTCGTGCGGCACGTTTTCCGATGTCCTGTTCACGTTCTCCCCGCAGATCGACGTCCGCATCGCCCGGAACTTCATGATCAGCGCCGAAGCCATGGTCATCACCGACAAAGAAATCCATTTCGATCCTTTCCTGCTCTATCCCGGAATGCTGCTGAGTTTCACCACGGGAAAGGTCGCCATCGGAGGCGGGGTGGTCCTGCCTGTGGCCTTCTGGGATGGTGAAGTCGAAACGGGCGACCTCGTACCCAAGATCGCCATCGACTACCGCGCGAAGCATTTCAAGCTCACCACGTACATCCTCGTGGACACCCAGCCGCTCTTCTCGTGCAACCTGATCGGCCTGACCCTGGGCTACGTGTTCTAGCCCCTCGGGCCGGCGGCGAAACTCGAGGGGGGGCGCCCCGGGTTTGACAACCCGGGGCGCCACCTCTACAATCCCAGCTTGTGAGGCCCGCGCGCGCCGTTCTCCCGCTCTTCCTGGCCCCCCTCTTCCTTCTTATTGCGCCCCCGGCGAACGCCCAACCCGTTCGCGAGGCCTCCGCCCTCAAGATCGACGAGCTTATCCGCATCGACGGCGTCCTCGACGAGCCTGCCTGGGCCAAGGCCCCGGCGCTCACCGATTTCGTCCAGTTCGCGCCCGACCGCGGGGCGCCGGCCACCGTCCGGACCGTCGTCCGCGTCCTCTATGACGATAGGGCCGTCTACATCGGCTTCGAGAACTTCGACCCCGAACCGGGCAGGATCGCCGCCAGCCTCTCGAAGCGGGACTCCGATCTCCGGGAGGACGACTCCGTCGTGGTCTGCCTCGATACTCACCACGACCGGCGGTCCTGTTACTTCTTCCTGACCAACCTCCTCGGGGCCCAGTTCGACGGTCGGTTCACGGACAACGGAACGACCCAGGATTCGACCTGGGACGGCATCTGGAGATCGGCGGCCCGCCGCACGGAGGCGGGCTGGACCGCGGAGCTGGCCATCGAGCTCTCCTGTCTCAAGTACCGGCCGGGCCGGGACAGGGCCTGGGGCCTCGGCCTGGGACGGATCTTCCCGCGCCGGCTCGAGTCCAGCTTCTGGCAGGGCCGCGTGGACTCGCCCTACCGGGTCTCCCAGTTCGGGCGGCTCACGGGCCTCGAACTCGAGAAGGCTTCCAAGGCGCTCCAGGTCGTCCCTCACGTCACCGGCCGGCTCGAGGATTGGCGCGACGCCGGGGCCTCGGCCGGGCTTGACGCCCGGTACGCGTTCAGCCAGACCGTGTCGGGCGACCTGACCCTCAACCCCGACTTCGCCACCGTCGAGGCCGACCAGGAGCAGGTCAACCTGACCCGCTTCGCCCTCAGCCTGCCCGAGAAGAGGAACTTCTTCCTCGAAGGCTCGGAGATCTACCGCCAGCGCATCCAGCTGTTCTACTCGCGTCGCATCGGCGACATCCACGGCGGGGTCAAGGTCTACGGCAAGGCCGGCGGCCTCGAGTTCTCGGGATTGAGCGCCCAGACCAAGCCGAACGAGGAGACGGGCGCCGGTTCGGCCAACTTCTCCGTCTTCCGGCTGAAGACCGACTTCCTCAAGGACTCGTCCATCGGGTTCCTGGCCGCCAACAAGCTCGCCGGCGGCCGCAACGCGGGCACCGCCGGCATCGACACGTCCCTCAACTTCACGGACGCCTTCCGCTTCACCGGGCAGCTGGCCGTGAGCTACGGGGAGGCCAAGGCGGGCAACGTCGCCTTCTTCCTCCGGCCGACGATCGATACGGCCACCTTCCACTTCCACGTCCGCTACACCCAGCTCGGCGAGTTCTTCGGAGACAACGCCAACGCCGTCGGCTTCGTCCGCGACGACAACCGGCGCGAGCTCGACTCGGCCCTGTCCAAGACCTTGTGGATCAAGCGGGGATTCCTCGAGCGCGTCGAGTACGGCTCGAACTACAACATCTACTGGGGGATGAACGGCGTCCTGCGGTCCTGGCAGATCGACCAGGGATTGGAGCTCGACTTCCGCAACAAGCTGTCCCTCGAGGTCGACCACGCCGAGGAGTACAAGCTGTTCGAAGCGGAGTTCCGCAACCGCGAAACCGAGCTCACGCTGGGCTACAACACCAGGGAATGGCGATCGGCCCGCCTCTCCTACGCGTTCGGGCGCAACTTCGGCCTCGACTTCGACCTCGTCGAGGGCTCCGTCAATCACAAGCTGACCCGGGATCTGTCCCTAGAATATGGTTTGACACGCCTGATCTTCGATCCCGATCCCGAGGAGGAGAGCACCTGGATCCACTCCCTGCGGGCGACGCACCATTTCACGCCGGACCTGTTCCTCAAGTTCTACGGCCAGGTCAACTCGGCCATCGACAAGACGAGCGTCCAACTGCTCTTCGTCTACCGCTTCCAACCGCCCTTCGGCCTCGTCCAGCTCGCCTACCAGCGCGGCTCGACCGTCTTCGGGGTCGCCGGAGAGCGGACCGACACGCTGTTCATGAAGTTCGCGTATATGTTCTAGGGCCAGGCGCAGGCTCAGAAGCCGACGCCGAGCAACAGGGCCAGGCCCCTGTTCCTGACCGAGCCCTCTTCGAGCTCCTTGGCGATGTCGGCCAGCCCGTGCGTGTAGCGGCCTTCGACCAACAGGAGGAGGCGCCCCGCCCGGAACTGCATTCCGGCCCCGAGCTTGAGGCCGTAATCCGCGCTCTTGAAAAGCTCCTTGATGTCCTCCGCCTCGCTCCGGCCCTCGATGGTCGCGACGCCGCGGGCTTTCAAGAGGAGCGAGCCGTAGGGGCCGCCGAGGAGCACCGGGCTGACGGCGCCCTTCAGGGGGACGAGCCTCAGCAGCAGGGGCACCTCCAGATAATCGAGCTTATACGCGTATTCCGCCTCGGCCTCCTCGATCCTCGAGCCGCGGCGGGAATAGAAGAGCTCGGTCTGGAGCCAGACGGGGCCGCCGAGGTTGTAGGCGAAGAAGACGCCGAAGGCCGGGCCCGTCAGGTCCTGGAAATCGTCGGGCGGCGGGCCCTCCGGCGTGGACACGTCGAAGCTCGAGCCGCTGTAGGGGGCGACGATCGTGCTGCCTGTCGTCTTCCGGCCGACCCGGAAGCCGGTCAGCTCTTCGTTAGTCGTGCTTGCCTGACCGGTGACCTCCGTATCCTCAAAGACCGCGCCTGCTGTTGCTTCAGCGGGGATGTGCGCCGCGATGAGAAGCGATGCCAAGACGATCGTAACGAGCCTCTTCATGAGAACCTCCATTCCTTGATCTGCCCGCCATCCTAGGGCCCGCCCGCGGGGCCGTCCATCCCCCTTGGCGGCCATTGGCAAGGGGATTTCGCCTCATCGCCCCGTTCGGTCCGGCCGGGCCTCTTGACCTGGTCTATTCGCGGGTCGAGGCGGCTGCAGATGCAAGGCACGGAGGGTGAAGCTGTACAACAGATCAGGTTGACACGTTCCGGCATCCCGTCCTATGCTTCTCGGTACAAGGAAGCTTCGACGGAGGAGGGACCCATGAGCAAGCCTGGCGCCCGACGCCCCCTTGTCGTTCTGGCCGCGACGGTCCTCTTCGCGGCTGCCGGCCCGGGCCGCATCGCCGCGGCGACCTCGGACTGCCCGCGCAACTGCGAGGTCTGGGCCTACGGGTACGCGCCGGCCCCGGCGGGCTCGGTCGTGGAGCGCTGGGGACATACGTTCAAGATCGAGGACGTCAAAGACCCTTCATTCAACCGGGCCGCGTTCCTCGAAAATCTCGGCTCCGTCTTCTCCGCCTCGCGCCTTCGGCTCGACACCAAGCAGAGCCCCGAATACTCCCTGACGGCGACCTTTCATAAGTTCGTCGACGAAAAGTCGGGGCGGCCCCTGTCCCTTCTGATCGTCATCCTGGGCTTCAACGGCGGCCGGACGGGTTCCGGAACCGGCAACCAGGGCACCTACGACCGGGCCTTCCGCGCTCATTACCACGGCTCGCGCCTGCTGACCTGGGCCACCTGGGCCCAGGGCCATGATCTCGCCGCCCACGGGCCGCTGATGGCCGCCGAAGTGAGCGCCGCCAAGATCAACGAGACATTGACGGCCTGCGAACAGGTCCCCGTCGATGTGACGCTGGACGACACCCCCTACTGGTGCGACCAGGGGACCCGGAGCGACCCTGTGTGGATCAACCTCAGCTCGTTCCAGGCAGCCGCCGAAAAGCTGAGCGCCATGGGCGAGATGGTCTATGACCATCATGTCCGGATCGTTGTCCGGGCGGAAAGGGGAAAGATCGAGAACGGGAGCGCTGTCGATGAAGACCCGAAAGCCCGGGTTTTCACGATCCACTCCCAGGAGATCGGGGACCGGCGAAGCCGGGTCCAGATCGAGTATAGGCTGCCGGATGGCGAGGACAACTCCGACGTCATCACCGTGTACAACTCATGCGAGATCCGTTACGAATCGGTCATCCCCCTCAGCGAGACCAAGAAAGGCTCGATGCTCCTCGAGATCGAGAACCAGTGCGGATGGGAGGGGACGCTAACCATGTCGGAGACCATGCAGGCCGGCGAGAAGGAGTCGCTCCTGGCCGCCCTGACCCCCGGCGGAGAGTACGACATCTCCAAGAACTGGGGCGTCCGGTTCAAGCTCAAGCGCGAGGCGGACGCCGGAGGGCGGTTCCGCTACGCCGTCGACGAGGCCCGCCTTCTTTCGTTCAAGGAGACGCTCGAGGCCACGCTGTTCATGATGGAGCGCGAGGGGCGCCGGATCGAAGGGACGTCGAGGCAGGGCGCCTCATCAAGGGGCAGAAGTTTGTCGAAGGGCGAGTGCGACCTCGACTTCATCGTCGACACGAACAAGGGGATCTACCGCCTGTGGGGGAAGATCGACGTCCAAGGCATCTCCATCCAGGGGCGGGACGAGGTCGAGATCAAGGTCAAGCCCGTCGACGAGGCGCGCGGAGAAAGCCCCGGCGGCACGACAGGCATCGACGAGCCCGTGGAGATCACGGGCAAGTTCGACAAGAGCCAGACCCCTGAAGGGGTGCCCGAGGAGCTCAAGGGCCGCAAGGACCTCATGCAGGAAGTTCCGGCGGAATTCCGGGAGTTCCTCGAGGACCTGGGCGGCAAGCAGAAATACATCATGACCTGGGAGTTGCGGCGCAAGGCCGTCCGCGTCACCAAGGGCTGAGCGGACCGACGCCCGAGAGGCAGGGACGGCCCGGCGGGCCCGAGGAAAACACTTGGATCCGCAACGCGTTCGGGACGATTTCGGTTATAAGCTGAGGGAGAAGACCACATGAACATCATCAAGGCCCTATTGGTCGTCGTCGCCGTCATGATCCTGGCCTTCCTCGTTTTCGCGGGACAGAAGATCGAGACCGTCGACGGCGTGCGCCTCGTCCACAATACCGGCCCCGGGGCCTGGGGCAAAACGCCCCAAGTCGTCCTCGAGCCCGTCCGCGCGCTGGGCGACGTGGATACGGCCGACGAGAACCTGGCCTTCTACATGCCGGCGAACATCGCCGTCGACGACGCCGGCAACATCTACGTCCTGGATTCCGGCAACCACCGCATCCAGAAGTTCGGCCCCGACGGCAAGTTCTTGGCCACCATGGGTCGGCAGGGCCAGGGCCCGGGCGAGTTCCTTTACCCGTCGAGGCTCGACATCGACGCCGAGGGATATCTCTATGTCTCCGACCCCCACAACAACCGCGTCCAGGTCCTGACGCCCGACGGCAAGGACCACAAGACCATTCGCTTCCTGGAGGGCATGGCCGGGGATGTCTTCTGCGGCAGGCCCGGCGAGCTGGTCATGGGCCCGGCCCGGTTCCAGATGAGATTCACGCCCGACGAGCCCGACAAGAAGGCCGAGCTGCCGAAGCTGGTCAAGGTCATCGACATCGACGGCAAGGTCCTTCGGGAATTCGGCGACCGGCGCGATCACAAGGACGAGCTCCTCAACAACTCGGTCAACCAAGTCGTCATGACGGTCGACGGGGA
>VGJC01000131.1 GCA_016867635.1 Candidatus Aminicenantota bacterium | reverse complement strand
TCCGCGTCGCTGAACGCGCCCGGAAGGGCATAAGCGAATTTCTCCGGCAGGACCATATATTCCGCGTAGCCGCCGTCGGCGTGATAGCCGTTGAACCGGGCCGTCTCGCAGAGGTTCTCCCGGCCGTTGAGGCAGAACCGGCATCGGCCGCACGCACAACGCAACCAGGCCGCGCCGATCCTTTGCCCGGTCTCGAACCTCTCGGCCCTCTCCCCTGCCCTCTCCACGACCCCGACGACCTCATGCCCGGGGACGAGAGGCAGCTTGACTTCCGGGAGCTCGCCTTCGACCTCGTGGAGGTCTGTGTGGCACACTCCGCAGCACCGGACTCGGACCAGGATGTCCTCAGCTCCGGGCTCGGGGACCGGGATGTCGCGCTTCTCCAACGGGGACTCGGCCGCGGGCCGGGGCGAGCCGAGGACCATGGCCCTCATCGACCCGGCGCCCCCTTGGCCTTGGCCATCTTCCCCCGGAGGCGGTCGAGGCGTTTCTCGAAATCCCTTTCCGCGGCCGGCGACCTTCCTTTCGAGACGGCCAAGCCCTCGGTCGCGAATCGGATGGCCTCGCCGTAATCCTTGGCTTTGTGCTCGAAATACATGGCCAGCTCGCGGAAACAGTCGAATTCGTCCCCCGCCGCCATCTCCTGCCAGAATCCCAGGGCCTTGTCCCAGTCCTTGTTCCTCTTGAAGTGGCCGGAGAGCTTTTTCCGGGCCAGGTGGGAGACCTCGGACGTCAGGCCTCCGGCCAGGGCCTTCTCGAGCAGGGCCGTCGAGGTCGTCGTGTCCCCGGCTCTCTCGAAAAGCTTGGCCACTCCGAAGAGGTCCATGGCGTCGGTCTCTCCCCTCTCGGCGGCCTCGCGGTTCCTTTCGACAAGGACCGCCCCGGCGACGATGACGCCCAGGAGCGACAGCAAGTCCTCCTGGTTGTGATAGAGGATGGGCTCGATGAGCGAGAAATCGCCGCCCCGGATGTACTGGAAATAGCGCAGCGGGACCTCGGCCCCCGGGATGTCCTCTGAGCGCGATGCCTGGACGATCTGCTGGGCCAGGTTGAAGAGCTTGCAGCTGTCGTACTTGTGCTTCCAGAGGCTGCGGGCCGAGAACAGGAAATCGAGGTGAGGCAGCCCGCCGAAAGGGCTCGGCGTCCGGTGAAGAGCGAACCGGGTGTCGATGAGCGGCAGGTCGAAGGCCTTGCCGTTGTAGCTGACCACGGACTTGAATCCCATCTCGGCGACGAACCGCGCGAGCTCCTCGAGGAGCCGGCCTTCCTCGCCCATGTCGTCGAGGAAGAACTGGGTGACCTTGAAGCGCTCGTCCCGGTAGTAAGCCAGGCCGACGAGGAAAGGCACCGTGCCCGTCCCGCCGGCGAGCCCCGTCGTCTCGAGGTCGATGAACACGGCGGTCGAAAGGTCGAGCGCCGCGAACTCGCCGTCGCGGCTGAGGAAGCTGAGGATCGATCCGGGGATCTGCAGGCCCATGGAGATCGGGATCTGCCCGTACCGCGCTCCCAGCACGTAGGAGTTCTCGATGACCTGGACGGGCTCGCGGCGCGACTTCGCCGTCGGTCGCGGCTCCCGCCGGCCGGCCATCCCCGGCCCCTTGTCGGTCAGGGAGATCAGGCGCTCGAGCTTCTGCTTGACCGACAGCCCGTCCTCGCCGTCGATCTTCTCCCAGGTCGTTCGGATCTTCTGGGCCCGGGTCCGGGCGTCGCGCTCGCGGCGCAACTGGTTCAGCTTGTCGTCGAGGTCCATGGACGTTCCTGCTCCTGAGAGACCGGCGGCGGCCGTTGTCGGGTACTATATTAGGCCAAACGGGCGGGCATTTCAAAAGCGGGCTTGAACCGGGCCCCGGTTCGGAATATAAAAGGCTACGAGGACAGGACGTGGAGAAGACCAAGAACCATCACGACTTCCTGGCCTTCGATCTCGGCGCGGAAAGCGGCCGGGCCCTGCTGGGCACGCTCGACGGCGGTCATCTCTCGGTCCGCGAGATCCGCCGCTTCCCGAACACGCCCCTGTCCAGAGCCGGGCACATCCATTGGAACGTCCCCGCTCTGCTCGAAGAGCTGAAGGCGGCCATGCGCGACGCGGCGGCCCTTGTTCCCGGAGGGCTCGCCGGGCTCGGCGTCGACACCTGGGGCGTGGACTTCGGGCTTCTGGGCCATGACGGCGGTCTTGTCGGTCTTCCCTTCTGCTATCGCGACCACCGCATCCTCGGGGCTATGGAGGACTACTTCAAGCTCGTTCCGCCGCAAGCGCTCTACGCGGCGACGGGCGTCCAGTTCATGCCCTTCAACACGCTGTTCCAGATCTACGCCATGGTCCGCGAGCGCTCGCCCGAGCTCGACGCCGCGGCCGACCTCCTGTTCATGCCCGACCTGTTCAACTTCCTGCTGACCGGCAGGAAGGCGGCGGAGGCGACCATCGCTTCGACCTCCCAGATCCTCGATCCCCGGAACCGGACGTGGATACCGGGGCTGTTCCAGGCCATGGGTTTTTCGAAAAGGCTCCTCCAGCCGATCATCGAGCCGGGGACCGTGCTCGGCCCGCTTTCCGCCGGGATGGCCGCCGAGACCGGGCTGGCCGGCGTGCCCGTCATCGCCACGGCGAGCCATGATACGGCGGCGGCCGTCGCCGCGGTCCCCGCGCGGGGCGAGGACTGGGCCTACATCAGCTCCGGCACCTGGTCGCTCGTCGGCACCGAGGAGAGCGCGCCGATCATGACCCCCGAGGCCCTGGCCGCGAATTTTACGAACGAGGGCGGGGTCGGGGGCACGACCCGCTTCTTGAAGAACGTCACCGGGCTCTGGCTCGTCCAGGGCTGTCGCCGGGCCTGGGAAAAGGACGGGCCTGTGAGCTACGAAGAGCTGGCCCGGGCCGCAGCCGAGGCCCCCCCCTTCCAGGCGCTCATCGATCCCGACAGCCCGACTTTCCTCAACCCCCCGGACATGCCGCAGGCCATCCGCGAGTTCTGCCGGGCGACCGGTCAGAAGGCGCCCGAGTCGAGGGCCTCGATGGTCCGCTCCATCCTCGAGAGCCTAGCCCTCAAGTGCCGCCTGGTCATCGATCGGCTCAGGGTCATCCGGGGCCGCCCCGTCGAAGCCGTTCACATTATCGGAGGAGGCTCACGCAACGACCTCCTCTGCCGGTTCACGGCCGAGGCGACCGGACTTCGGGTCCTGGCCGGCCCGGCCGAGGCCACGGCTGTCGGCAACATCCTCGTCCAGGCCATGGCCCTGGGTCTCGTGGCCTCGCCCTCGGGCGTCCGGGAGATCGTGAGAGGGTCGTTCGCGATCCGGAGCTACGAGCCGGCCGGCAAGCCGGGTTGGGAGGATGCCTACGCACGATCCCTCGGGATCCTCGGGGCGCTTGACAGAACGGAGAGAGGAGCGATATAACCATGCCGTTCCTTCGTGGAGGGTTGAAGATGGGTTCCGCCGCTATCGAGGCCGCGTATTCCGCGAGCCGGGACAAGTACGCCGAGCGGGGCGTCGACACCGATAACGCCCTCGACCGCCTGCGGCAGATTGCCCTGTCCCTGCACTGCTGGCAGGGGGACGACGTCGGCGGCTTCGAGAAGAACGCCGCCGGCCTGGCCGGGAGCGGTCTCCAGGTGACCGGGGCCTATCCGGGAAAAGCCCGCAGCGTCGACGAGCTTCGGGCCGACCTCCACCAGGCCTTCTCCCTGATCCCCGGGCGCCACCGCGTCAACCTCCACGCCATGTACGGCGAATTCGGCGGCCAGCCGGTCGACCGCAACGGGATCGAGTTGGAGCACTTCCGCGGCTGGCAGGATTGGGCCCGCCGCGAACAGCTCAAGATCGACTTCAATGCGACCTGTTTCGCCCATCCCCTGGCGGCCTCGGGAAACACCCTGAGCAGCCGGGACAACGGTGTCCGCAAGTTCTGGGTGGACCACGTCAAGTGCTGCCGGAAGATCGCCGCCTCGATCGGCCGGGAGCAGCAGGCCCCCTGTCTCCACGACCTCTGGATCCCCGACGGCAGCAAAGACGTCCCGGCCGACCGTTGGGGCCCCCGGGCCATGCTCTTGAAGTCGCTCGACGAGATCTTCGCCGTCGAGTACAGCCCCCAACAGATGAAGGACGCCCTGGAGAGCAAGCTCTTCGGCATCGGCAGCGAATGCTACGTCGTCGGCTCCCACGAATTCTACCTGGGCTACGCCCTGACCAGGGGAAAAATGATCTGCCTGGACCTGGGCCACTTTCATCCCACCGAATCCGTGGCCGACAAGCTCTCGGCCGTCCTGCCCTTCTCCGGCGAGATCCTCCTCCACGTCAGCCGGGGCGTCCGCTGGGACAGCGACCACGTCGTTCTCCTCAACGACGAGGTCCGCGAGCTGGCCGCGGAGATCGTCCGCAGCCAGCTCCTCGACCGCGTCCACATCGCGCTCGACTATTTCGACGCCGGCATCAACCGCGTCGGGGCCTGGGTGCTGGGCGCGCGGGCCGTGCTCAAAGGCCTGCTCGTGGCCTTGCTCGAGCCCCATGACAAGCTCAAGGAGCTCGAAGCGCCCGCCAAAACCCTGTCGCGGCTCTCCCTTCTCGAGGAGCTCAAGGCCCTGCCCTTCGGCGCCGTGTGGGACTTCCATTGCCTGAAGAACGGCGTCCCCCCGGCCGACGAGTGGCTCCGCGAGGTCGAGGCCTACGAGCGGCGCGTCCTGAGCCGCCGCTGAGGTCCCCGCCCCCGGGTTTGGCGGCTTTGCATCCCCCCCTGCTATTGACGAACGCCCGGAATTGATTAAACTAAAAGACATCTTGGGATGACCGAGAGGCCGATGGCTCCAGCCGACAGATCTCAGCCCGCCGCGGACGGCGGCGCTACCGAACCGGTCCGTCTGGAGAAGGCCCGGGACATCCTGCATACCCTGGCCAACACCGTCTCGGCCATGAAGATCTTTCCCTCCGACCACTCGACGGTCCGGCACTTCGTCGACACCCTGGATCAGAAATTCAAGGAGTTCCTCGCGCCGTACCAGAAGCTCCAAGTCGGGATCGAGGAGTATTCGTTCACCCACGCCGGCCGGCCCGTCTACACGGACGAGCTGACCATCAAGAGCCTGCCCTTCTTCTTTTTCAAGGACGGGCTCCATATCCTCTACTTCTACCAGGGGCTCGACAAGCAGGAGATCTCCGATTTCATGGAGCTCATCAAGGTCGAATCCCAGAAGCCGCCCGAGGACAGCGACATCGTGGCCGCGCTCTGGGAACGGGACTTCCCCAACATCCAGTACTATGCCCCGGACGAATACCTCGAGAACCGCATCCTGGCCGAAAGCCATGATGCTCGCTCGGTCCAGACCGTTCCCGACCTGCCCGCGGAGCTGGACCACGAGACGATCGAGGTCCGTATCGACACGTCGAAGCTGTCCCAAGGACGGATCGAACTCAGCCCTGAGGACCGCGAAGAGGCCCGGATCGGGGCTCTCGGCACGGACGCCGAAAGCCGAACGGGACCGGAGGCGTCACCTCAGGCGGATGCTGCCCGTGACACGGCGGCACCCCGGGAGGCGGCCCGGAAGAGCCCGGCGGCGGCCATGGATCCCACCTTTTCCGCTGGCGAGCTGCAGGAGCTCGAAACCCTCGTCCGGACCAACAGGACGATGTCCCCCGAAGAGGAGTTCATCAATCTGATGGTCGAGCTGATCTTCCTTGAGAGCGACGCCGGGAGCTGCCGAACAAGCCTCGATGTCCTCGTGGCTTACCATCTCGAGCGTCTCGAGCGCGGCGATTTTCAAACCGCCGTCCTCATCATCGCCAAGGTCCAAGAGCTCCGTGACCATCTCAAGGCGGGCGACGGGGACAAGGCGGCCCTTCTCGATTCTTTCCTGAATAAGATCGTCAGCGCCAAGACCTTCGATGCCGTCAAGACCCTCCTCGAGAAAAAGCAGGCCGTGAACTGGGCCGCGCTCCTCGATTTCTTCAAGCTGTTGGGACCGCCGGCGCTGGCCCTGGCCGCGGACCTTTTCGAGATCGTCGCGTCCGGTGAGGCCCGGCACAAGATCCTCGAATTGCTCCGCGAGCACGGCAGCCTCGATCCCGGCCTTCTGGCCCGCTTGGCCGACAGCACCAGGCCCGGGCTCTCGAACGAGATCGTCGGCATCTTGGCCGGCCTGCCCGACAACAGGGGCGTCGCCCATCTCGCGTCCTTTGTCAGTTTCCAGAACCGGGACGTCAGGATGACCGCTATCCAGGCCCTCGGCCGAACCCGTCAGGAAGTCGCCAACCGGATCCTCATGGGTTTCCTGAACGACCCGGACGAAGAGCTGAGGATCCAAGCGGCCATGAAGCTCAGCCCGATCGAAGAAACGTCCCGGATCCAGCACTTCGTGCGCGAGGCCTCTTCCCGGGAATTCCGGGCCAAGAGCCTGAAGGAAAAAGAGGCCGTGCTGGCCTTTCTGGGCCGAACGCGTTCGCCCGCGGCGCTGGAATTCCTGAGCCGTACGCTTTTTCGCTCCGCCTTGTTCCCCTCCAGACAAGCTCTGGAGATGCGCATAGCGGCCGTCTCCGGGCTGGAAAGCATGGGCACGGCCGAGGCGGCGAGGGCCCTGGAAAAGGGGGCTCTCGGCCGAACCAAGAGGATCCGCGAAGCTTGCGCGGCGGCGCTCATCAGGATGCCGCCCGCGGGGGCTTGAGGAGGCGACGTGGGCGACAGCGAACGACTGACCGCGGGTTCGGAGGAAAGACGCCGCCCGGTCCACGGGGAGGAGGCCAAAGCCTTCCAGAAGTCGGCCGTCGACCTTCTCATCCGATTCCACATCGTTGACAAGATCGCCAAGA
>VGJC01000130.1 GCA_016867635.1 Candidatus Aminicenantota bacterium | reverse complement strand
AGATGAGCCTCGCCGACGCCCTCCGCTTCGCCCAGGCCGCGGCGGCCATCTCCGTCACCCGCCCCGGAGCTCAGCCTTCGGCCCCGACGCGCGCCGAGATCGAGGCGTTCCTTCGGTAAGAAGGGGGTAAGAAGGGGGACACGTACCACAGGTACGTGTCCCCGAGGTCTATTCGTACCGGAGCGATTCGATGGGGTCCATCCTGGCCGCTTTCTGGGCCGGGAAGATGCCGAAGAACAGGCCGATGCTCATGGACACAGCCAGGCCCAGGATGACCGACCAGGGGGAGACGGCGGCCGGAAGCGGCGTCGCGGCCCGGACGAGCAGGGCGATCCCGAAGCCGATGAAGACGCCGATGAGCCCGCCGCTGCCGGTCAGGAACATGGCCTCGATGAGGAACTGCTTGAGGATGTCCCCGGACCGGGCGCCGATGGCCTTGCGGATGCCGATCTCCCGGGTCCGCTCCTTGACCGAGACGAGCATGATGTTCATGACCCCGATGCCGCCGACGAGGAGGCCGATCGACGAGATAACGATCATGACCAGGTAGGCCGCCCCGGTCAGCTGGTTGTAGAGGTCGACGAGCGTGTCCTGGGTCATGACGGCGAAATCGTCGGGCTTGCCGAAAGGGACCTTGCGGCGCTGGCGAAGGACGTTTCTGATCTCTTGGATCGTCTCGTCGATCGTGCCGGCAGTGCGGGGGACGGCGATGATCTCGAGGCGGTCCTTTTCGTAGCTGAAGTGCTTCATCAGCGTGGTGATGGGGATGCCGGCGAAATTGTCGCGGCTCTGGCCGAACATCTGGCCCCGTTTGGTGAGGACGCCGACGACGGTGAAGGCCTCGGGGCCGACGCGGATCTCCTTGCCCAGGGGGTTGAGGTTCGGGAACAGGGCGTCGGCCAGCTCGGAGCCGAGCACGCACACGCGGGCGCTGCGGGCCACTTCGGATTCGGTCACGAACCGCCCCAGCCGGGGCAGGTAGAGGGACATGACCACGGGCCACTTGTCGTTCATGCCGATGACCATGGCCGTGTCGCTCTTGTGGCTCAGGTGCTTGATCTCGACCGGCGTGAACACGCTGACGAAGGCGCTGACGGCCACGGCCTTGACGAGCGGCGCCTCCCGCTCGATGGCCGAGGCGTCTTCCAGGGTCAGGTCCTTGCGGGTCCGCTCCTCCTCCGACATCTGGCCCATCTGGACGGCCTCGTACTTCTGGATGTGGATCATGTCGGACCCCGCCGCCTGGAGCTCGGACATGAAGGAGCTGTTGAGCCCCTGGATGACCGAGACCATGCCGATGACGGTCATGACCCCGATGACGATGCCCAGCATGGTCAGGAACGAGCGGAGCTTGTGGGCCCGCAGGGAGTCGACGGCCATGCGGGCGACCTCGCGGAAGATCTGGGTCCTCACAGCTCCGACCTCAGGGCCTCGACCGGGTCGAGCTTGGCCGCCCGGTTGGCGGGGTAGATGCCGAAGAACAGGCCGATCGTCCAGGACATGACGACCGCCAGGGCGATGGATACCGGTTCGACGCTCGACGGCATGGACGTGGCCGCCGAGACGGCCCGGGCGACGGCGAAACCGAGGACGATGCCGATGATCCCGCCGATCGCCGAGATGACCGAGGACTCGATAAGGAACTGGTAGAGGATGTCCTTGCGCCGGGCCCCGACGGCCATGCGGATGCCGATCTCCTTGGTCCTTTCCGAGACCGAGACGAACATGATGTTCATGATGACGATGCCGCCGACGACCAGGGCGATCGAGGAAATGGCGATCATGGCGAAGTAGATCCCGGAGGTGGCGCTCTTGTAGAAATCGATGAACGTCTCCGAGGTGGCGAACGAGAAGTCGTCGGGGTCCCGGTAGGACCGCTTTCGCCAGGAGCGGAGGATGGTCCTGACCTCCTCCTGGGCTTGAGCCATCTGCTCCTGGGAGCCGGTGTGGACGTTGATGCTGATCGAGCGCCGCGAGCCGTAGACCTTCATGAACGTCGTGATGGGGACGCGTACGTAGTTGTCCTGGCTGAAGCCCAGGATCTTGCCCTTCTCCTCGCCGACGCCGATGACCAGGAAGTCGCGGCCCCCGACCTTGAGCCAGCGGCCGAGGGGGTCGACCGTCGGGAAGAGCTTCTCGGCGATCTCGGACCCGATGATGCAGACGGCCCGGGAGTTGGCCTCGTCCTGGCGCTGGAGGTGGCGGCCGCTCTGGAGCTCGAGGACCGAGCCGATCTCGTGATCGACAGAGGTGACGCCCCGGACCTCCGAGTCTCTCAGGGACCGGCTGCCGGCTTTGACGGTCTGGTTCATCGAGACGCTGGCGCCGAGGAGCTCGCACGACCGGCAGTTGTCCCGCAGGAGCTGGAGCTCGACCAGGGTCAGGTCCTTGCGCTTTATCTGCTCCTGAAAATCCTTGAGCGAGGTGCCGATCATCGAGAACTTCTGGACCGAGAAGTCGTTGGCCCCGTAGAAGGACATCTTCGTGTAGACGTAATTGTTCAGCCCTTGGATGACCGAAACGACGGCGATGATGGTCAGGACCCCGATGATGATGCCGAGGAGGGTCAGGAACGTCCGCAGCTTGTTGTCCCGAAGGGAGACCAGGGCCATGACCAGGGATTCCTTGATCGGTGTTTTGGCCATCGTTCTCGCGCTCTCGTTTCCTCTATTCTACCTTACTCATACGGATTCCCGTTAAAAAGGTTGTGGAGGGCGGCTTGACAGGGGAGGCGCGATATTCTCATAATGGGCCCGCGGGCCCGAGCCCCGCGCCGACCGAGGAAAGCCATGACCTAAGCCAAAAAAACCAAAAAGCCCGCGTCTGCCGCCGACGTCATCGTCGGTTGCCTGTTGTTCGAAAAGCCAGGCCCGGCGAACACGGACCGGACCCTCGAGGCGGCCGCCCGGAGGGCCGGGGAGCTCGGGGTCCGGAACGTCCTGGTGGCGACGACGACGGGCCGGACGGCCGTCAAGGCCCTCAGGCACTTCGACGCGGCGCGGCTCGTGGCCGTGACCCATTCGGCCGGTTTCTCCGGCCCCAACACCCAGGAGCTCAAGCCGGGCCTCCGGCGGCGCCTCGAGCGGGCGGGCGTCCGTGTCCTGACGGCCCAGCACGCGTTCGGCGGCGTCGGCCGCGCCGTCCGGAAGAAGCTCGGGACCTACGAGATCGAGGAGATCATGGCCTACACCCTGCGGACCTTCGGCCAGGGCACGAAGGTGGCCGTCGAGACCGCTCTCATGGCCGCCGACGCCGGCCTGATCCCCGTCGGGGAACCCTGCGTGGCCGTCGGCGGGACCTGGAGCGGCGCCGACACGGCCTTGGTCGTCAGCCCCGCCAATGCCCAGACCTTCTTCGACCTGAGGGTCCTCGAGATCATCGCCAAGCCGCGGTGAGTCGCTGACCATGGAGACGCGGCTGAACAAGTTCCTGGCCCACGCCGGGGTCTGCTCGCGGCGCGAGGCGGACCGCATGATCGTCGACGGCCTGGTCCGGGTCAACGGCCGCATCGTCCAGGAGCTGGGGCTGAAGATCGACAGCTCGCGCGACCGGGTCGTCGCCGACGGGCGGACGGTCCAGGCCGAGTCCGAGGGGACCGTTTTCGTGCTCCTCTTCAAGCCCGCGGGCCCCATCGTCTCCGTCAAGGACCCTTTCGGCAGGCCCACGGTCATGGACTTTCTGCCGAAGCTCGCGGCCCGGGTCTACCCTGTCGGCCGCCTGGACGCGGAAACGGACGGGGCCCTGCTCCTCACGAACGACGGCGAGACCGCCCATCGCCTCACCCACCCGAGATACGGGGTCCCGAAAGTCTACGAAGCCCTGGTCGAAGGCCAGGCGGCCGAGGAGGACCTGGACAAGGTGAGGAGGGGGCTGTTCCTCGAGGGCCGGCGGACGGCCCCGGCCCGGGTCCGGGTCCTGCGCCGCGGATCGGACTGGACCCTAGTGGGCCTCGAGATGCACGAAGGGCGGAAGCGGGAGATACGGAAGCTCCTGGAAGCCGTGGGGCACCGGGTGACCAAGCTCCGCCGCGTCGCCTTCGCCGGGCTGACGCTCGAAGGGCTCAAGCCGGGCCAATGGCGCTACCTCAAGAAAGCGGAGATCGACAGGCTCCGGGCCCTCATCGCCCGCCAAGCCCGCCCGCATCCCCCCGCATAGATGGGGGACACGTACCTTCGGTACATGTCCCCATCGTTCCCCATCGTTCCCGCTGTGGAGCGGTGAGCACGGACGGGGGCGCTCCGCGAGAGGAACCGCCGGGGGACCGCATCGATACTGAAACGTGAGAAGGACCTATTTCTGAGGGCCGGTTGTCGCTATGGCGCCCTTGTCTGCGGACGCGAACGCCTTCCAGCTCTCGGCCAGGCGCTGGAGCTCCCGGTCGACGAGGAAGTGGACCGTCCCTTCCTCATAGGCGCCGTGCTCGTCGGGGGCCCCGGCTTCGAGCCCGGTCAGGATCTCGATGCCCTCGTCGACCGTCCTGACGGGGTAGATGTGGAACTTGCCGCCCCGGACGGCCTCGATGACCTCCGTGTGGAGCATCAGGTTCTGGACGTTCTGGTGGGGGATGATGACGCCCTGGGTCCCCGTCAGGCCCTTGGCCCGGCAGACGTCGAAAAACCCTTCGATCTTCTCGTTGACCCCGCCGATGGGCTGGATCTCGCCCTTCTGGTTGAGGGACCCCGTGACGGCGACTTCCTGGCGCAGGGGCAGTCCCGAGAGGCTCGAGAGAATGGCGTAGACCTCCGTCGAGGAGGCGCTGTCGCCGTCGACCCCTCCGTAGGACTGCTCGAAGGCGATGGAGGCCGACAGGGAGAAGGGCTTGTCGGCGGCGTATTTCCCGCGGAGATAGCCGGACAGGATGAGGACGCCCTTGTTGTGGGTCCGGCCGCTGAGGTCGGCCTCGCGCTCGATGTTGATGACCCCGGCCCGGCCGACGGACGTCCGGGCCGTGATCCGGGTGGGCTTGCCGAACATGAACTGGCCCATGTCGTAGACCGAGAGGCCGTTGACCTGGCCGACGACGGCGCCTTCCGTGTCGATCAGGATCGTCCCCTCCTCGATCATCTCCTGGATCCGGTCCTCGATCAGGCTGACCCGCTCGAAGCGCTCGCAAACGGCCTTCTCGACGTCCTCCCGGCCGACGGCCGTCCGGCCGCTCTTGCGGGCCCAGTAACACGACTCGCGGACGACGTCGGCGATGACGTGGAAGCGGGTCGAGATCTTTTTCTGCCGGCCGGCGATCCGCGTCGCGTACTCGACGAGGGCGGCGATGCCGCTCCTGTCCAGGGGCATGAGGCCGTCCTCGTCGCAGATCTTCTTGACGAAGCGGACGTAGTCCCCGACGGCCTTGCCGCTCTTGTCCATCTCGGAGTCGAACTCGGCCTTGATCTTGAAGATCTTCTTGAAGTCCTCGTCCATGAAGTAGAGAAGGTTGTAGACGGAAGCGTCCCCGATCATGACCACCTTGACATTGGCCTTGATGGGCTCCGGTTTGAGCCGGGGGCCCGAGAAAAGGTACATCTGCAGGAAGTTCTGGATCTCGAAGATCTGATTCCGGAGGGTCCTCTTGAGGGCCGCCCAGACGCCGGGCTCGACCAGGGCGTCGAGGGCGTTGATGACGAGGTAGCCGCCGTTGGCCTTGAGGAAAGAGCCGGGCTTGATCATCGTGAAGTCGGTCTGGCCCACGCCCATCCGCGGATAGGACGTCTCGATCGAACCGAACAGGTTGACGTAGTTGGGATTGGTCTCCATGACGACCGGAGCGCCCTTCTGGTCCGCGTTGTCGACCAGAAGGTTGACCCGGTAGTCCCGCGAGTCGTCAGGACCTTCCTTGTTGTCCTCTTTCTTCTGGGCCTTGAACAGGTCGATGGTCTTGACGAGGTTGCGCTCGACCTCGTCCAGGTAGGCCTCGATCTTGGGGTTCTTGAACCGCGCCCGGATGTCGTCGATGCCGCCTTTGATGATGGGAGTGAAGGCTTCCTCGTCCCAGCTCCGGAGCAGCTTTCGGGTCTCCTCGTCGATCTCCTTGAGCGTTTCGAAAACGGTCTCCAGCTTGGCCGTCAGCTCCTCGTACTTCGCCCGGAGCCGGTCCATGGTCTCCTTGGGGACCTTCTTCTCCTTGACCAGGCCGTCGAGCTTGTTGAAGGCGGTGGGCTGGCCCTCGATGACCGGGATGAGGTCGGGCCGGGTGAACAGCCCCATCTGGACCTGGATGACCGAGAACCCCTCGGCGGACACCTCCTCCTCGAAATGCTGGAGGAGGTCCTTCTGCTTCTTCTGCTGGACCTCGACGATGGCGTCCCTCTTCTCCGTGTAAAAGGGGCTCTTGAGGAGGTTGGGAACGCTCGTGCGAAGCATCTCGATGAGGCGGTCCATGGCCTCGCTGAAGCGTTTGCCTCGCCCGGCCGGGAGCATGATCAGGACCGGCTCGTCGGGGTTCTTGAAATTGTTCACGTAGAGGAGGTCGTCGGGCGTCCCGTCGCTCTTCTCGAGCTTTTCGAGCAGCTGCTTGATGGTCGTCGTCCGGCCCGTCCCGACCATGCCCGTGATGAAGATGTTGTAGCCCAGGCTCTTGATGTCCAGGCCCGTCTGGATGGCCTTGAGGGCCCGCTCCTGGCCGATGATCTCGTCGCAAGGGGCGGCTTCGGCGCTCGAATCGACGGGCACCAGCTCATCGGCGCAGGTCCAGCGCAGTTTCTCCGGGGGCAGCTCCTCGAAACGGGTCCTGGTTTTCATGGCCGGCCTCCTCTCGCGGGGATTCAGGCTATCATATCCGGGCTGTTTCCTCAAGGCCGGCCGGCCCGGGGTTATTGGTGCAAAAAAAGCGGACATCTGCTAAAATGGGGCCACTCTTT
>VGJC01000129.1 GCA_016867635.1 Candidatus Aminicenantota bacterium | reverse complement strand
CCTGGCCCTCGACGAATTCCTCCTCCCCCTGGAAATCGCTGCTTTCGACGAACCGGCCGCCGAAGGCTACGGAACGGTCCGGGCCGCGCTCGAAAAAGCCGGCACGCCCATCGGCCCCCTCGACACTCAGATCGGGGCCCACGCCCTGAGCCTCGGGGCCACGCTCGTGACCCACAACACGCGCGAGTTCCGCAGGGTCCCCGGCCTGGCCGTCGCGGACTGGCTTTAATTGGGGGACATGATACCCGGTTCCGAATTGATCCCGAGCGGAACGGGGCACAGGAAATAAGTGAATGGGTATTGTGTCCCCGAATTAGCGGGCATCCTCATCCGTAGAGCTTCATCAGCCACCGGTTGAGCGGGGCCAGCGGCGCGAATCGCTCGAAGCAATAGTCCACGAGCCGCGCCGAAAAGAACTCCTCCGGGATCTTCGTCTCGAACCCGGCGTAGAGCCCCTTGTGCTTGAGCAGATCCGCGTTCCTGTGCCCCGCGTCGAATCCCGCCGGGACGCGCTTGTAATGCTCCCCTCCGATCGTATAGCCGGGAAGGCCTCGTATCGCGGACACGATCCGGCCGATCTCCGCCCCGCGCTTCGGATCGACGACAGCGCTCCGGAACCGGCCGAGGAGGGCGTCGGGGATCATGTACATCCCGCCGCCCACCATCACGTCGGGCGGCTCTATGTGGACATAGAAGCCGGCCGACTCCATCTTCGGCCGGGCGCCCTCCCAGAAGTAGATCCCCAGGTTCGTCTTGTACGGGGTCGGGTCGAGGCTGAAGCGCGTGTCGCGGTTGAGGCGGAAGATCGACTTGTTGACCCGCGGCACGGCCACGATCTTAGGCGCGATCTCCCGCAGCCTCTCCCCCATGGCCGTGACGAAGAGCTTGGCCGGCGCCATGACGCGCGTTTCGTACGTCTCCCGGTTCCGCTCGAACCACTCTTTGTTATTGTTCCGCCGCAGCCCGTTGAAGAAACGGACGGTCTCCTTGGTGAATCCTGAAAAGATAGGCGTTTCGCTCATGGGCCCTCCCGCCGCTATTCTATGCCGGCCCGCCCTTCGATTCAATCGATGACCGCGCCATGTTTGAGCGCCTTCCGCCTCTCACGCCCCCCCGTCCGCGCCCGCCGGGGCAGGGCGGGCCAGGCGGTCCCGGACCGGGACGAAAAGCGCCGCCCGCATTGCCAGCGGCGGAGGCGGTGTGGTATAAATCCGGACTGCTGACCCGGATGCTCACGCGCTCGCAAGGGAGGCGTTCATGAAGACCGTTCGAGCCGTCGTTTCACTGCTCCTGGCTGGCCTCGTCTTCTGGGCCCTCGACAACCGCCACGGCACGTTCCCGGCGCTCGGCCGGCTCCTCGACCCGTTCACCGGGTTTTGGCAGAACGGAAGCCGCGTCGACCGCATCCCGCGAAAGCTCGTCATCCCCGGCCTTCGCGACGAGGTCCGGGTCGTCTGGGACGACCGCCGCGTGCCCCACATCTTCGCCGGCAGCGACCACGACCTCTATCTCGCTCAAGGCTGGGTCGCGGCCTCGCTCCGGCTCTGGCAGATGGAGTTCCAGGCCCTCTACACGGCGGGGCGCATTTCGGAGGTCGTCGGCCCGCTCGCAGTGCCGCAGGACATCTTCAACCGCCGCTTCGGATTGGCCTGGGCCGCAGAGAACTCCCTCCGCACGATGCGCGAAGATCCCCGGACCCGGGAGGCCTTAGAAGCCTTCACGGCCGGCGTCAACGCTTACATCCGATGCCTCGGCCGCAGGCGCCTGCCCGTCGAATACAAGATCCTCGACCACCGTCCCGAGCCGTGGACCGACCTCAAGTGCGCACTGCTCCTCAAGGCCATGTCCTACACCCTGGCCTCCGGCAACCGGGACGCGGCCATGACCGCGGCGAGGGACGCGCTCGGCGAAGCGACGGTCGACCGGCTCTTTCCCTTCTTCCCTCCCCTCGTCGAACCGGTCATCCCTCCGGGGACGGCTTTCGAATTCGAGGGCCCGGCGTCGCCTGCGGGCGGGAGCGAGGCGGGCGGAACGGGCGGGACCGACGGGGAGCCTCCGGCGAGCGGACTCCCAAAACCGCCCGATCTCCTCTCTTCCGGCTTCCTGCGCGGGCCCGGCGTCGGCAGCAACAACTGGGCCGTGGCCGGGAAGCGGACCCGCGGCGGCTTCCCCATCCTCTGCAACGACATGCATCTCGAGCTGGCCCTGCCCGCCATCTGGTATGAAGTCCAGCTCGCGGCGCCCGGGGTCAATGTTCGCGGCGTCGCCTTCCCGAGCGTTCCGCAAGTCGTGGCCGGATACAACGAGAACGTTGCCTGGGGCTTCACCAACGGCGGCTCGGACGTCCTCGACTGGTACACCGTCACGTTCAAGGACGACACCCGGGCCGAGTACCTGTACGGAGGCCAATGGCGGAAGACGACGGCGCGCGAGGAGCGGATCGCGGTCCGCGGCGGCAGGACGGTCGTCGACCGCGTCGTCCACACCCATCACGGGCCCGTCGTGCGCTGGGCGGACGAGCCGCCCTTTCCGGACATGGACGTCCCGGCGGGCGCGGCCCTGCGGTGGGCGGCCCACGACCCATCGAACGAGATCGCGTCCATTTACGCCCTCAACCGGGCCCGGTCGTACGAGGACTGTGTCGAGGCCCTCGGGATGTGGGACTGCCCGGGCCAGAATATCGTCTTCGCCGGCCGCGACGGGACGATCGCCATCCGGCACAACGGGAAGTTCCCTCTCCGCCGGAAAGGCCAGGGGCGTTATGTTCTCGACGGCTCCGACCCGGCCGACGACTGGCAGGGATGGGTGCCGTACGAGCATGTCCCGGCCGTCAAGGACCCGGACAGGGGCTTCGTCAGCTCGGCCAACCAGCTTTATGCCGGGCCGGAGTATCCTTATTATCTCGGCTGGGACTACGCGCCCTTCGAGCGCGGGGCGCGCATCAACGAGATCCTGGCAAAGGCCCGCGACGTCACGCCGGAGGATATGGTCCGCATGCACACCGACGTTCTGGACATCCGGGCCCGGGCGGTGCTGCCGCGCCTGCTCGAGCTTCTCGAAGGGAAGGCGGCCGGCGGCGCGGAGGAGAAGTGCTTCGAGGAGCTCCAGGCCTGGAACTTCGAGGCGCGGGCGGCGTCCATGGCCCCGACGGTCTTCCGCGAGCTGTGGGCCGAGCTCGATCGCGCGACCTGGTCCGACGAGAAGAAGGGGGACATGGGAAGGATGCCGCGGCCGGCGAGCGAGATCCTCGTCGACCTCGTCCTCAACGACCCCGGCTCGGAGTTCTTCGACGACCGCTCGACCCCCGAACGGGAAGCTCTGGCCGAGATCGCGGAGCGGGCCTGGCGGACCGCGGTCGGCAACCTCGAAAAGTCCTGGGGGCCTCCGGGCCCCTCCTGGAAGTGGGGCAAGGTCAAGGGCACGCGGCTCGGCCATCTGGCCCGCATCCCGGGCTTCGGCCTCGAGGGGCTGGAGGTCGACGGGGCCGGCCACGTCATCAACGCCGTCGAGCGGGCCTGGGCCCCGTCGTGGCGGATGGTCGTCGCGCTCGGGCCCGAGGTCAGGGCCTGGGGAAGCTACCCGGGCGGGCAGTCGGGCCATCCCGGCTCGCGGTTCTACGACAGCTTCGTCGACGGTTGGGCCGCGGGGCGGCCGGCCGAGATCGTCTTTCTGAAGTCGGCCGACGAGCCGCACCCGGCCCTCGCCGGGCGGACGGTGATGAGAGGCGCGAGATGATCGCGGTCGCGGTCTGTCTCCTGGTCATGCTGGCTCTGCAAGTCCTAACGCCTTTCTGGTGGTGGATCATGATCGTGGCCTTCGCCCACGGCGCGGCTGTGGCCAAGTCGGGGCGGAACGCGTTCCGGACGGGGTTCGGCGCGGCGGGGCTGCTGTGGCTCGGGGCGGGCCTCTATTTCCTGCTCGCCGGAGGGCGCCCCATCGCCGGGCGCATGGCCGGGATGTTCGGCCTGGGGAGCCCGTGGCTCATGGTCCCGGTGACGGCCCTGGTCGCGGGCCTGGCCGGCGCGGTGGCGGGATACGCCGGATACGCGGTTCGCGACGCGCTGGGCAAGCGCGGAAGCGGCCGTGAACCCTGAAGCTCATAAGCGCGAGAACGCATTTCATAAGGAGAACCCGATGACGCATTCATACCGAAGGTCCTTGATGGTCCTCGCCGTCAGTCTGGCGGCCGTGCTTTCGGCCGGGGCCCAGGCCCCCTCGAAGCCCGCGGCCAAGCCTGCGGCCAAAGCGGCCGCCGAGGCGAAGGCCGACATCTTCGGCCAGCTTCGCTACCGCCACGTCGGCCCCGTCGGCAACCGGGTCATCGCCGTGGCCGGTCTGCCGGGCGACCCGAGCGTCTATTACGCCGGCGCGGCCTCGGGCGGCATCTTCAAGTCGACCGACGGCGGGGTCAGCTGGGAGCCGATCTTCGACAGCCAGCCCGTGTCGTCCGTCGGCTCGCTGGCCGTGGCTCCGTCCGATCCGAACGTCGTCTGGGCCGGGACGGGCGAGACGTTCATCCGCAGCAACATCTCGCAGGGCAACGGGATCTACAAGTCGACCGACGCCGGCAAGACCTGGACCTGCATGGGGCTCGAGAACACGGGCCGGATCGGCCGGGTCGTCATCGATCCGCGGGACCCGGACATCGTCTTCGCCGCGGCCATGGGCCACTGCTACGGGCCTCAGCCGGAGCGGGGCGTTTTCCGGACGACCGACGGCGGCAAGAGCTGGACGAAGGTCCTGTTCGTCGACGAGAACACGGGCTGCTCCGACATCGCCATGGACCCCAACAATCCGCGCCTCCTGTTCGCCGGGATGTGGCCCATGCTCATCCGGACGTGGGGCCGGTGGAGCGGGGGGCCCGGCGGGAGCATCCACGTCTCGCGCGACGGCGGGACGACCTGGAAGAAGCTCCAGGGCGGGGGGCTGCCGGCGGCGGAGATCGGCAAGGTCGCCCTGGCCGTGGCCCCGAGCGACCCGGAGCGGGTCTACGCCCTCATCGAGACGGCCGACGAGGGGCTGTGGAGGTCGGACAACGGCGGGGCGAGCTGGTCTCACGTCAACCGCGACCACGTCCTCCTCAACCGGCCGCTCTACTACACGCGGCTGGTCGTCTCGCCGGGGAACGCCGACGAGGTCTATTTCCCGGCGACCCGGTTCAGCATGACCCAGGACGGCGGCAAGACCGTCAAGCGGTTCAACGTGTGGGGCGGGGACCATCACGACATGTGGATCGACCCCAAAGACGCCGACCGGATGATCGTCGGCAACGACCAGGCGGTGGTCATCAGCACGAACCGGGGCAAGACCTGGCGGGCCGTCGAGCTGCCCATCGCCCAGATGTACCACGTGGCCACCGACGATCGGGTCCCCTATTACCTCTACGGCAACAGGCAGGACGGGACCTCCTACCGCGTCCCGAGCAACAGCCGGACGGGCGGCAATATCCCGCGGGGGCTGTGGCACCCCGTCGGCGGGTTCGAGAGCGGGCACGCCGTGGTCGACGCGGTGGACAACAACATCGTCTGGTCGGGCAACTACGACGGCATGCTCGACCGCTTCGACCTGCGGACCATGCAGAGCCGGCCGGTCAGCGTGTGGCCGGAGAGTATCCAGGGCTGGGCGGCCGGGGACATGAAATACCGCTTCCAGTGGACCTTCCCCATCGCCATCTCGCCGCACGACCACAACCGGGTCTACGTCGGGAGCCAGTACGTCCACCGGACGACCGACGGCGGCCACAGCTGGCAGGTCATCAGCCCCGACCTCAGCACGAACGACCCGAAGAAGATGGAGCGGACGGGCGGCATAACCGTCGACGATGCCAGCCCGCTCGTCGCCTGCACGCTGTTCGCGCTGGCCGAATCGCCGCTCTCGGAGGGCGAGATCTGGGCCGGGACCAACGACGGGCTGCTCCACGTGACGCGCGACGGCGGGGCGACGTGGGTGAACGTGACCAAGAACATCCCCGGCCTGCCGCCCGACGGGACGATCAGCAACATCGAGCCCTCGCGGCACAAGGCGGGGACCTGCTACATCGCGGTCGATCTCCATCAGGTCAACGACCGCGATCCCTACGTGTACAAGACCGGGGACCATGGGAAGACCTGGAAGAGGCTCGGCGCGGACATCCCGCGGACACCGCTGAGCTACGCCCATTGCGTCAGGGAAGACCCGGCGAGGCCGGGGCTCTTGTATCTGGGCGTCGAGAACGCCCTGTACGTCTCGTTCGACGACGGGACGAGCTGGCAGCCGCTGCAGACCAACCTGCCGCACGCGCCCGTGCACTGGCTGACGGTCCAGGAGCATTTCGCCGACCTGGTCGTCGGCACGTACGGGCGAGGGTTCTGGATCCTCGACGATATCACGCCGCTGCGTCAGATGACGCCCGAGGTTCGGAAGGAGGAGGCCTATTTCTTCGCGCCGCGGCCGGCCTACCGGTTCACGAGCGTCGAGGGGCCGTCGGGAGCGCCCAACGACCCGAGCTTCGGCCAGAACCCGCCGTACGGGGCGGCCCTCAACTACTGGCTGCGGGACGAGCCCAAGGGAGAGGTCGTCATCACCGTCACGGACGCCGCCGGGCGGGTCGTGCGGACGCTGAAGACCGAGGCCCCCGACCCGGACGCGGAGGGCGACGAGGGGAGCGGGCGGCGGTCCGCCGGGGCGACGGCCGTCCCGAAGAAGGCCGGCGTCAACCGGATCTGGTGGGACCTGCGCTGGGACCGGACCGAGGAGGTCCGGATGTGGACGCCGACGGTCGGGCATGAGCACGCCGGGGTCGGCAGCAAGGGCTGGCGCCGGTTCGTGCTCGGGCGGTTCCAGAGGGGACCGCTGGTCGAGCCGGGCGTGTATTCGGTCAAGCTGAAGGTCGGCGACAGGGAGCTCGCTCAGACGCTGACCGTGCGCAAGGACCCCAATACGGCCGGGACCGAGGCGGACATCAAGGAGCAGACGGAGCTTCTGCTGGACATCCACGGGATGACCAACGCGGTGGTCGGGCTGCTCAACCGGGCCGAGCTCGTCCGCAAACAGCTTGCCGACCTCGAGATC
>VGJC01000128.1 GCA_016867635.1 Candidatus Aminicenantota bacterium | reverse complement strand
GAGATCTCGTCCCACGGGATCGCCGGCCGGTCGAGGAGCTTGGCGAAGCCGTAGACGCTGATGAGAACGACGGCCGCGCCGAGCGCGTGCGCAGAGGACAACCCGGGCTTCCGGTTTTCCGCCATTTACCTGCCTTGCTGGCCTGATTGTATCCCTGGACGGACCGCCAAGTCCAGAGCTTGGAGAGCCCTCGAACCGGCGGGAGCCTTCACGACATTTCCCTTTCCGGATGCCCGCGATTGTGATATTTTTCCGCCTCATGGAGGAACACATCATGCCTTTGACCCGCCGCCGTTTCATCAAGACCGGAACCGTCTCGCTGGCCGCCCTGGGAATGGGCCCGATCGCCGGGGCCGCTCCCGCCGCGCCCGCGGCCGGCGGGCCCCAAGAGCCCGTCAACATGCTGGCCGGGGTCAAGCCGCTCGCCCCGGAGGACTTCGCCGCCCGCAGAGAAAAAGCCGCGCGTCTGCTGGCCGAGAACGGCTTCGACGCCCTGTTCGTCGGCGGCGGGACGAATCTCGTCTATTTCACCAAGGTCGGCTGGTGGTTGAGCGAGCGCGTCTTCGGCGTCGTTTTCAGCCGGAAAGGCGACCCTGTCTGGGTCTGCCCGGCCTTCGAGGCGGAGAGGGCCAAGGAACTCGTCCCGGCGGGCCAGGAGATCCGGACCTGGGAGGAGCATGAGAACCCCTACCTGCTCGTCGGCGGCATCCTCAAGGACCTCGGGACCGCGACCGGTACCCTAGCCACGGCCCCCGACCTAAGGGCCTTCGAGATCCACGGCCTGCGCCGGAACCTGGCCGCGGCGAAGATCGTCGACGGCGCGCCCGTCACCGAGGGCTGCCGCGGCGTCAAGACGGCCAAGGAAGTCGCCTACATGGACCTGGCCAATCGCGTCACCAAGATGGCCTACCGCGAGGGTTTCAAGCAGATGCGCGAGGGCATGACCACGCGCGATCTTTCCGCGGCCATCTCGGCGGCCAACCAGAAGCTGGGCGTGCCGGGAGGCGGCGGGCCGCAGTTCGGTCCCAATTCGGCCTTCCCCCACGGCTCACAGGTCCCGCGGACGCTCACCCGGGGCGACATCGTCCTGGTCGACGGCGGATGCGGCATCGAAGGTTACCGTTCCGACGTGACCCGGACGGTCGTCTTCGGCAGCCCGACCGACAAGCAGCGCAAGGTATGGGACATCGTCAAGAAAGCCCAGGACGCGGCCTTGGCGGCGGCCAAGCCGGGCGCGACGTGCGAGTCGGTCGACCGCGCCGCCCGCAAGGTCGTCGAGGACGCCGGCTACGGGCCAGGCTACAAGTACTTCGCCCACCGCCTCGGCCACGGCATCGGCATGGAGGGCCACGAATACCCGTACCTCGTCAAGGGGAACACGCTCAAGATGGTCCCCGGTATGACCTTCAGCAACGAGCCCGGCATCTACATCTACGGCGAGTTCGGGGTCCGCATCGAGGACTGCATGGTCATCACCGAGGACGGCGCGCGCCATCTCGGCGGTCTCGAGTCGGTGTCGATCGACGATCCCTTCGGGGCCGACTGATCTCAGTCGCCGATGATCTCGGCCAGGCCGTCGAGGACACGGGAAAGGTCCTCCGGCTCCAGAGCATCGATCCGCTTGCCGATCCTCTCCGCGGCCAGCGTCCGGACCTGACCGATCTTCACCCAGGATCGCTTGGGGAGAGCCTTGGAAGGGAGCTCCCAGGTCAAAGGGAATCCGGCTTTTTGAGGCCGGCTGGTGACGGCCATGGCGATGACCGTCCCCGAACGCTCGTTGAAGACGCCGTGGCTCAAAACAAGCACGGGGCGACGGCCGGACTGTTCGCTCCCCCGCCCGGGACTGAGGTCGGCCCAACGAAGCTCGCCCCTCAATATTCGGGCCATTCGGTCGTCTCCATAAGCAGCCCTTCCTCGGCCAGCTCCTTCTCGGCAGCCGGGTCGAGCTTGGCGCATTCCTCGGCCAGCCGGACACGGCCGAGCCGGTCGAGTTTTTCCTCGACGGCGGCCTCGATGGCCCGGCTGCGGTTGGCGAATACCTTTTTATCGACGAGCGAATCCAGCCGCTCGAGGACCCGCTCGTCGAGGGTGATGGCGATCTTGGCTTTGGGCATGACGATCCTTTCAGTATTACGATACATCATACCTTTGGCCGCGTCAACTCTACGCATCGAGTCGTCCGTCTTCACATAACACTAGACGCACGACCAGACTCATTATTCTCATGGCGGCGGTGAGATCCAGAGACCTTCTCAAACGTCCATATTAATAGAACCCGGAAGACCGATTTGACATCAAAGAGGAGCTGTTATATGGTTAGCCATATGAAGACAACCGTACATATTCCAAATAGCTTGTTCCACGAGGCCCGCAAGGTCGCCCAACAGGAGAGAACGACCCTTAAGGCATTGGTCGAGGAAGGGCTCAGGAAAGTCGTCACCGAGCGCCATGGACGCAAGCCCGGAGCCTTCAGGCTCCGCAAGGCATCCTTCAAGGGCCAAGGGCTCCAGCCCAACCTTGCCGGAGTGACCTGGGACCAGGTCCTCGACATCAGCTACGAGGGGCGGGGCGGATGATCGCCGTCGACAGCAATCTCCTGGTCTACGCCCACCGGGAGGACTGCCCCCTGCACGCCGCCGCGCTCGAATGCGTCACCGGATTGGCGGAAGGCCGGGCTGGATGGGGCCTCCCTTGGCCCTGCCTTCACGAGTTCCTGGCCGTCGCCACTCACCCGAGGATCTATGCCCCGCCGACGCCGCTCGAGCTGGCCGTCGCCCAGATCGACGCTTGGCTCGAATCACCGAGCCTGGTGCTCATCGGCGAGGATCCGTCTTATTGGCCGCGGCTCCGAACGCTCGTCCTTGAAGGGAAGATCCTAGGGCCCAAGGTCCACGACGCCCGCGTCGCGGCCATCTGCCTTCAGCACGGGATCGATGAGCTGTGGACGATCGACCGCGACTTCAGCCGCTTCCCGGCCCTCCGCGTCCGCAATCCCCTCAAGTCCGCTTAGAGTCCAGCCTCGCTCCGGCCTTCGCGTAAACATCCTTCCGGTGACCGATCTTCAGAATGATGATCCTGTCTCCCTGAACGCGGTAGATGACCCGGAAATCGCCGACCCGCATCTTTCTGTGCCCGATAAGGCTTTGTCTCAGGGGCCGGCCCGCCCGGGCCGGGTCCGGCAGGAGCCGGGTCTCGATCGCGGTCCTTATCCGCTCCTTGATATTCTCGGGTAATCCCTCGATGTCTTCCGCTACCAGAGGGTGGTAGAGGAGCCGATAGGTCATCGTCTCTTCCACAGCTTCTTGTGAGAGAGGGCCTTCCCTGCCGAGTAGGTCTTTTCCCTTTCCGCAGCCATCCGCGCCCAGTAGGCGTCCTCCTCTTCGGCGACAGCCTCCTTGAGAAGGTCCCGGGCCTTCAGCGACACGGAGACATCGTCTCTCCTGGCCAGTTCCTTGAGAGTCACATAGAGGGACTCTTCCATCACGACGTTCACGCGCGGATTTTTTGTCGGCATCCGAACACCTCGGGTCGAGTGTATCACTTATGATGAACCCTGTCAAGGCCAAAAAAATGGCCCCGGCCGGCCGGTCACTTCGGGCCGCGGCAGTCGCGGACGCAGAGGCCGCAGATGAACTGGCTGACGTAGCCTTTCTTGCGGAAGTCCTTGAGCGTCTCGTAGCAGGCCAGGTGGTCGAATTCCTCGCGCGTTTCCTTGATGGCCCCGGCGGGACAGCCGGCCAGGCAGGCGCGGCAGGGGCCGCAGTCGCGGTCGAGGGGCCGGTCGGGCTCGAGCGGCATATCGGTGAGCACGGTCACCAGCCGGAAGCGCGAGCCGAGCTCCGGGTTGACCAGAAGATTGTTGCGGCCGAGCCAGCCCAGCCCCGCGGCAACCCCGACGTGCTTGTGCGAGAGATGGGCCCGCTGTTTGTCCCAATCGATGAGCTGAGAGGCCGGGACGGCGATCGAGCCGAAGCCAAGCTTCTGAATGTCGTCGGCGAGCAGGAAAGCCGCCCTGTCCAGAAAGAAGTTCATCTGCCGGTAATGGTGGAAGTAGAGCTGGGTGGGGTGGTCGCGCAGGTCGTCAAGGACCGCGTCGCTCAGGCGCTTGCCGAGCGAGACGGCCCGCCCGAACCGCTCGCGCGTGGCCGGCTCCAGCAGGAAATCGCCGCGCATCGCGGTGACGTCGGCGACCCCGAACAGGTCGAATCCAAGCTCCAAGGCGCGGGTTTTCAGATCCCGATAATCCGCCGATCTCACCGAATCGTCCATCAATGCGCCCATTCTAGCTTTTTCGGGGTTTCTTGGCAAAGCCGGAAAGCCTGGGCCCCGTTTTCGCGTAAACGTCTATCCGATGACCGAACTTCAGAACGGGCGATCGAGGGAGCGGCACGGTCACGCGAAGCCGAGCTTCTCGCGGACGGCGGCGGGCAGGGGCATGATCTTCCCGGCCCGGTAATCCCAGCCGGCCATGCCCGTTTCGGCGAGGAGGACGGTCTTGCCGTCGGCGGGGCGCGTGACGCGGTGAAAGAGCCGGAACCCGCAGCGCAGGGCCTCCCCGGCCGCGACCTCGAACCGCAGCGTATCGCCCGCATAGGCCTCGGCCATGAAGACGACCGCGGCGTCGGCCATGATCAGGGAGATCCCGCCGCAGTCGAGCTCGCTGAGGCCGAGCGAGGCCAGGAACGCCGCCCGCGCCTCATGGATGAGAGAGAGGAAGGTGTCGTTCCCGACGTGCCCCCCGTAGTTCAGGTCCGTGATCCGGACAGTGATGTCCGTGCCGAAGGGATAGCCGTCCAACGGCTCGAGTCGAAGCCGCGGCATTTCGGTCTCCTCCCTTCTCCGTCACTATAGCCCAGGACGGGAAGCGAGTCGAGCCGCCGCAGGGGAAGATCGGGATTTCTGCCCGTGCCGATGGGCACGAAGTTCTCGCCAAAGACCAGCGACTGCTCGATGATGGCCTCGCCCAGCTCGCCGGTGAGGTGGGCGTTCCGGCAAGTGCCGGCGCGGGGGAGCGAGCTTATATGGCGCTCAAGGAGGGTTCGATGTTCAAAAGGGCGCTCAGCTCGTCGCTCAACTCCCGAACGCGCTCCCTGACCTGACGGTATTCGGCCCTGATCTGGTCGAGCCGCGCGTGCATCCGGGCCTTTTCGTCCCTGTATCTGGCTTCCTGCCCCTCCGTGAACCGGCGCAGGCCGGCCTGGACCCTGCCGCGCGCGTCGGCCAGCGTCGTCTTGTATTCGTCCCTGAGAGCGGCCAGAGTTTCCGCCCTCTTTTCGACCTCGGTCTTCATCGCGCTGACGAAGGCGGCCAGGGCAAAGCCCTGCTTGAGCCCGGCGACGAGTTGTCTCACCGGCACGATGGCCTCGACCCGATGGGCGTTGGCCCCGCAGAAGGCGAACCCGTTGACGAGGTCGCCTTTCCGGGCGTAATCGAGCGCCTCGGAGATGCAGTAGCGGGCCTTCTTGGCCCCGCAGCTTTCGAGACAGTGCGAGGGGCAGCGGAACGCCGGCGCGACCCCGCGGTCGATGGCCTCCAGGAACGGGCCGCGAATGGCGCGGCCCGGCAGGCCGACGGGGCTCTGGATGATGACGATGTCCTCTTCCCGGCAGTCCAGGTAGGCCTGCTTGAAGCGAACGTCGGCGTCGCACTCGTCGGTGGCCACGAAACGGGTGGCGAGCTGCACGCCCCTGGCCCCGAGCCTCAAGAACCGGTAAATGTCCGCGCCGGTGAAGATGCCGCCCGCGGCGATCACCGGGAGCGGGCGGTTCCAGCGCGCCTCGAATTCCTCGAGCGCCTGGACCGCTTCGGGGACGAGCCGCTCGAGCTCGTAGCCCGGGTCGTCGATCTGCTCCGGCTTGAACCCGAGATGCCCCCCCGCCCTGGGCCCCTCGACGACGACGCCGTCGGGGATGTCGCCGTAGTGCTTCTCCCACGACTTGAAAATGAGCCGGGCCGCCCGGCCCGAGCTGACGATCGGCACGACCAGGACGCCCGATTCCCGGATGGCCCGGACCGGGATGCCTTTGATCGGCAGGCCGGCCCCTAAGAAGAGAATATCGGCTTTTTCCTCGACCGCGGCATCGAGCAGCTGGTGAAAGCAATCGCCGGCGACCATGATGTTGACCCCGATGAGCCCGCGGCTGTTACGGCGGGCTTCGCGCAGCTCGCGGCGCAGGGCCCGGACGTTCGCGCCGACGGGGTCGTCGTAGTAGTCGTCCTCGAGCATGCCGATGCCGTTGGCGGCGACGACCCCGATCCCGCCTTCGCGGGCGACCGCCGCGGCCAGCTTCGAAAGCGAGATGCCGATGCCCATCCCGCCCTGGACGATGGCGAGCGCGGAGGTCTTGCCGCCGATGCGGAGCTCGGGCATCGGGTATTTCGAAGCGTACTGCTCCTTGAGGCCGGCCAGTTTCTCTTCGACCGCGGACCGTAGACTCATTCCGTCTCCATCACAGGGGATCCATGCCTAATTCCGCATAGATGATAGGCTTATCCGGCGGACACGTCAACTGGGGCCGATCATCGCTCGGAAAAAGGCGACCCGCGCTTCGAGGAGCTGGCGCGGAAGATCGGGTTCCCGGTCATTCCCGGGGCGAAATGAACCGCTGAGCCGTCCTCACCCTGGACGAACATTTCGCGGAGATCGGCAGGATCCTGCCCCCTCCGGCCGCTATAAGATCCGGGACGGGCCCGCCGGGCCTTGAAAATGTACGGGCGCCATTGTACATTAGCGGGGAATTCCCAGGAGAAAGGTCAAGAAACGATGGATCTCGCGCGCATCATCAGGAAAGAGAACCTGGTCTACTCGGGCAAGTCGAAGGACGTCTACCGCATTCCCGAGGGGTCGTACGCGGACAAGTACGCTTTCGTGTTCACCGACCGGGCAACGGGCTACGTCGACGACAAGGGAATGCCGGTGTTCGACCCGGGCTACGACACCGTCGTCGGCGACATCCCGGGCAAGGGCGCCATCGCCTTCAGGTTCGCCGCCTATTTCTTCGAGCTGCTCAAGAAAAGCGGCATCCCCACGCACTACATCGCCACGGCCGGCGAGACGGTCATGATCGTCGAGCCCGCCGACCCCCTCGGC
>VGJC01000127.1 GCA_016867635.1 Candidatus Aminicenantota bacterium | reverse complement strand
CAGCACCGCCCGCGGGCCTTCCTGTCGACGATCATCACCCGATGAACGGAGCCATTCCGATGAGAACCAAGCACACGATCTTTTCGAACCGCCGCCGGGGCTTCACGATGATCGAGCTCATCGTCGGCAGCGCCGTCATGCTCGTGGCCATCGTGGGGGCCCTGGCCATCTACGCCCGCAGCAACAAGGTCTCGGTCGAACAGCAGATGGTCACCGAGGTCCAGAACGACACCCGGGCGGCGATGTTCTTCATCTCCCGCGATCTGCGCATGGCCGGCGCCGGCCTGCCGGAGGAATTCGCCGGCTGGTTCCTGGAAGGCTGGGACAACGAGGACCCGGGCGGCGGGGCCGAGGTCATGCCCGACCGCATCCGGCTGATGGGCAACATCGAGGACCCCCTGAACCTGCCCATCCGGAATTACCAGGGCTCGTCGGTCGTTCTCGACATCGAGGACTACAGCTTCGAGCAGTACCCCTACCCCGACGATTTCTATCGGAACAAGTTCGTCATCATCTTCCCCAATCCCGACTCCGGCTGCCGGGCGGCTGAGATCCGCGTCATCACCCAGGTCACCCACTCGACCGGAGGCAACAACGAGCGCTTCAACTTCTCTCCCGGCCTGGCCCCGGGCATCGATCCGCCTGGCGGGCTGTCGGGGACCTGCGCGAGCCCCAACGACTACGACGGAGGGCAGATCAGCTTCGCCGACGTCAAAGAATACTGGCTCGACGTCACGGGCAACGCCGCAGGATTGACGGCGGGCGTCAACGGCTACATCGGCGGCGGCGTCGGCGGCATCCTTTACATGACCCACAACGGCGTCCATTTCCCTCTGGCCCGCAACATCGAGAACTTCCAGATCGAATACGACGGCGACATGGACAACGACCTGCTCCTCGACGGCTGGGCGCCCTGGCAGCCGACCTGGACCGTCGCCGAGACGGCCCGCATCAGCCAGGTCCGGGTCTGGATCCTGGGCCGGACGCCGCGGGCCTTCACCTCCGTCTCGGGCCGGGTCCCGGGAGGCATCCACGTGTACCGGAGGCCGGCCATCTCGAACAGCCCGGCCGCGGCCGCCGACGACCGCCACCGGAGGCACCTCCTCGAGTCGATGGCCAACGTCCGGAACATGAGCCTCAACCTCTACAACCTCGGCCAGCGATAGGAGAACGCTATGAGGGACGCATCGGAACGCTTCTCGCGCGAACGGGGCTCCGGCCTCATCGTCGTCATCATGGTCGTGGCCTTTATGCTGGCCGTCGGCATGCTGCTGCTCACGGTCACCGGCACGAGCCCGAAGATCTCGGACAACATCCGCCTGCAGGGCATGGCCTTCGACGCGGCCGAAGCCGGATTCAACGCCGCCTGGGGGACTCTCAACGACCAGTTCCTCAACCGGGTCGTCGACGACTTCGGGCCCCTCTACCGGACGACGTTCGAGGGGAACGCGGGACTGGACGACCCTCAGAGCCCGTTCTACTTCCGCCGCCTGACCGACGAGCAGCTCTGGGAGGACATCGTCGCCGATCCGGGCAACGCCCTGTTCGCGGCCGAGCCGCTGGCCACGGACCCGCGCTGCGCGTTCTCGGTCTTCCTCATCAACGACGAAGCGCCGGGAACGATCGCCGCCGACGACCGGGACTGCATCCTGCTCTGCATCGGCCGCGGGCCGCGCGGAACGTTCAAGCGGCTGGAGATCGTCATCGAGGTCGGATCCTAGGATCCGCCAAAGGAGATATGCCATGAAACACAAAGGCTTGAAGCGCCAAGGGAGCCTTTATGTCGTCATCGTCCTCTGCGCCGCGGCCGGGGCCGTCCTCCTGCCGGGCCTCTGGTCGCAGGTCCAGAACCAGGCCTGCAATGACTTCCAGCAGACGTTCGTCGAGAATTTCGACGGCGTCGCCTTCAAGGACCACCTGAACTCGGCCATCTCGGCCTGGCCGCCGGGACCGATCACCCTGCCCCGCCTGGGCGCGAACTTCGCCATGACCCAGCCGGAGGCCATGGGCGCGCGCATCTACGCCTGTGCGGCGGGGGACTTCAACAGCGACGGCTACCCCGACCTCATCGGCCTCGACATCAGCGGCCAGTTCACGGCCCTGCCTTACCGTTCCCGTCTCCTGTTCATCCGCAACCAGTACCCGACCCACGGCGACGCCCAGCCCTTCTTCATCGACACGACCAAGGTCTTCGACGAGTTCAACACGCATACGGGGCCGGCCAGCATCACCGTCGGCGACTACAACGGCGACGGCCTGCTCGACTTCTTCTTCATGAGGAACTCGGCCGACGAGTTCGGCTACACGAACTTCCTGGCCGCCATGTATATCAATGTCGGCACCCCCTTCAACCCCGAGTTCCGCCGCTACAACATGACCCCGAACCTCAACTTCACGGCCCGCTTCCAGACGGCCCGCATCTACATCAACTGGGCGGCCGACCACCTCTTCTCCGTGGACATCGACAAGGACGGCGACGTCGACCTCCTGGCCATCAGCCAGGACCGCATCTTCCTCGCCCGCAACCCGGGGCCGGCGAACTTCAACCTCGCCTCGTTCGAGATCGGCGAGCTGAACTACGACCAGCGGACCGGCTTCACGGTCGGGCGCGGAGGGTCGTGCATCACGGCCGCCGATTTCGACAACGACGGCGACATCGACATCGTCGGCGGCACGGTCAACAACATCCCCTATCTCGCTTATTATGAGAACGACGGGAGCGGCCATTTCACCCGCAAGGAGCTGGCCATCCCCGACCCGCGGTGCACGGGCTCGGTCGGCGCCCTGGGCTTCGATTTCACCAACAGCGGCTGGCCCGACATCTTCGTCACGACCGACCGCTGGAACGCCGGCAACGAGGCCCGGATGTGGTTCCTGCGCAACATGGGCCTCAAGGACACCGTCATCGACACCCCCGAGGGGCCGGAGACCGTGACCGAGGTCGACTGGCTGTTCACCTGCCTCAACAACTGCGCCCCGATCATCCCGCCGAGCTACGACGTCGACATGAGCACGCCCCTCGACTACGACCAGGACGGCGACATCGACATCGTCATCGCCGACGCCAACCACTCGGGCGACTATTACCTCGTCGTCAACCAATTGGCCGAGGTCTTCGCCCTTTACGGCCAAGCCCAGTCGACCAACGTGACCGCCGGGGTGCTCGATCCCCGTCTCCACGCCGTCACCCAGGTCCGCGTCCGTCGGCTCTTCCAAGGTGTCCGGGGCGGGTCGAGCGACGGGTTGGCCGTCGAGCTCTACTTCTCCAACAACGGCGGCCAGGCCTGGGAGTTCTACCGCCGCTTCGAGGGCGCCCAGATCGCGAGCGCCACGGACCTCCCTTGGCACAACTTCAACAACTTCGGGGCCGACCTGAGGTGGCGGGCCATCCTGACGGCCACCGAGGACCCGATGGCCGAATACACGGGCGCCTCGTTCGAGACGCCGTGGATCGACCTCCTCGAGATCGAGTATTCCTACGTCGAGCGGCGCGAGTATTCGCGGGCCTCGGCCGCGGCGACCCTCGTCACGCGCGAAGGGACGACCAAGAAGCTGGTCATCGGCACGTCGTTCATCTTCCCCGGGTGGGAGGGCCAGCTCCGGGCCTACGACGTCTCGGCGACGTCCTTTACGGGCGGTTCCTATTCGGCCCTCAGCGTCCTGACCAGTTCCGACCTCTCCTCCGATTCCGGAAGGAGCCTGTCCCAGGGGACCGAAGTGTACTGGGACGCCGGACGCCTGCTCAACGACCGCCATCCCGACGCCCGGAACGTCTATACGGCCATCCGGGCCAACGGGACACTGAGCAATCCCCTCACCCGGATGGACTTCACGCGGGCCAACGCCGGCCAGCTCGGCCCCCTGTTCCTCCAGGACTTCAACAACGACAACGCCGGCCTCATCGACTTCGTCCGGGGCCGCGGGCGCTATTGGAAGCTCGGCGACATCAACCATTCGACGCCGGCCGTCGCCGGCCCCCCTTCCGAGGACCCCGCCTACATGGGCGCCGGTTACGCGGAATTCCGGGAAACTTGGGCCAACCGACCCAAGGTCCTCTATGTCGGGGCCAACGACGGCATGCTCCACTGCTTCGACGTCGCGACGGGCGAGGAGCTGTGGGCCTTCGTCCCCTATAACCTCCTGCCCAAGCTCCGCAACATGTGGGCCGTCGACGCCGCCAACAGCTCCCGCTTCTTCCGCCGCGACATCTACGTGGACGGCTCGCCCTCCGTGGCCGACGTCCAGTGGGGCGGCGTCTGGCGGACGGTCCTCGTCTGCGGACAGGGACCGGGCAGCGGCGGCGCGCTGGCGGGGGGCTTGAACTACTATTGGGCCCTCGACGTCACGAACCCCGATGATCCTCAACCCCTCTGGGAGATCACCCACCGGGACGGTCAGAACCGGATCACCATGGGCGAGACCTGGTCAATCCCGGCCATCGGCCGCGTCAACCACAACGGCACGATCCGCTGGGTGGCTTTCATGGGCTCGGGCTACGACAACGACCCGGCGGCCGACATCGCCGGCCGCAACATCTATGTCGTCCGGATCGACACCGGTCAGATCATCCGCACCCAGCAGATCAGCCAGGTCAACACGGCCAATTTCTCCGGGGCCCGCAGCGCCTACCGCTACACGAACATCATGGCCGCCATCCCCGGTTCGCCGACGGCCGTGGACACCACGAGGAACGGCCTCGTGGACCGCCTCTACTTCGGCGACCTCGAAGGCCGGCTCTGGCGGATGGACCTCTCGGGGACCAACCCGTCCAACTGGAACATCTCCGCGATCCACACGGACTATCTCAACTACCCGATCATCACCAAGCCGGCCGTCTGGCTGGACCCCTACTCCGGCTCTCCCCATCCGCGGATCTACTTCGGGACGGGAGGCCACGAGCGCGGCCTCGGCACCTATAACCCCAATGACGATCCGCTGGGAACCCGGGACTTCTCGTTCATCGCCCTGGTCGACGAAGGCGGGAACCGGGTCTGGCCCGAATGGTATATGGGCAATCCGACCGTCCTCAACATGAGCGCCGACCTGCGCGTCGGGGAGCTCGGGACCGGGAGCAAGGTCTGGGCCGACCCGGTCGTGGCCGACGGCATCATCTATTTCAGCACCCTGCGGGGCAGCATCGAGGCCGTCAATCCCTGCCTCAACCTGGGCGAGCGGGGCCGCCTGTACGCCCGCTACGTGCGCACGACCTCGACGATCCCCGCCGGAGGCACGGCCTTCAAGACGGCCGACGCGACCCCGCCCGAGTATCTCGACATGGTCAGCAAGGCCCGCCGAGCGGTGACCGTCGGCGAGGCCCAGCAGATCGGCGGCCGGGTCAGCAAGCGCGAGATCTACGTCCAGGAATACGATTCGACCATCGAGATGCTGGAGCAGCCCATCGGCTCGCTCCTGCGGATCAAGTCCTGGAGAGAGGTCTACCGGATCATCTGGTAGCTTATTTTCGGAAAGAGCGCCGGCCGGGACCGCCGTTGACAGACGGGAGCGTATCGCGCATAATAATGAAGGGCAATATCATGAAAAGAGCCGTTGTTGTTCTGGTTCTGGCCGGTTTCGCGGCCGCTCTGAGCGCCCAGAGCGTCGCCGACCTGGCCCGCAAGGAGAGGGAGCGCCGGGAAGCGCTGAAGGGCCGGCGGGCCACGGTGGTCACGAACGACGATCTCCTGAGAGTCGCCAAGAGGCCGGCTGTCGAGATCTCCTCCCGGGCGCCCGGCTGGGACATCGTCGAAGGGGACGAGCCGGAAAGGGTCACGGGGCCGGAATCCGCGACCGGCCCGGGGACCGTCGTTTCGGCCCCCGAGGCCGCGGAAGGATCGTCGCGGAGGATCACGCCACGGGTCACGGCACCCGGCCCTTCTCTGATGCCGGATCGGGATGCCGTTGATCAGATGGGCATGGGCGCCGGACCGCTCGAAGCCCAGCTCAAAGCCGCCGAAGAGCTCGTCGATCTCCTGGAGACCAAGCTGGCCGCGCTCAAGCAGGAGTACGAGTTCCAGAACAACATGGTCCCGAACTACGTCATCGAGAAAGAGCTCAACGACACCTACCAGCGCCTCCAGAAGGCCCAGGCTCAGGAAGCCCGCATCCGGGCCGAGGCCGGAAGGAAGAGCCGGGAGCGAAGGGCCCCCGGCGAATCCGACCGCTAAGCCCAAGGGCTGCTCCTTTACCGCCGCCCCCGACTGCAAGCTCTTTCCCGCTTCTTGGTCCTTCCCCCGCTTCTAGGGGAACATCCCTGCCTCTCTCGCGGAGCCCCCGCGCCCTTTATGAGAAACCCGGCGGCCTGAGTTAACCTGATCTATTCATAAGAATGCCGATGTGTCGCCTAACTCATGCGATGTCCGTAAGATCTCCAGGACTCGTGAAAAGCCCAAGCTGTGTGATGAGAGAGGGCGAAAGCGGGGAAGGCTCTTAGCGGGTGAGTCGCGCCTCAAGGGCTTCCGCGAGGAGGTGGAGGATGACGAGGTGGGCCTCCTGGACGCGCGGCGTCGAGCGGGAGGGCACGTCGAGGAGATGGTCGGCGAGAGGCGCGACCGCCCCCTCTCCCCCGCCGGTCAGGGCCACGGTCACGAGGCCCATCGTTCTGGCGGCCTTCAGTCCTTCGACGACGTTGGCCGAGCGCCCGCTCGTGGTCAGGGCAATGGCCACGTCGCCCTTGCGGCCAAGAGCCTCGATCTGCCGGCCGAAGACGCGCTCGAAGCCCGTATCGTTGCCTATGGCCGTCAAGCAGGAGGTTTCCGTGGTCAGGGCCAGCGCCGGCAAGGCCCGTCGGTCCCTGGCCAGCTTGTTGACCATCTCGGCCGCGAAGTGCTGAGCCTGGGCCGCGCTGCCGCCGTTCCCGAAAAGGAGGATCTTTCCGCCGCTTACGAGGCTGCGGGCGATGTCCTCGGCGGCCGCATCGAATGAGCCCTGCCGCGTCCGGAAGAACGCCCGCAGGACGCCGTCGAGCTCATCGATAACGGCTCCATATCCCGCGCTCTCCGGGCCTAACTTTATCCGGGCCTCCGCCCCCCGCGTCGCATCCATATTCCTCTTCACTTCAGCCATTTCCACTCCCCTGTTCGAGACCCGAGGAGAGGACCGCTCTCACTCTCTCCATGAGCTCGCCCAAGGTCTCCGCGGTATATCCAGTGACCGGGACCGGTTCGTGGAACTCGACC
>VGJC01000126.1 GCA_016867635.1 Candidatus Aminicenantota bacterium | reverse complement strand
TAAGAGGTCCCATCAGGTCGATCGTCTCGACGTTGTGATCGCGGCCGAGGTTGACCATCGCTTCCCGGACGGCGTCCGTGACGATGGTGTGGACGATGAACCCCCCGGCCTGGGCCGCTTCCCGGACGACTTCGAGAACCCGGGACTTGGTCCGGACCTTGGCGCGGACGAGGATCTCGACCTCCGCGCCCGGGAATTGGGCCAGGGCCGCGCTCATGGCCTGCTCGGCCGTCCGGCCCGTCCCGTCGGAGACGACGAAGATGGTGTTCACGCGCTGTTTACTTGGCCTCCGGGTAGAGAAGGGCGTTCAAGAGGAACTTGTAAGTGCCGTGGGACTGGGCCCGGTGCTGGGAGCGGACGCCGATGAGGACGATGCGCCCCTTCTTGTAGGACGTGTCGACGACGGCCGCCTTGCGGGCGATGACGTCCTCGCCCAGGAGCCAGCCGCTGAGGAGGACGTTGTCCTCGGGGAAGCTGGCTACGACCTTGCGGTCCCAATCAAAGGGCGGAGTGAAGGTCTCCATGGCCAGACTGCCGGCGAAGACGGCCGCCGCCGTCTCATCGAACCCGTAGCCGATGGGCGTGGCCGGGTCCACGTCGAGCTTGAGGATCGAGGTCGGGCAGAAGAAGCGCGTCCGCTCGACCCGCTCGAGGGCGTTGCGCGCGGGCGCGCCGAGATCCTTGATGGCCAGGGACGAGGCCGCGTTGAGGGTCACAACGATGCCTCCCTCCTCGACGAAGGCCTTGAGGGCCTCGACCCCTTCCTTGTCGATGCCGCCCTCATACTCCGGGGGCATCGAGCCTTGGAACCGGGCGTATTCCGAGGCCTCGGGGCCGCCGCGGCGGCCGGTCTTGATGACCTCGGAGTCCTCGCTGGCGAAGACGATGACGTCGAACGCGGTTCGCAGGTTGACCTTCTTGTCCTTGGCGCCCTTGAAGTCCTTGTTGCGGAGGGTCGTGAAAGCGACGCCCAGGTCGTCGAAGACGAACCGGGTCCAGCCCTCGTCCATGTTGCCCCTCCAGGACTGATAGAGCCCGACGCGCGGGTTGCGGACGGCGGCCATCTCGACCCCCTTGGCATCGGCCAGCCCGTGCGCTGAGGTCTTCCATTTCTCGAGCAGGGCCGGGAGGGCCTTCCGGACGGCGGGCGTGTTCTTGATCAGGAAGCTGCCGGCCGCGGTCGAGAAGCCGTCGCCCTTGACCGCGCCCTTCGACCTCCAGACCTCGGCCTTGTCCTTGAGCAGGGCGAAGACGACGGCGTAGGACGCGTTGACCCTGGGATCGAGGACGACGAACGCCGGTCCGTCGCCGGGAGCGCTCACGGGAGGCGCGGGAACGGCGTCGAGCTTGACGAGCTTGGCCTCGAACGGCTTGTCGATCTGGTCGCACCGGACGCCCATCTGGAGGGGGAGGGTCCAGCCGGCGTTGTCATAAGGCGGGACCGGCGGGCCTCCGGGGTACTGGCGGAGGTCGGGGTACTTCTGCTTCTCGAGAAGGGCCCAGGCGTAGGCTTTGTAGGGCTGGGCCGTGAAGACGACAAAAGAGCCGGCGGGGTAATAGCGGCCGCCGGCCACGAAGGCCTCCGGGGCCCGATGGATCTCGACGCCCCCGAACCGGAGGATCTCGAGCATCCGGAGGGTCGTCGGATAGTCGGCCTGTTCGGAGGGGATGACGAAGGCGAAGGGCTGGCCCTTGTCCTTGTTCTCGACGCTCGTCTTGGACATCAGATAGGAATTGTAGAGGAGGTCCTCCTTGTGGAGGAAAGCCGTCTTGACCAGGCTCTTGGACAGGACGAGCTCGTAGTCGACCAGGTCGCGCAGGCGCCACCAGCCGCCCGGCCAGGGGTCGATGAAGTCCATGCGCTTTTCGGCATAAGACTTCGGGACTTCCGTCGGCTCGATGAAGATGGGCGAGGCGATGCGGACCGAGGCCATCTCGCTCAGCAGGCCGATCGTGTTGTGGAGCCAGGAGGTGTCGTCGCAGGCGCCGATCCACCATCCGGTGAAGCTGCGGCCGTTGACGACGCCGCTGAAGCCTTCCTTCTGGAGGTCGTAGGCCATGTTGACCCCGCAGAGGTTGACGCCCCGCCAGAGGAGGGGCTGGACGTTCGGCAGCGGCGGGTCCATGAACGGCGGGATGAACAGCCGGGCCCCGGTCGAGCCCATCTGGTGCTCGTCGATGTGGATCTGGGGGAACCAGTCGTGGTAGAGGACCCGGGTCACGGCCTTGGTCTCGGCCAGGTTGAACATGAACCAGTCGCGGTTGTTGTCGTGGCCGGCGTAATGGTGATAGAGCCAGGGCATGCCGCCGCCCTCGAATTTCGTCCCGACGTGCTTCCGGTACCACTCCGTGACCATCTGGTGGCCGTCGGGGTTGCTGGTGGGGACGAGCAGGACGATGACATCCTTCAGGCCTTTGTCGGCGTCGAAGGGGAGCTTGCCCGTGACCAGGTCGTAGGCCAGCTCCATCGACATCTGCGAGGCGGCGATCTCCGAGGCGTGGAGGCTGCAGGTGATGAGCAGGATGGTCTTGCCTTCTTGGGCCAGCTTCCTGGCCTCCTCGGGCGCGAGCCCCCGCGAATCCTTGAGCCGGCGGGCGATCTCCCGGTAGCGGTCGAGCCGGGCCATGTTCTCCTCGGCCGTGATGACGGCCATGATCATGGTCTTGCCGAGGGTCGATGTGCCGATCTCGAGCAGCTTGAGCTTCGGCGACTCCTGGTCGAGCTTCTGGAAATAGCTCACGATCTGGCCGTAGTCGGCCAGCTTGCGGTCCTCGCCGACCTTGTGGCCGAGGAACGCGGCGGGCGCGGTCTGGGCCGCGAGCCAGCCGGCCGCTGCCAAGAGGACGCCCAGAGCGAGCGACGTCCGGACCGTGATTCGGGGGGAACTTCTCATGACAGCCTCCTTGGGGGCGAAGAGGTCTATCTACCACCGCGGCCCGGGGCTGTCAAGCGAACCGGCGGAGGTCGTTCAGCTCAGGGCATGGACAGCATGTCATTGGCCGCCAGGAGCATTCCCTGGACCGGCACGTTGTACGGGCACGCTCTTTCGCAATGCCCGGGGCAGGAGGCGCAGAGGTCGGCCTTGACGCCGGGGATCGCGGCGTAGAGGCTCATGGCCTCTTTCTCCCGCCGCTGGGCGGTGAAATACTGGTTATAGCGCATGATGGTGTTGACGGGCACGCCGTGCGGGCAGCTCGGCTCGCAAAGGCCGCAGGCGTGACGGCAGTATAGCTCCGCGCAGCCCTCGCGGTAAGCCTCCAGGCGAGAGCTGTCGGCCAGCGACAGCTTGGTTCCCGAGAGCCGGACGACGGCGTTGAGGGCCTCGTAGGTCTGGGTCTGGAGGCAGGCGGTGTGGGCGTCCGGGTTGCCCAGAACGAAACGGACGGCCGCGTCCCGGATCTCCTCGGGGTTCTTGAGGCCGTGGGCCCGGATGAAGTCCTGGGCGGCCTCGAACTTTTCGCGGTAGCGTTTGATGCCGTCGGCGTAGAGGGGGTTGACCTCTTTCTTGTCCTTCTCCAGGGCCTCGATACGGGACTTGAGCGTGTAGTAGATGGCGACCGGGGTCGTCTTCATCAGGGCCACGCCGATCTTTTTCGCGCGACAGGCCTCCAGGACGCGCTCGGCGTTGTCGCGCTTGAGGAAATTGTAGGCCATGAGGAAAACGTCGAACCGGCCGTCCTCGGCCGCGGCCAGAAGGATCTTGTCCATGGTCTCCTCGGGGTCGCGGAACCAGAACGTGCCGTGCTGGGAGACGCCGACGTGCCGGAGCCGGCCTTCGGCTTTGAGCTCGGTCATGGCCGCGTGGAAGCCCTCGCATTTGAGCGTCTCGGCCTTTTCCGGGCAGTGCATCATCAAACAGTCGACGTATTCGAGCTGAAGCTCCTCGAGCGCCTTGCGGGCCCTCTTCAGGAAGGCCTCCTTGGGCTCGGGGTTGGAGGCGTCGAGCTTGGTGGTGATGAAGACCTTCTTGCGGTCCATGTGCTTGACGGCCCGGCCGAGGACCCGGTGGTGCCCGGGATATTCCTCGGCGGTGTCGAAGTAGTTCATCCCCGAATCGTAAGCGGCCCGGATGACGCCCTCGTCCATGATGAAGCCGCAGGAGATGTCGGAGACCTTGAAGCCGGTCCGGCCCAAGGTCCGGTATTCCTTGATCCGGGGGGAGTCGCCGGGAACGTCCTGGGCGGCGGCCGCGGTCCGGCCGGCCAGCCCGGCGCCCAGGGCGCCGAGCGCCGATGTCTTGAAGAACTGCCTTCGGCCGAGGGGTGTCTTGCTCATCGCGGGACCTCCTGTCGTGTCGATGCCAGGGCCACGGGTGGCGAAGGACGGAGCATAGCAGGGGAGCGCCCGCAAATCAATAAGGGTCTCTTCCTTTCCGGGATCCCCGGCTCGGTCCGGTTCCTCTCGCGGCCCACCCCCGTCCGTGCTCGCCGCTCCAAAGGGCTCTTGGGCATCAGCGGCTCCGCGCGGGCGGGGGGCCCCCGCTCCGCTGCGTCACCGTCCCGTCGCCGACCGGGAGCGGACTCGCGGGAACGACCGCCAGGATCAATGGCGGGACTGGCGGAGCAGGAACATGCGCAGGAGCTGCATGGCGGCCATGCCCGTCGAGGCGACATAGGTCAGGGCGGCCGCGCCGAGCACCTTGCGGGCCCCGGTCATTTCGGCGGCCGTCAGAAAGCGCCTTTCCTGGAGCAGGACCAGGGCCCTCTTCGAGGCGTTGAACTCGACGGGCAGGGTGATGAGCGAGAAAAGGACGGCCCCGGTGAAGAGCAGGATGCCGATGTCCATGAGGATGCTCGGGCCCTCCTTGCTGAAGATGAAGCCGACGAAAAAGAGGGGGAAGGCCAGGCTCGAACCGAGGCTGGCCACGGGGTAGACGAGCGATCTCAGATTCATGGGCTTATAGTGGGTGTGGTGCTGGAGGGCGTGCCCGGCTTCGTGGGCGGCGATCCCCAGAGCGGCGATGGACGCGCTGTCGTGCACTCCCTGGGAGAGGCGCAGGACCCGTTTGCGGGGGTCGTAGTGGTCGGTCAGCTCCCCTGGCTGTTTCTCAATCCTGACGTGACCGGCGCCGGCGGCTTGCAGAAGCTCATGAGCGGCCCGGGCCCCGGAGACCCGGGACGAGGCGAAGACCTGGCTGTACTTGCGGTAGGAGCCCTTGACCCTGGACTGGGCGTACAAGGCCAGGATGAGAGGCGGTATCAAAAGGAAGAACGTGCTGTCGAAATACATGGGAAAATCCTCCGATGGTTCAGGCACCTATTATACCAGAACGGCGGGACCGGGCAAAAATGCTATAATAGGGGCTCGACCGTGCTAGATGGGGAGCTAGCGGTGCCCTGTGGCCCACAATCCGCTCCAGTGGGATCGAATTCCCTGCCGAGGCTTCCCTCTTTCTGGCCGGTGCCCCGGCACGTGGTGTCGAGGGTGGGGGCCCTGCGCGAAGAGCCACCCGCAAACCCCGTCAGGACCGGAAGGTAGCAGCGGTAGCGGGACGGTCTCTTGTGCGGCAGTCAGCCCCGCCTGAGCCGTCGGCCGGGGACACGCGGGGAGAGTGCTGTCGGAGCAGGGTGCACGGTCGTTTCTATTTTCGTCTGTCAGCCGATGAGGCCCAGCCCGCGCATCAAGGACTCGATCTCTTTCTTGCCGGCCTCGTCGACCGGGAGGAGAGGCAGCCGGGAGGGACCGCCATGGAAGCCGCGCAGGTCCTGGGCGTATTTCAGGCCGGGTATCCCGTAGCTTTCCATGACGGCCTTGTTGAGGGGGATGAGGTCGAATTGGCGCCGGCGGGCCTCGTCCTTCTTTCCCGTCCGGAAGAGCCGGTGGATCTCGGCCGAAAGCTCGGGGGCGGCGTTGGCCACGGCCAGGATGGCCCCGTCGGCGCCCATCTCGAGGCCGGGATGAATGACGTGCCCCGAGCCCAGGAAATAGTGGAATCCCGGCGGGACGTGCGGCACGACTTCTCCTAGGTAGGCCAGGCTGCCGGAGCTTTCCTTGAGACCGGCGACGTTGGGGTGGGCGGCCAGCTCGACGACGAGGCGGGTGTCGAGCGACAGGCCCGTGTTCTGGGGGATGTTGTAGATGAGAAGGGGGACCTTGGCGGCGTCGGCCAGAGCGAGGTAGTGCTTCCGCAGGGCCTCCCGGGTCATCCTGGACTTGTAATAGGAAGGGGGCCGGACGAGGGCCGCGTCGACGCCGAATTCCGCGACCCGGTTGGTGAACTCGACGGTCAGCCGGGTCGACTCACGGGCCGTCCCCACGAGGATCTTCTTTCCGGGCGCGGCCGAGCCGATGACGGCCTCGACGAGAGCCAGGGATTCCGCGTCGGAGAGCGACACGCTCTCGCCCGTCGAGCCCAGGACGAGATAGCCGGCCAGTTCGGTCCGGTTGTACTTCAGGACGTTGTCCCGGAGTCTCTCCGGGGAAATGTCGTCCCCGGCGAAGGGCGTGGTCAGGGCGACGTAGACGCCTTCGAGAGGCTTGTTCATATCTTGTCTCCTCGGCGGGATTCTCGGACGGCCCGCTCGATCTCGCGAAGCTCCGCTTCGCCCAACCCGAAGTAATGGCCGACCTCGTGGAGGACGGTGTCGCGGACGTGGTCCTTGATGTCCTCGGCCGTGCGCGAGACGCGCTCGATGGGCCTCTGATAGATGACGATGACGTCAGGCGGGAGGTTGCCGTAGGAGGCCGGCCCCCGGTGAGTGTAGGGGACGCCATGGTAGAGTCCGAGGAGGGAGGTCCCAGGAGGCGACTCGTCCTCGACCATGATGGTGACGTTCTCGATGAGCTTGCGGAAGCGGCGGGGGATCTCGGTCATGGCTTCCCCGACCAGCCTTTCGAACTCCTCCCGGCCCAACGAGGGTCGGAACGGGCTCCGGCCGAAGGGGTCGGCGCGGCGCCTCATTTCTCGATCCCGTCGCGGGCCTTGACGCCCTGGCTGTGGTAGTGTTTCCGTTCCGTCATTTCGGTCACCAGGTCGGCCCGTTCGAGGAAGGAGTCCGGGGCGTAGCGTCCGGTCAGGACCAGCTCGACGCCCGCGGGCTTGCGGTCCAGGAGCGCGAGGACCTCGGACTCCGGGACCAGCCCGAAGTGAACGGCCGTATTGATCTCGTCGAGGACGATGATCCGGTAGTCCCCGGAGAGCATGGCCTCGAGCGAGCGGGCCAGCCCGGCCCGGGCCTTGGTCACGTCCTCGTCGTCGGGGCCGTCCTTGACCAGGATGAAGCCCTCACGGCC
>VGJC01000125.1 GCA_016867635.1 Candidatus Aminicenantota bacterium | reverse complement strand
TTGAGCAAGGCCATGCAGGTGAAGTACCCGCCGTAGGAGTGGCCGGTGACGCCGACCCGCCCGGTGTCCACGTAGGGCCGCTTCCCGAGGGCTTTGACGAACGCGACGTGGTCCTCGATCTCGACCTGTCCGAGCTTCAAGTAGTGGAGGTTCTGGAAAGCCTTGCCACGGCCCGAAACGCCCCGGTAGTCGCACATGGCCACCAGGAAGCCCAGCTGGGCCAGGGTCTGGCTGGCATCGGTCATCTTATACGTGTTGCTGACCCCTTTGGAGCCCGGCCCGCCGTAGACCGAGAGGATGAGGGGGTACTTCTCATTGGCGTCGAAATGGGCCGGGAAGTAGAGGAGGCCGTCGAGTTCGTGCTTGCCGTCGGCCGACTTGAACGTCAAGCGCTCGGGCTTGAGGAGCTTGAAGTCGGCGAACCCTTCGGCCGGAACGGAACGGCCGATGACCCGGACCTCCTTCCCGTCGGCCGTGGTGAGGGTCGTCATCTGCGGCTGATCGAAGCTGGTGAAGGAATCCGTGTAGTAGTCGAACCCGGGCGAGAAGCTGATCCGGTGGGACCCGGGCTCGCGGGTCATCTTGGTGAAGCCCGTCCCGTCCAGGCGGACCTTGTAGAGATGGGTCTCCGTGCCGTTGGATTCGTGGCCCGTGAAATAGACCCACCCCCGGGCCTCGTCGACCGCGGCCACGGACTGGACGGGCAGCCGGGCGTTGGTCAGCTGCTTGAGGAGCTTGCCGGTCGCGAGGTCGTAGAGATAGATCTCCTTCCACCCGGTCCGCTCCGAGGTCCAGAGGAACCGTTTGTTGTCCTTGAGGAAGATGAGCTCGGTCTGCTCGTCGATGTAGCAGGGGTCCTCGTCGGCGAACACGAGCCGCGTCTTGCCGGTGGCCGGGTAGGCGGCGAAGACCTCGACCTTGTTCTGGAAGCGGTTGAGCCGGTGGTAGGTGAACTCCCGGCCGTCGTTCGTCCACTGGCCCCGGTAAAGATAAACGTCGAGGTCGTCGCCGGTCTCGAGACGGACGATCTTTTTCGAAGCGACGTCGACGACGAACAGGCGGACGATGGGATTGTTGCCGCCGGGCTTGGGATACCGAAGCAGCTCGAGGCGGGGGATGGGCTGGGTGTCGTGGACGATCGGGTACTTGGTGACCGGGCTCTGGTCGAACTGCATGAAGGCGATCTTGGCCGAGTCCGGCGACCACCAGAAGGCCTGATACTGGCCGAGCTCCTCGGGATAGACCCAGTCGGGGAAGGCGTTGCGGAGGTCGTCGGTCCCGTCCGTCGTCAACCTGGTTTCGTTGCCTTCCATGTCCTTGACGTAGAGGTCGAAGTCCCGGGTGAAGGCCCGGAGCTTGAGGTCGGGCGACAGGACGTCCCCATAGGTCCGGCCGCGGACGCCGACGATGGGCCGCTCGGGCTCGTAGAAGGCGAGCTTCCCCGAGGAGAGCCCGTAGACGAAGGTCTTGTTGAAACCAGAGAACTGGATGGCCTGCCCGCCGTCCAGGTACTGGAAGCGGTTGAAGAAGAGCTTGGTCTCCTGCTTGCCGAGCGCCGTGTTGACGGCGGCCAGGATCCTGGCGTCGTCGAAAAGAGGCGTTTTTTCACCCGTGGCCAGGTCGACCCGCTTGAACGTGCCGTCCTCGTGGACGAACGAGGCCTTGCCGTCCGGGGTCCAGCTGAGGCCGGGCTGACCTTCCAGCTTGACGAGGTTCCGCCCCTCGCGGCGCAGCTTCTCATAGAGGGCCTTGCCGATGATCCGTTCCTGGGCCAGACCCTGGACGGCCGTCAAAGCGATGAGGAGGAGGCCGATGACGGCGACGGGTTTGGACGCTCTTCTCATTTCACGCTCCTATTAGCGGGCATATCCGATGCTCCTGCGCACCGAGAGGGGCATTCTATTGATTCCCGGGCGGATCTTCAAGGGCCTCCTGCAAGCCGTTCAGGAACGCGTCGGCGGTCCCGGCGCTGTCGTAGTGGGCAAAACTCGCCCGGCAGAGGGCCGGCCTGCCGAGGTGGCGGAAGACGGCCGCCGAATAGTGGTTGCCGTCGGCGATCTGCAGCCCGCGCGCTTCCCAAAGCCGCTTCTTGGTCTCGGACGCGGCCTGGCCGATGATCTCGAAGGCGAAGGTCGGGACGCGTTCGGCGACCCGGCCCGGGTCGGTGATCCCGTAGCACTGGAAGCGTTGCGGATCGAGCCGGCGGAGGCCATCGAGGACGCGGGCCGTCAGGGGCTTTTCGTATTCGGCGACGGCGGTCATCGCCGAACGGAATCGGGCGGCCCGGTCCGCCAAGAACGCCTCGGGCCCGGCCGCGAGGTCCGCGAGCCAGAGAATGTATTCCAGCGCGGCCTCGAGAGAGGCCAGGGAGGCGTTGTTCAGCATCCCGGACTCGAATTTGGCCGGGGCCTCGTTCTTGGCGGTCTCGACCCGGTAGGGGAGAAGTTCCTCAAGAAGCCCGGCCTTGCCCCACAGGACCCCGAGCATGGGACCGAAGACCTTGTATCCCGAAAAGGCCAAAAAGTCGCACCCAAGTTCGGCGACATCGATCGGACCGTGGGGGGCGTGGTGGACGGCGTCGACCGCGACGAGACAGCCGGGGGCCTTTTCTCGGACAAGGGGAGTGATCCGACCCAAGGGAACGAGCGTGCCCAGCCCGTTCGAAGCCGAGGTCACGGCCAGGACGGCCGTCCGGGCGTCGATGAGCGATAGAAGATGGTCGATGTCCAGGGTCCCGTCCTCCCGGACCCGGGCCCGGCGGATCTCCCGGCCGTGAAGCTCGCCCCAGACGGTTTCCCAGGGCGAGATGTTGGCCATGTGGTCGAGATCGGTGACGATGAGGTTGGCGTCTTCTTTGACGCGGCCGCGGAGGGCGAAGGCCAGGCTGAAGAACGCCGAGGTCGCCGAGTTGTGGAAGCTGATCTCGCGAGCGCTCCCGGCGTGGAGAAAATCGGCGACCAGCGACCGGACGCGGTCGTGGAGGACGGCCGTGTCGCGCTCTCCCGGGAGGATAGACCCCGGCATGGGGTTCAGGCGGCCCTGGGCCTCGGAAGCGGCCTCCGCGGCCGTGTCCACGGTCAGGCTTCCCGCTCCCGTGTTGAGATAGATACGCGGGTTGCCCAGCGCGTCCCGGTCGATCATGGGGAAGCGGGCCCGGATACGGGCGTGCGCGGTCTCGAGGAGATGGGGAACATGACGGTCTTCCATGGGACCTCTTTCATACGGGGAATACCTCAATGTATTCGAACCCGGAGAGAATTTCAATCGGTTGACTTTCACGGACCGGATGGATTACTAATCCTTCCATGAGGAGAGTGTCATGAAAAGAGCCGTTTCGACATCGGTCATCCTGGCCGGGATCGCGGCGTGTTTCGTTGCCTGCCATACCGAGCCCGGCGCGGCATGGAAGCCCGTCGCAGGCCGCATCATGACCCGATGGGCCGGGCGGGTCATCCCGGAGCGGGCGCTCCCCGAACACCCCCGGCCCCAGATGGTCCGGCCCGATTGGGCCAACCTCAACGGCCTGTGGGCTTATGCGATCGTCGAGCGCGGCTCCCAACGTCCCGAGAAATGGGACGGAAAGATCCTGGTCCCGTTCGCCGTGGAGTCGGCCCTGTCGGGTGTCGGCCGCCCGGTCGGCGCGGACAAGGAGCTGTGGTACCGCCGCGAACTCACGGTCCCGCGCAGATGGAGGGGACGCCGCGTGCTCCTGCATTTCGGGGCCGTGGATTGGGATTGTACGGTCTGGGTCAACGGCCGGCAGGTCGGGACCCACAAGGGCGGCTTCGACCCGTTCTCGTTCGACATCACCGACGCGCTCGCGGCGCAAGGAAGGCAGGAGCTTGTCCTGAGGGTCCACGACGCGACCGATGAGGCCAACAGCGCCATTGCCCGCGGCAAGCAGGTCGTGCGGCCCCGCAGCATCTTCTACACCGCCGTGACCGGGATCTGGCAGACCGTGTGGCTCGAGCCGGTCGCCGAGACATACCTCGAGCGCCTCAGGATCACTCCCGATCTCGACCGGGGGACGTTCGCCTTCGAGCCGGTCCTCGGAGGGCGCGGCGATGGCGTCGTACTGGACATCTCCGTCAGCCGGAACGGGAAGCCCGAGGCTTCGGCCTCCGGGCCGGCCGCCGGCGCGGTCATCGTCGAGATCCCCCGGCCCGAGCCCTGGTCCCCGGACAACCCGGCCCTGTATGATGTCCGGGCCGTTCTGAAAAGGGGAGGACATGTGCTCGACGCGGTCACGAGCTACGCCGGGATGCGCAAGATCTCCTTGGGCCGGGACGAGGCCGGAACCCCGCGCCTTTTCCTGAACAACCGGCCCCTTTTCCAGTTCGGGCCTCTCGACCAGGGGTGGTGGCCCGACGGGCTTTACACGGCCCCGACCGACGAGGCCCTGCGCTACGATCTCGAGGTCATCAAAGACCTCGGCATGAACATGCTGCGCAAACATGTCAAGGTCGAGCCCCAGAGGCTCTATGCCTGGTGTGACCGGATGGGGCTCCTCGTCTGGCAGGACATGCCCAGCGCTCTTTACGACCGAAGCGCCACCTCCGTCGAGGAGCTGGGGCCGATCGACGCCCAATGGGAAGCCGAGTGGCGGGCGATCATGGACGCCCTCCACAGCCATCCCTCGATCGTCATGTGGGTGCCGTTCAACGAGGGCTGGGGGCAGTTCGACACCGAGCGCATCACGGCCTGGACCAAGGCGTACGACCCCTCGCGGCTGGTCAACAACGCCAGCGGCTGGACGGACAAAGGCGTCGGCGACGTCCTCGACATCCACAGCTACCCGGGCCCGGCCATGCCGCCGCTCGAGGAACGTCGGGCCGCCGTGCTCGGCGAGTTCGGCGGACTGGGGTTGCCCATCACGGGGCACCTCTGGCAGTCCGAGGGGAACTGGGGGTACAGGAACCTCGACGACATTCGGACCTACGAAGAGCGCTACACGGAGCTCATCAAATCGCTGTCCCCGCTTGTCGACAAAGGGCTGGCGGCGGCCGTCTACACCCAGACGACGGACGTCGAGATCGAGGTCAACGGATTCATGACCTACGACCGGGCCGTCATCAAGCTCGATCCGGCCCGCTTCGGCCCGCTCCACCGGCAGTATCTTCCCCTCGGGGATGCCCCCCGCAAGGCGGGCCAGGCCGGGCGATAGGAGAGAACGGCGCGGGCTTTCGGTCCGTTGGCGTCAGCGGCCCTCGGCCAGCTCGGCGCAGCGGATGCCCCGGGGATTGAAGCATTTGTTGCACGAGGTGCACTCGGACCTCGCGGCCGAACCTTCGCGGAAACGCCTGACGAGGAACGGGTCCCTGATGAGCGGGCGGCTGAGCGAGACGAGGTCGGCCCGGCCCTCCCGGACGATCCTTCCTGCGACGGCCAGGGTGCGGATGCCCCCGAGGGCGAATACCGGGACTTGGACGGCTTGCTTGATGCGGGCCGCGTTTTCCGCGAAATAGCCCTCCTCGTCCTCGGTCCGCAGGCCCGGCCAGACCGAGCCTCTTCCGGCTTCGGCCATGCCGCCGCTCACCTCGATGCCGTCGATGCCTTCCGACTCGATGAGGACGGCGATGCGGACGGCGTCCTCGAGGGTCAACCCGCCCTCCAGGAAGTCGGTCGAGTTGAGCTTGACGATGACCGGATAATCGCGGCCGAGGGCCGACCTGAGGCCCCGGAGGATCTCGACGAGGGCGCGGGCCCTGTTCTCGACCGGGCCGCCCCACTCGTCCCGGCGACGGTTCGTGTGCGGGGAGAGGAAGCTCGACAGGAGATAGCCGTGGGCGGCGTGGAGCTGGAGGCCGTCGAAGCCGGCCCTTCGGGCCCGGAGGCCGGCGGCGACGAAATCGTCGACCAGAGACCGGATCTCATCGGACGAGAGCTCGCGCGGCATGACCTTGGAGGCCGGGTCGTGGACGGCGGAGGGGGAAACGGGCACACATCCGCAGAGCTTTTCCTTGGTCTGGCGCCCGGCATGGGCGATCTGGAGGACGACCCGCGACGCGAAGCGGTGGACGGCTTCCGGGATGCGGGCCAACCCGCCGATGAACCGGTCGTCGTGAACGGCCATCTGGCGCGGGCTGGCCTGACCCGACGGCTGGACGTGGGCATGGCCGGTGACGATCAGGCCGACTTCGCCCTCGGCAAGGCGCGAATAGAGCTTCACATGAGAGTCCGTGACATGACCCTCGTCGTCGGCCATGAAATCGTGGGTCGCCGAGCGGACGAAGCGGTTGGGGACCAGGAGCGATCCGATGCGGAGGGGCGAGAAGAGGATATCCATGGGCCTATTGTAGACCATACGGGGGCTGGAAAAAAACCGGGCCCTTGATATAATCCGGACGGTAAGGAGCCTTGGAGGATGAGAAAAGGCGCCGGATCGGCGATGATCGGATGTACGGCCCTGTCGTTCCTTCTGCTGGCCTGCGGCCCGCCCATCGCGAAGGCCCCGGCGGAGGAGGCCGCCGCGGTCCGCGTCATGAGCTTCAACATCCGCTTCGACAACCCCGCGGACGGAGCCAACGCCTGGCCGCTGCGCAAGGAGATGGCGGCGGGGGTCATCGACTTCCACCGGGTCGATGTGGCCGGCCTCCAGGAGGCGCTGGCCTCCCAGATCAGGGACCTCGAGACCCTGCTCCCGGGTTACGCCTGGTTCGGCGTCGGCCGCGACGACGGGTCGGAGGCCGGGGAGTTCTGTCCGGTCTTTTTCCGCAAGGACCGCTTCCGTCTCCTCGAGTCCTCGACCTTCTGGCTGTCCGAAGAGCCGGAGACACCGGGTCTCATAGGCTGGGACGCGGCTTGCGCGAGAGTGGTGACCCGGGTCCGTCTGAGGGACCTTTGGACGGGGCTGACCCTGACGGTCTTCAACACCCATTTCGACCACATCGGCCAGACGGCGCGCCGGGAGAGCGCGGCCCTGGTCCTCGCGGCCGTCCGGAAGGTCGCCCCGGGCGAATCCGTGGTCCTGACGGGCGATCTCAATTGCGCGCGAACGGACGAGCCGTATAAGGCGCTCGTCGGCGCCGACATGCGTTCCGGCGCCGCCCTTCGCGACGCGCGGGACGCGTCCCGGCGCCCATCCTTCGGGCCGCTCTCCTCGTTCAGCGGATTCCGGACGGAAGCTTGGGCCCGGCCGCCCATCGATCACATTTTCGTCGGCCCGGGCATCGAGGTGACCCGTGCCGGCATCCTGCCCGGTTCCTGGGAAGGCCGGTTCGTCTCCGACCACAATCCCGTCCTGGCCGAGCTTGTGCTTGCGCGACGCTAGCCGTTTGTTTTATGGTGTTGAGCGCCGTGTCCGTCATTGATATCGAGCGAAGCG
>VGJC01000124.1 GCA_016867635.1 Candidatus Aminicenantota bacterium | reverse complement strand
GCGAGTCAAGGCTCGGGCCCCCAAGATTCCGGTTGCCATCCCCGCCCGGTTTCTGCTATTTTACCGGGCGGACCGAAACCCCGGAACGCCATGCTCATCGACAGGAACGCCCGCCTCCGCGAGACCCGAAGCTGGGGGGACTACCGCCTTCTCGGGATCGATTCGCCGTCGCTCGGCCGGACGGCGCGCCCCGGGCAGTTCGTCATGATCAAGGCCGCCGAAGGCGCCGTCCCCCTCCTCCGGCGTCCCCTGAGCGTCCACGACGCGGGGCCGGACGGCATCGAGCTGTTCTTCAAGGTCGCCGGCCGGGGCACGGCGATCCTGGCCGGCAAAAGGCCGGGCGACCCGCTCGACATCGTCGGGCCGCTCGGAAAGGGCTTCACCGTCTCCGGAGCCCTGAACGGCAAGCGGGTCTTTTGCGTCGGGGGGGGCCGGGGCATCGCCCCGCTCTTCTTCCTGGCCCGCATGCTCGCCGGGGCCGGCGCCCGCGTCACCGTCTTCTACGGCGGCCGCACGGCCGCCGACATCCCGCTGAAGGACAAGTTCGAGAAGGCCGGGTTCGAGCTCCTGTGCTCGACCGATGACGGAAGCCACGGTTTCGCCGGCCTGGTGACGGACCTCGTCGGACGGGAGATCGGACGGGGCAAGCCCGATCACCTCTGCGCCTGCGGCCCGGACCCGATGATGAAAGCCCTGGCCTCGAAAGCCCGAGAGTCCCGGGTGCCCGCCGAATTCTCCCTGGAGTCCGTGATGGGCTGCGGGATCGGGGCCTGTTGGGGATGCGTCCACCGCATCAAAAGCGGCGGCGGCGAAGAGTGGACGAAGATCTGCGAGGACGGCCCGGTCTTCCCCGGGGACCGGATCGCGTGGACGGAATGGGGGACATGATCGACCTCGCCGCGGACCTGGGCTTCCTCAAGCTCAAGAACCCCGTCCTGGCCGCCAGCGGCACGTTCGGCTACGGATCGGAATTCGAGCCCTACTTCGACCTCGCCAAGCTCGGCGGCTTCGTGGTCAAAGGGCTCTACTACGGCCCCCGCGAGGGGAACCGCCCGCCGCGGCTGGTCGAGACGACGGGCGGGCTCATCAACGCCATCGGCCTCCAGGGCGTCGGGGTCCAGGCCTTTTCGGAAAAGATCCTGCCGAAGATCCGGGGCCGGGGCACCGCGGTCCTGGTCAACGTCTGCGGGGCGGACGACGACGAATACGTCGCGGTCGTCGAGTTCCTCGACGCCCACGAAGGCATCGCGGCCTACGAGCTCAACATCTCCTGTCCGAACGTCAAGAAGGAGGGCCTGTGCCCGGCCCTGTCCCCGCGGACGACCGCCCGCCTCGTCGGCAGGGTCAAGGACGCTTCGAAGCGCCCGGTCATCGTCAAGCTCTCGCCGAACGTCACCGACGTCGTCGAGATCGCCCGGGCCGCCGAGGACGCCGGGGCCGACGGGATCGCCCTCGTCAACACCTTCCTGGCCATGGCCGTCGACCTCGAGACGCGCCGGCCCAAGCTGGCCAACGTCTTCGGGGGGTTGAGCGGCCCGGCCGTCAAGCCCATCGCCCTGCGCATGGTCTACCAGGTCGCTTCCCGGGCCCGGGTCCCGGTCATCGGCATGGGCGGGATCATGACCGGGACCGACGCCCTGGAATTCCTGGTCGCGGGCGCCTCGGCCGTCGAGGTCGGGACGGCCAATTTCGTCGACCCGGACGCGGCCGTCAGGATCCTGCGGGAGATCGAAGAGTGGTGCGGAGCCCACGGCGTCTCCCGGGTCCGGGACATCGTCGGCACGCTCGAGATCGGGTGAGAGGACTGACATGAACGACACAAGAGCCGGGCGGATCATCATCGCCCTCGATGTCCGGACCAAGGAAGAGGGCCTGGCCCTCGTCGGCGCGCTCGAGGAGGCCCGGGTCTTCAAGGTCGGGCTGGAGCTGTTCACGGCCGAAGGCCCGGCCCTGTTCAAGAAGATCAAGGCCCTGCGCAAGGAGGTCTTCCTCGACCTCAAGCTCCACGACATCCCCAACACCGTGGCCGGCGCGGTCCGGTCGGCCGGCGGACACGGCGTCCGGATGATGACCATCCACACGTCGGGCGGGCGCGAGATGATGGCCGCGGCGGCCGAGATGGCCGGGCGTGTCTCCCAGGAGACGGGCCGCCCCAAACCCCTCCTCCTGGGCGTCACGGTCCTGACCAGCCTCAAGGGCGGGGACCTCGAAGAGGTCGGCATGAACGGTGACGTCGCCGGCCAGGTCCTTCGTCTGGCCGGCCTGGCCAAGGCCGCGGGCCTGGACGGCGTCGTCTGTTCGCCTCAGGAGATCGAGGCCCTGCGCCGGGAGTTCGGTCGGGACCTGGTCATCGTCACCCCGGGGATCCGGCCGCAATGGGCGGCCGCCCAGGACCAGAAGAGGATCATGACCCCGGCGGAAGCGGTGGACCGGGGCGCGGATTACTTGGTCATCGGGCGGCCGATCACCGGCGCGCCCTCACCGCGGGAGGCTTTCCTCAGGGTCGTCTCAGAGCTGCCTCAAAGCGCGGAATAGCGGACCGCGAAGATCGCCCCCAGGATCAGCCCGAGGATCACGTAGAGACCGATGGCCACCAGGACGCTGACCCCCAGGTAAGGCATGATCTTTTCCTTGGGCGTGTCCATCATGGGCGTCTCGAAGCCCAGGTACAGGATGTAAAGCCCGTACAGGCCGGCCAGGATGCCCAGGATCGAGAGGGCGGGGATGATATAGAAGATGCCCGCCACCCAGCCCGGGGTCATGCTGTAGACGGCCAGCTTGAGGGCGCTCGTCATGTTCTGCGGCGACGCGAAATTCGGGGCCAGGGCGTTGATGATCAGGGCGAAGAGATAGACGGCGGCCAGGGAGAAGAGATAGGTGAAGACGGCGGAGCTGAGCGCCCGCCCGACGCTCCACTTGTAGTAGCCGACGAACGGAAGCCGGTGCCCGATCAGGACGTTGCCCAGCAACTGCGAAACCGCCGGGATCGCGGCCAGGACCATGGCGTAAGACATGAAAAGGTCCGCCACCGTCGCGGACTCCCCTTTGATCCTGACCCATTCTTCCTTGGGTTTTAAAAGGATCGACTGGACCTTCTGAACCAAATCCATGGAAGCCTCCTTCTCGCAAGTAAGCTCACTATATGAGATCGGAGGGCGGGTGTCAATGCGCCCGGCGGCCGCCGAAAGCTCCGGGGGACGGGGAATGGGAAGGCGCGGGTCGGACTCGAACCGACGAATAAAGGTTTTGCAGACCTCTCCCTTAGCCTCTTGGGTACCGCGCCCTGATCGTCATGTGTTCTGAAAGAGTGAGAATGGAGCGGGCGATGGGACTTGAACCCACGACCTTCTGCATGGCAAGCAGACGTTCTACCACTGAACTACACCCGCTCGCTCGTCCCGTCAACAGGGGTTCAGCACGGCTTAAACTAGCAGAATTCACCCGGACTGTCAACCGCAGCGACCGAGGACGACCGATAAATCCAAGGCCGAGGGTGTCGTCGAACGAGCGGATAAGGACAATGGCGCAGGGGCGATGCCCGGAGGAGGCCGTCGAAGGGCGGAGCGGGCACGGGTCCTCGACCGAAGGGAGAGGAGAGCGAAGCCCGGAGTCGAAGCGGCCTGGCTCGCCGGGACAGGCCGCGGCCGACGGAGCGGCGCGCCCCGAGCCTAGAAGTCCTTATAGCGAGAGAGAGGATCCCCGAGGGCTTAGCGGACGGCGATCAGCTGGATCTCGTCGCCGATCGCGACCGCGTCCCGGGCCCCCAGGATCTTGACGGTCGACGTCGCGCCGCGGACGTCGATGATGATGGCGCTGGCGACGGCCTCCCGCGGCAGGTTGGGCTTGGCCCGGTGGAAGACGTTGATCCTGTCGCCGATCTGGACGCAGTGCTGGCGCCCCAGGCTGATCGAGGCCCACTGCCCGGAAGCCGCGATGTGGAAATCGTGCTCGACGTAGACGACCTGGCCGGTGATGCCGGCGGCGGGATCGAGGTCGCCGAAGCCGTCGTCCTTGCCGATCTCCCCCTCCTCTTCCTCGAAGGGCAGGAGATAGTCGCCCACCCGGACGGGGCCGCAGCCGCGCTCGACCTTGGCCGTGGCCATCTCCGCTTCGAGCCGGACGATCCTGGCCCGGGCGTGGCGGCCGGTCACATAGCCGTAGGGCACGATCTTCTCCCGCAGGCCGATGATCTGGAACAGCTGGCCGATCTCGATCCCGTGGACGGCCCCTTGGTTGATGTAGATGACGTCCGCGTCGCTGAAAATGTTCTTTTCGTTCATCAGCTCCGCGCCGATGATGCGGATCTCGGGCCTGGGTTTGCCGTCCTCGAGCATGTAGAAGGAACAGTAGAGATCCGAATCCGTGATCAGCTGGTAATACTCGTCGAAGATCTTCGGCCTCGCGATCTGGTCCTGGGCGAACGGACGGCCCGGCGCGAGCAGGACCACGCCCAAAAGGATGAGAGACACGGAAACCAGGGACAGACCCGTTTTCTTGTTCATGATCATACCTCTCGACCGATGATGTTCCACTTGGGCGTATTATAGATATCCGCCCGGGCGGCTGTCAACACCAAGTTAGCGGCCCCCGATGGACAAACGCCCGCCAATCGCATACAATGAGTCCTTCCATCAGAGTTAGTCGTGCCGAAGGACCCGATGTCCAAAAAAATCAAGGTCGGCCTGATCTTCGGAGGGAGGTCGGCGGAACACGAGATTTCCCTGCTGTCGGCCTCGTCCGTCCACGAGAACCTCGTCAAGGCCGGTTTCGCGGTCCGCTCGATCTACATCACCCGGGACGGCCTCTGGAAGACCGTGCCCGGCCCCGCCCGGGACCCGGCCCGGCTGGCCCGCGGCCGGGCTTTTTCCTTCCTCCCCTGGAAAGAGGGCGAGCCCGGGCGCGTCCCCGCGGTGGACATCTATTTCCCGGTCCTCCACGGCCCCTTCGGTGAGGACGGGACGATCCAAGGGCTGCTCGAGATGGCCGGGGTCCCCTTCGTCGGGGCCGGGGTCCTGGGCTCGGCCCTGGGGATGGACAAGGCCTCGGCCAAGTCCGTGCTCCGGGAGCGCGGCTTCCCCGTCCCACCCTGGCTCACCGTGGAAGAGACGGCGTGGAGGACGGACCGGGCCGGCGTCCTCCGGAGGATCGGAGCCGCCCTTCCTTGCCCGCTGTTCGTCAAGCCCTCCCGGCTGGGCTCGAGCGTCGGCATCACCAAGGTCAAGGAGAGGGCGGGGATCGCGCCGGCCCTTGAAACGGCCTTCCGGTACGACGCCAAGGCCCTGGTCGAGAAAGGCATCTCCGGCCGGGAGCTCGAATGCGGCGTCCTCGGCAACGAGGCCCCGGAAGCCTCCCTTCCGGGCGAGGTCATCCCCTCCCGGGAATTCTACGACTACCGGGACAAGTACCTCGAGGACAAGACCGGGTTCGTCATCCCGGCCGTCCTCCCCCGCCGGACGACCGAACGCGTCCGCCGGCTGGCCGTCGAGGCCTTCCGGGCCCTCGACGGGTCAGGCCTGGCCCGGGTGGACTTCTTCCTCGAAAAGGGCACCAACCGCCTGTACGTCAACGAGCTCAACACCATCCCGGGCTTCACCGAGATCAGCATGTTCCCCAAGCTCTGGGCGGCGACCGGCCTGTCCTTTCCCCGGCTCGTCCGCAGGCTCGTCGAGCTCGGCTTCGAGCGCCACCGGAGCCGCAAGGCCTGCCTCGAACGGGGCGATTGATGCGCGTTTTGGGGATCGATCACGGGGACCGCCATGTCGGCCTGGCCTTGAGCGACCCGCTCCTGATCACGGCCCAGCCGCTCGGGACATACGAGCTGACGGGCCACGAGAAGACCGACCGGGAATATTTCCAGGAGCTCGTGTCGCGTCACGGGGTCGGGGAGATCGTCATCGGCGATCCCCTGCGCATGGACGGGACCTCGGGCACGAGGGTCGAAAAGACCCGCCTCTTCGCCGCCTGGCTGAAGAAAGCCGTCGGCAAACCCGTCTTCTTCATGGACGAGAGGCTGACGACCAAGCAGGCCGGGCACATCCTTCGCGAAGAGAACCTCCGCGGGCGGAAGAAGAAAAGCCGCGAGGACCAGGTCTCGGCCGTCATCATCCTGTCGACCTATCTCGAGCGGAAGCGCGGCCGGAGCGACGCGGATGAGACCGGTTAGGGCCGCCCTCGCGGCCGCCGTCCTGCTCCTTCCGGCCCCCGCCGCATGGCTGACGCGCGAGCTCAACAGGCCGTTCCCCGGTCCGGGAGGCGGCGTCCTCTACGAGGTCGAAAAGGGCCGGAGCGCCCGGTCCGTGGCCGCCGGCCTGGCCGACGCCGGGATCATCCGCAGCGCGCTGCCCCTGAGGGCCGCGTTCCGCCTCTGCGGTTCGACGAATAGGATCAAGGCCGGGGAATACGAATTCTCCTTCCCCCTCAACGCCAAGCAGGCCCTTTTCAAGCTCCTCGAAGGACGGACCTATCTTCACCCCGTCACGGTGCCCGAAGGTCTGACGGGGATGGAGATCGAGGAGGCCTTGAAGGACCGGCTGCCGGGAGGATCGGGCGCGTTCAGGGAGGCTTTTCTCCGGACCGGCCTCATCTCCGATTGGGACCCCGAGGCCCGCGACCTCGAAGGCTACCTGTTCCCGGACACCTATCGCGTCCCGAGGGGCGTGACGGCCGCGGACCTCGTGGAGGCCATGGTCGGCCGGTTCCGGGAGGTCTTCGACGGCGGCCGGCGAGCCAGGGCGGAGGAGCTCGGGCTGAGCGTCCGGGACGTCGTCACCCTGGCCTCACTCATAGAAGAAGAAACTTCCATCGACGGGGAACGGGCCCTCGTCTCGGCCGTTTTTCACAACCGCCTGAAGATCGGCATGAAGCTCGACTGCGACCCGACGGTCATCTACGCTCTCAAGCTCGAAGGCCGCTACACGGGGCGCCTCCTCTTGCGCGACCTCAAGCTCCCCTCGCCCTACAACACGTACCTCCGGGCGGGACTTCCCCCCGGCCCCATTTCCAACCCGGGCGAACCATCGCTCCACGCGGCCCTTCATCCCGCGCCTGAAAAATTCCTCTATTTCGTCTCGCGCAACGACGGCAGCCACCGGTTCAGCCGGACGTTCGCCGAACATCTCGAAGCCGTCCGGGAGTACCGGGAGTTGAAAAAAAATTGAGATTTGATATATTACCTCATCCTTCCGCCCCCGGCGAACACCGCAAGGGACGTTTCGAGAGGCCGTAAAAAACCTTTACGCGTCCGGCGGTTTTAAAGGCTGAGACAGAGGATCCCAGCCTGGAAAGTTGGCATGTTAATTGCTCTATCCCGGGGTGGAATGGAAAGAGGTATTCCCAAAGGAGGA
>VGJC01000123.1 GCA_016867635.1 Candidatus Aminicenantota bacterium | reverse complement strand
ATTTTCGCGCGAGCTCCTGTCCTGGAAGCGGATCTTGTAGCCGACCGACTTGCCCAGCGGCTCGCCCAACTCCTCGGCGATGCGGTGGGCGATGGTCACCGCCGCCAGCCGCCGCGGCTGAGTGACTCCGACCATCCCGCCCGCGCCCCTGCCCGCCTCCAGGCACATCTTCGGGATCTGGGTGCTCTTGCCGCACCCCGTCTCGCCCGAGATGATGACCACCCGCCGCCGCTCGGCGCGCAGCGCGGCCACGATCTCGTCCTTTCTGGCCGTGATCGGCAGCTCGCGCGGGTAGTTCAGCCGCATGTCCATGGTCCTTCGCCGCTATTCTAGCAAAATCCCCCAGGATTTGACCTCCCCCGCCGTTCCTATTCAATTGGCAGGACGATAACCAAGCCCCGCCGCTTGATCGATAAGGAGCTTCTCGTGGAATTCCTGGGCCTGAAAAAGCCCGGCACAACTTGAAAGCCGCAACCGAGATCGGATCCGGGAGGCCCTATAACAGCCGAGGCGCGCTAAAAACGCCAAAGGTAGCTGACCTTGAAGAAGAAGCCGCGGCGGGTCTCGAGGAAGCGGTCGCTCTCGACATACTCCGCCCCCGTCCACTCGAGCTTCTCGAAGGCCGAGCCGTACCCCAGGTGGAGGACCGTCCCCGGGATGTAGGTGAACGAGACCAGCCCGTCCAGGGTCATCCGCCGCCGGAAGTCGTTGTATTCGACGATGCCCCGGACGAACAAGTACTTGTTGAGCTGGAACGTGCTCCGGCCGCGCAGGATGAGATAGTCGTAGATCTTCTCGCGGTCGGCCTTCCGGTAGAGATCGACGTAGCTCAGGCTCAAATTGAAATCGAGCTGTCCCGCCGGCTGGTAGCGGACGCTCGCCGAGGCCCTCGTCCCGTAGCCCTGGTAAGGATTATCGGGATCGTAATAGACGCTCCCGGTCCGCCGGGCGAAAACCCTGAGATAAAGCTGCTTGGCCAGCTGGGACTCGGCCTGCATCCCGAAGCCGCTCCGGTCGAACCTGTGGCCGGCATAGACTTCGTTGGCCAACACCCCGTCGACCCGGACCATCGTCTTGCGCGGCAGGCGGAAGCGGGCGACGAAGACGTTGACCGTCTCCCACATGTCGTGGACCGTGTCGTAGAGGTGATAGCTCCAGTAGAAGGGCTCGATCTTCTGGAAGAACTTGGAGTCGGGGTATATCTGATACTGAACGAAGCCGGCCACGCGCCGAAGCCCGGTCCGGTAGAGAAAGCCCGTGTCGGCCCGGAAGCCCTCCGAGATGTCCTGGTAGCCGAGCTGCACGGTCCATTTCCGGTTCGAGAGCATGTATTCCGCCGAGAGGGCATGGTCGGCGCTGGTGTCGTCGGCGCCCGGGGCCTTGGTCAGCGAACCGAACAGGTGGAAGGAAGCCGTCGAGATCGGGCTCAGCCGGAAGCGCCCGTCCAGGCCGCCGACGCGGTTGTAGCCCGGGCCGTACTCGCGCCCGGCGTAGAAAGCCCCGAGGTACGCGTCGTCGCGGAGGGTGTGCCGGTAGCGGGCGATCATGAAGTCGGGATGATCGTCGATCTCGTCGTTCGGGAGATGGTCCTGGGCGTAGATCGCGGCCACAGTGTCGCGCGGCGTGACCTTGCCGGTCAGCTTGAAGCCGAAGGTCGGGTCGACGATGGTCCGCGTGTACACCAGAGCGGTCAGGGGCGCCTCCTCCATGGCCCCGCCGAACTGCCAGAGCTCGCCCCCCTCGAGGAAGAACGGGCGCTTTTCCTGATAGTAAAGGGAGTAGCGGAGGTTGAAATCGACCTGGCCGGCGTCGGACTCGACCTGGCTGAAGTCCGGGTTGACGGTGGCGTCGAGGGTCAGGTCGGAGGTGATGCCCAGCTTCCCGGTCAGGCTGAGGTCCTTGATGTCGAGGTCCTCCTGGCGCGCGAGCTCGCCCCCCGCGGCCGCCGACGTCGTGCCGTAGGTGAAGGCCGGCAGGAGCTCGAAGACCCGCTTGTAGGTCAGCCCCGAGACGCGGAAGGGCTGGGACTGGCCGAGGATGGACCCCCCGTCGGCCGCGAGCGGCGGGAAGGCCGCCTGTTCCGAGGTCCGGGTGAAGAAGCGGACGAAGAGAACGCGCATGGTCAGGACGTCCTTGTTCGGGAAGCGGATGCTCTTGAGCGGGATGCGGGCCTCCACGGTCCAGCCCCGGTCGTCGATGCGGCCTTGGCTGTACCAGACCGTGTCGAAGCTCTCGTCCATGTCCCCGCTGACGTCCATCATGCCGTCGCCCTGGATGCCGAGCGGATTGACGATGAAGCCGAAGCCGCCCTGCCGGTCGTTGAAGGTGTCGAGGATGAGGAAAACGATGTCGTCCTGGAAGACGTTGTCCCGCTTGCTGACGGCGGCTTTGACGCGGGAGGGCTCGGAGTCGTAGCAGCGGAACGCGAAGTAGAGGTTCTCGGCGTCGTAGGCCAGCATGGCCTCGGTCCTCTGGCTGGGCTCTTTGCCGTAGTCGGGCTTGAAGGTCTTGAAGCCGTCGACCTTGAGAGTGGTCGCGGCGTCGGACCAGACGGCGTCGTCGAGGATGCCGTCGATCACGGGCGGGGTCTCGGTCTTGGCGATGGCGGGAGGATCGTCGGCCGCCGCGGGGCGCGGGGCGGCGAAAGACCATGCGACTAGAAAGAATATTATGGCCGGGACGAGGGATGCGATGCGGGCGATCTTCACTTGAACCTCCACGACGCGCATTTACAGTAATTACGACGCCGGCCTCCAAAAGGTTCTCCTTGCGTGCCTTGGCTATTATAACTCGTAGTCATTAAATGGTTTAAGAAATACGTATAAAACAGAATGACCTCAGGCTGGCTCACATTTTAATTTGTCATATTTATTATGTGACGATAACAACAGCCAAGGCCCGAGCGGAAGAACGGAAGAGATCGGCCTGAGGCCCGTCTAAAGAGACGTCGGGAGAGAAAGCATGGTAAAGCCCCCTGAGGGACAACTCGAGGCGATGGGACCGAGTTCGCGGAGGCCGCAGGTCATTAAGCTCCCGCTGATCCCGATGCTGGCCGCCCTGGCGATGACCTTGGCATCTTGCAAAGCCGCCGCGCCCGTCGACGAGCCGGGCGCCTTCACCTTCCGCGGACAGCCCGTCCACCCGTCGGCCGTCGCGGAACTGTACCGCTCCGCCAAGGGGTCCATCGACCTGGCCCCCTTTCCGGGTTCCGGCCGCCCCGAATTCCGCCAATGGGAAGACCAGCCCGGCTGGTGGATCGTCGAATACGAGGAGAATATCGCCACCGGCAGATCGCCTTTCTTCGCCTACGCCGCGTTCGCCGGGCCGGACACGGGTGACGTCGAAACCTACATAGTGTCCGTCACCTTCGACGACGGCCGGGCCGGCGAGGTCGACAACATCCTCCTCGTCCAGAAGTCCGGCGGTGCCCTCTATCTGATCGGCTCGTGGGAGGAAGGCAGCGCCTGCCGCGGCGGCATCTTCGCCCAGCGGATCGACGGCGACGATTTCCTCTACTCGCGCGATCTCACCCCGCTCGGCATGCTCGAGCTCGCCCGCGACGTCAGCTTCGATCTCACGGCCCACGAAGACCTCGAGGCCATGGACGACAGCTGCTACGCTTCGGCCAGCTTCGTCTTCCGCGTCTCCCAGGTCCGCGAAGAGCTCGTCTCGGTCCGCCTCTACGACGAAACCAAGCCCGACGAGAGGGGACGGACCGACCGTTTCCGGTACCAGTCCTGCTTCAATAAGCTCTACAACAACTACCTGTCCGAGGGCCGCCTCGTCCTGACACCGGCCGAGCTCGAAGACTTCGCCCGGCGCTTCCGGGATGAGTGCCTGCCTCCTGCCGAGGGGGCGATCGTCAGATAACCTCGTCCCCGCTCCAGGAGTTATGACAGCCAAGGCGCGGAAAGAAGGTCGGCGGCGGACGCGTTCTCCGCGGCCTGTTCCGGGGTCTTGACCCCCGGGATGACCGCCGTGACCGCCGGGTCCCTCAGGCACCAGGCCAAGGCCCAGCGCGCCGGCGAGACACCCTCGGGAACGTCCTCTTCACACAAGCGCTCGGCCTCTCGGACACGGCGCGCGACCTCCTCCCGCTCCAGCGTCGATCGGTAATCGTCCTTCCCGAACTTGTCCAACAGCCCATACCTCCCGCCGAGAAAGCCGCTGGCCAGGGGGACGCGGGCCAGAACACCCAGCCTCTGCCGTCGCACGAACGGGAAGACCTCGGATTCGGCCCGCCTGTCGATCCGGTTGTAGACGACCTGGAGCGTACCGTATCCGAGCGCCGAGGCCGCCCGGGCCTGGACCTCGCTGCCCGCTCCCCGGATGGACACTCCGAGATGGCGGACCTGGCCCGCCCGCCGGGCCTCCTCCAACACGTCCCGGACCCGGTCGTCGAGAAAGGCCTCGTCGCTTCCCGAGTGGAACTGGTAAAGGTCGATCTTGTCCGTGCGCAGGGCCTTGAGCGACGCGGCCAGCTGCTCCCTGACGTCGTCCGGCCCGAAGCGCTCCTCCCGATCCATGAACCCACGGTACCGGTGCCCGAACTTGGTGGCTACGACCCACCGGTCGCGCTCGCGGCGCGACAAGTAATCCCCTATGAGCCGCTCCGAGAGATGGTCTCCGTAGCACTCGGCGGTGTCGATCAGGTTGATGCCCGCCTCGGCGGCCCTGTCCAGGATGGCGTCGACCTCGGCCTGCTTGAACTTCCGGCCCCACTCCCCGCCGAACTGCCAGGCGCCGATGCCAATGACTGAAACGCGCAGGTCCGTGCGTCCTAGAGTGCGATATTTCATGGTCCGGCTCAACGACGCTTTAGTCGCGCGGGCCCCCCCCCAGGACCGAATCCGGCCCGGGCTTTAAATGCCTTGGCTGATACAATCCATGGGGTTTTGCTGAAACCCGCCCAGGAGGGCGAATACTTGAAATCGTTCTTTTTGCGGCCAAAAAGGCCCGAGAACGCCTAAAACAAGGCACTACTTGCGGACGCGGATCGGGAACGGCGGCCGCTTCGGCGTGACCGGCGGGGCGGCCTTCAGCTCCTCCATGATGACCGCGATGGCCCTCTCGAGCTGCGGGTCGCGGCCCTCGATGACGTCCTTGGGCGTCTGCTCGACCTCGATGTCGGGCGGCACGCCGACGTTCTCGACGCCGAAGCCGTCCTCGTCCCAGAAGGCCAAGTTGGGCGCCGTCACTCCCCCGCCGTCCATCAGCGCGGGGAAGCCCAGCGTCCCGACCAGCCCGCCCCAGGTCGCCGTCCCCACCAGCTTGCCCAGCCCGAACTTCCGCCACATGTACGGCAGGAGGTCGCCGCCCGAGCCGGCCGACTCGTTGACGAGCATGACCTTGGGCCCCTGGATCGAGGCGCTCGGCGTCTTGAGGTCGGCGCCGTAGCGCATGGCCCAGTAGGAGATGACCGGCTTTCGCAGCCAGTCGATGTAGTAGTCGGCCACCGAACCGCCGCCGTTGAAGCGCTCGTCGACGATGATGGCCTCCTTGTCGGCCTGCGGGAAGAAGTAGCGCTTGAAATAGATGTGGCCGAGGGTCGTCGTGTTCGGCACGTAGACGTACGCGACCCGCCCGTCCGTGGCCTCGTGGACCTTGCGGATGTTGCCCTCGACCCAGTCGCGGTTTCGCAGGGCGCCCTCGTCGGCCACCGGCACGACCTTGAGCGTCCGCGCCCCCTTCCCTCCGGGGTCCGGTCCGACCGTGATCTCGACGATCTTGCCGGCCGTGTTCTCGAACGCCGCGAAAAGATTGGCCGGCGGCTTGAGGTCCTGTCCTTCGACCGCTAGCAGGTACTCGCCGGCCTTGACATCGACGCCGGGCTCGGCGAGCGGCGAGCGCAGCTCGGGCGTCCAGTTGAGCCCGCCGAAGACCTTTTTGAACCGATACCGGCCGTTCTCCACGGCGAAATCCGCGCCCAGCAGCCCGCCGGGCACGCGCTTCGGCTGGTTGGGCATGTCCCCGCCGCCCACGCGGTGGTGCCCGACAGCGAGCTCCGAGCACATCCACTGGATGACCCGGTTGAGGTCGCCGCGGCACGCGAGGTGGTCCAGGAACGGCTCATACTTGGCCTTCATCGCCGGCCAGTCGGCGCCGTGGAAGTTCGTGGCGTAGAAATAATCGCGGTTGATGCGCCAGGCCTCGTCGAAGATCTGCTTCCATTCCGTCGCCGGCTCGACCCGGACCTCGACGGCCTCGGTGTCGAGCTTGCCCTTGCCGGGCTCGGGCTTTCCGGCCGCCGGGATGATGCTCCACGAGCGGCGCGAGGCGACCAGCATCTTCTTGCGGTCCGCCGTGAGCTCGAAACCGTCGCAGGCCGGGCCGAAGGCCTCGTCCTTGCGCGTCGCGAGGTCGAAGACCCGGATCGAGGAATCCCCGGGCCCGCCCGAGGTCGGGGTCGGCGGCGGGTCGGACTTGCGGTAGAAGAGCTTGCCGCCGTCGCCGGCCTGGAGGTTGTCGTACACGCCCGCCGCCACGGGCAGGGCCACGATCCGCAGGTCGAGCCCTTCGAAGTCGATGCGGAACGGCTCCTCCGCCTTGGCCGGCGCTTTGGCCGGCGGCGCGACGCCCTTGGCCGCGGACTTCGCCCCGGGTTCGTCGCCGCCCTTCTTGTCCTCCCCGGGCTTTTCCTCGTCGCTCTCCTTAGCCAGCGGATTGGGCGCGTCCTTTCTCAGCACGGCCAGGTAAAGGGAGTGGGTCTGCCTGAGGTCGGAGTTCGACATGTCGAACCACTGCCGGACCGGCCCGGCGTCGGTCGATGCCCGGAAGAAGAGGTGCTTGCCGTCGGGGGCGAAGACCGGCTCGTCGGCGTCGCTCAGCCCGTCGGTGACGGGGAACGACTTGCCCTGCTCGAGCGAATGGACGAAGACGCGGCGGAAGAAGGTCGGCGTGCTCAGGGTGTAGGCCAGCCACTTGGAATCGGGGCTCCACGAGGTCGGCATCCAAGCCTGTACGCCGACCTGATAGAGGTATTCCGAGGCGATCTTCTTGACGGCCCCGGTCTGGACGTCTATCCAATACAGGGTCAGGGAGTTGTCGGCGAAAGCGATCTTCCGGCTGTCCGGCGACCATTTCGGGGCGCCGTAGTAGCCGGCCCCATCGAGCGTGTAGCTCTTGGCGTCGCCCTTGCCGTCCTGGCTCCGGACGTGGAGCTCGTACTCCCCCGACGCGTCGGAGAAATAGGCGATCGACTTCCCGTCGGGCGACCAGGCCGGCGAGCGTTCGTGGGCCCCCGGCGTCCGAGTCAGGTTTCGCGGGTCGCCCTTCTCGGCCGGGACGGTGACGATCTCGCCCCGGAACTCGAAGACGGCCCGGGCCCCGGACGGCGAGACGGCGGCGGCCCGGATCCACTGCGAGCCCTT
>VGJC01000122.1 GCA_016867635.1 Candidatus Aminicenantota bacterium | reverse complement strand
GCGGCCAGGACGACGTGGAGGATCCCCCGCGTCGACAGGCCGTCCCCCATGGCCCGCGCGAACCCCAACCCGAAATATGCGAGCGGGACGAGCAGGACGATAAAGCCGTAGCCGAAGACCTTGTGGGCCCGGCGGAGCTTGGCCGGGTCGCCCTTCCTTTCCCCGCCCCCCATGAGGACCATCATGGTCAGGAGGGCCGCCGTCGCGGCGATCAAAAACGGGATGGCGATGACCGTCTTGATCCAATAATCCGGCATCTGTCGTTCTCCTTCGGCCGAACCTCAGTCGAGGTGGTAGTTAGGGGCCTCCTGGGTGATGACCACGTCGTGGACGTGGCCCTCCTTGAGCGAGGCCTGGGTGATCTTGATGAACCGGGACTTGGTCTTGAGGTCCTCGATCGTCCGGCAGCCCGCGTATCCCATGCCGGCTTTGAGCCCTCCGACCAGCATCTGGATGGTGACCATGGTGCTGCCCTTGTAGGGGACACGGCCCTCGATGCCCTCGGGAACGAGCTTGGCGTCGCTCTGGTGGGTGTCCTGCATGTAGCGGTCGCGGCTTTTGCCTTCCTTCATCACCGACAGGGAGCCCATGCCCCGGTAGAGCTTGTAGGCCCGCCCCTGGTACATGACGACCTCCCCGGGCGCCTCCTCGGTGCCCGCGAGAAGGTTGCCGAGCATGATCGAGTCGGCGCCGGCGGCGACGGCCTTGGTGACGTCCCCCGAATACTTGACGCCGCCGTCGGCGACGAGCGGGACGCCCTTGCGGCTGGTCACTTTGTAAACGTCCGAGATGGCCGTGATCTGCGGGATGCCGGCCCCGGTGATGACCCGGGTCGTGCAGATGGACCCCGGCCCGACCCCGACCTTGACCGCGTCGACGCCGAGGTCGATGAGCTCCTCGGCGGCCCGGGCCGTGCCGATGTTGCCGGCGATGAGCTCCTGGCCGGGGAATTCCTTCTTGAGCATCCGGACCGTCTCGAGGACCCGCCTGGAGTGGCCGTGGGCGTTGTCGACGACCAGGACGTCGCACTTGGCGTCGACCAGGGCCCGGGCCCTGTCGAGGAAATCGGACCCGACGCCGATGGCCGCCCCGACCCTCAGCCGGCCCATGTTGTCCTTGGCCGCATCGGGGTACTGGATCTTCTTGAGGATGTCCTTGTACGTGATGAGCCCCTTCAGATGATAGCTGTCGTCGACGACCAGGAGCTTCTCGATCTTGTGCTCGTGGAAGACCTTCTCGGCCTCCTCGAGGGAGGTCCCGACCGGCACGGTCACGAGCTTCTTGGTCATGACCTTGTCGATGGCCAGCCCGAAGCGGCTCTCGAAGCGGATGTCGCGGCTGGTCAGGATGCCGACGAGCTTGTTCGACTCGTCGGTGATGGGCAGCCCCGAGATGCGGTGTTCCTTCATGACCTCCAGGGCCCTGGCGATCTTGTCCTGGGGCCGGAGGGTGATGGGCTCGACGACCATGCCGCTCTCGTGGCGTTTGACCTTGTCGACCTCCTCGGCCTGACCTTCGATGGACAGGTTGCGGTGGACGATCCCGATGCCTCCCTGCTGGGCCAGGGCGATGGCCATCCGGGACGTGGTCACGGTGTCCATGGCCGAGCTGACGATGGGGATGTTGAGAGAGATGTTGCGGCTCAGCTTCGTCCGGACATCGGCCTCCGCCGGGATGACGTCCGAGGCCGCGGGGACGAGCAGGACGTCGTCGAAGGTCAGCCCTTCGGGGATCTTGTCTTCGAGCATGGGGTCTCCTCCCTCAGTGTCGTTTGCGCTTGCTCGGGATCATGGACCGGGCCTGCTTGGCGCGCTGGCCGGACGGCCCCTGGGGCTTCTGATAGAAGACGGGGGCCTGCTTTCTTTCCAGGACGGGCTGTTCCATGACCGGCTGGACCAGGAACAGGTAGCGGACGGCGTCCTCTTCGATCCGGTCGAGCATGGACTGGAACATGTTGAACCCTTCTTTTTTATACTCGATGAGAGGGTCTTTCTGCCCGTACCCGCGCAGGCCGATGCCCTCCTTGAGGTGGTCCATTTCCAGGAGATGGTCCTTCCACTGGGTGTCGATGACCTGGAGGAGGATCATGCGCTCGAAATCGCGCATGAACTTGCCGAGGAGCTTCTCCTTTTCCTCGTAGGTCCGGCGCAGGGATCGGACGATCGTCTCCCGCAGCTCGTCGTAGACGACGCCCTCCCAGTCGATCTTCAGGGTCTCGATGTCCAGGCCGAACTGGGATTGGACGGCCTGGCGGAGGGCGTCCTTCTCCCACTCCTCGGGGGGCTTGTCCTTGTTGGCGTAGCTGTCGAGCATCCAGTCCACGAGGTCGTCGATCAGGCCCATGAAATACTCGTGCTGGTCCTCGCCCTTGAGGATCCGGCGCCTCTGGCCGTAGATCGTCTCCCGCTGCTTGTTCATGACGTCGTCGTACTGGAGGAGGTGCTTGCGGATGGTGAAGTTCTGTCCTTCGACCTGTTTTTGGGCCCGCTCGATGGCCCGGGTGATCATGTTGTGCTCGATGGGCACCCCTTCGCCCATGCCGATGCGGGCCATCAGCCCCGAGATGCGCTCGCTGCCGAAGATGCGCATCAGGTCGTCCTCGAGCGACAGGTAGAAGCGCGAGGAGCCGGGATCGCCCTGCCGGCCGGCCCGGCCGCGGAGCTGGTTGTCGATGCGCCGGGCCTCGTGGCGCTCGGTGCCCAGGACGTGGAGACCTTCGAGGGACACGACGGAATCGTGCTCCTTCGCGGTGACCTGCCGGACGTCCTCGAGCACCTTCTCGAACTGCTCGGGCGCGGCGGTGAGGGGATCCACCCCGCTTTTCTTGAGCTGTTCGCGGGTCAGGTGATCCGGGTTGCCCCCGAGGAGGATGTCGACGCCCCGGCCGGCCATGTTGGTGGCGATGGTCACCGCCCCGATGCGGCCCGCCTGGGCGATGATCTGGGCTTCCATCTCGTGGTATTTGGCGTTGAGGACGACGTGCTTGATGTTCTTCCGGCGCAGGATCGTGCTCAGGTGCTCGGACTTCTCGATGGAGATGGTGCCGACGAGGACGGGGCGGCCCTTGCGGTTGAGCTCGATGATCTCCTCGGCCACGGCGCTCCATTTCTCTTCGGAGGTCCGGTAGATGACGTCGGGGTTCTCGAGCCGGATGAGGGGCTTGTTGGTCGGGATCTCGACGACCCCCAGGCCGTAGATGTGGCGGAACTCGTGGGCCTCCGTGGCCGCCGTGCCGGTCATGCCGGCCAGCTTCTTGTACATCCGGAAGTAGTTCTGGAAGGTGACCGAGGCCAGGGTCTGATATTCCTCCTCGACCCGGACCCTCTCTTTGGCCTCGAGGGCCTGGTGGAGGCCGTCGCTGTAGCGCCGGCCCGGCATGAGCCGGCCGGTGAACTCGTCGACGATGACGACCTTGCCGTCCTGGACCATGTAGTCGACGTCGCGCTTGAAGAGGTGATGGGCCTTGAGGGAGGTGTTGATGGCGTGGACGAGCTCCATGTTGGCCAGGTCGTAGAGGTTGGAGACGCCGAGGACGCGCTCGGCCTCGGCCACCCCGGCCTCCTGGATGGAGACCGTCCGGCTCTTCTCTTCGACCGTGAAATGGCGGTCTTTCTGGAGGCGGCGGACCAGGGTGTCCACCCGGTAGTAGAGCTGGGTCGACTGCTGGGTCGGACCGGAGATGATGAGCGGTGTGCGGGCCTCGTCGATGAGGATGCTGTCGACCTCGTCGACGATGGCGTAGTTGAACTCGCGCTGGGCCAGGTCGTCGAGCCGGAACTTCATGTTGTCCCGCAGGTAGTCGAACCCGAACTCGTTGTTCGTGCCGTACGTGATATCGCTTCCGTAGGCCAGGCGGCGCGCGGCGTCGTCCAGGCCGTGCTGGATGGTCCCGACCGTCAGGCCCAGGAATCTGTAGATGGAGCCCATCCATTCCGTATCGCGCTTGGCCAGGTAGTCGTTGACCGTGACGATGTGGACCCCCTGGCCGCCAAGGGCGTTGAGGTAGGCCGGCAGGGTGGCGACCAGGGTCTTGCCCTCACCGGTCTTCATTTCGGCGATCTTGCCCTGGTGGAGAACGGCGCCGCCGACGATCTGGACATCGAAATGCCGCATGCGGGTCGTCCGGCGGGAGGCCTCGCGGACGACGGCGAAGGCCTCGGGAAGGAGGTCGTCCAGGGCCGCCCCCTGGGCCAGCTTCTCCCGGAACTCGGCCGTTTTGGCCCTCAGCTGGGCGTCGGAGAGAGGCTGGATGCGGGGCTCGAATTCGTTGACGGCGGAGACGACCGGCAGGATCCTCTTGAGGGTGCGGTCGTTATCCGTGCCGAAGAGTTTGCGGGAAATCCACTTGTACATTTACCATTTTCTATCAGAAAGCCCCCGGAATGTCAATTTGGAGCCCTCCGCTTTACAGAAGTCCTTGTTTCCCCTATAATTGGACTCCTTGTTCCCCCCGGAAGGAACGGTGCGAACCCGGTCGAACCCGAGAGGGAACAGCTGTACGAACAAGAAGGACCCCATGACACTGATAGAAGCTCCTCGAAGCACCCCCCTCCGGATCGTCGACCTGGCCGGAGGCGAGGGGGTCCGGCGCCGGCTCATGGCCCTGGGCTTCCACAAGAACGACATCATCGAGCTCGACGGCCAGGCCATCCTCCGCGGCCCTCTCCTCGTCCGCAACGTCAGCTGCGACTCGAAGGTGGCGCTCGGGCGCGGCGTCGCCCAGAAGATCATTGTCGAAGAGGTTCATGAGCGACCCTAGGACCCCCGTCGTCGTCTTCATCGGCCAGCCGAACAGCGGCAAGAGCACGCTGTTCAACTCCATCGCCGGACACAAGGCCGAAACGTCCAACTTCCCGGGAACATCCATCCAACACACCCACAGCCGGGTCAATATCGAAGGCCGCCTCCTCGACATCGTCGATCTGCCCGGCACGTATTCCCTTTGTCCCACCGACCGGGCCGAGCAGGTCGTCCTGTCCCATCTCTTCTCGGAAAGGCCCGATCTCGTCGTCAATGTCGTCGACGCCTCGACGCTCAGCAGGAGCCTCGAGCTGTCTCTCGAGCTCATCGAGCTCGGGTACCCGATGGTCATCGCCCTCAACATGATGGACCTGGCCGAGCGGAAGGGCATCGAAGTGGACGGCGCGAAGCTCCAGGCCCTTCTGGGCGCCCCGGTCGTCCCGATCATCGCCACCTTCGGCCGCGGGGTCAAGGAGCTTTTGGAACGGGCTTTCACGGTCCTGGACGAAGGGCAGGTGCTGCGGGGGATCCGCGGCTCCGGGGACGTCGAGAGCAAGATCGCCGAGATGGAAAGGCTCATCCCCCCGGGTTTTCCCATCGTCGGCAACCGGCGGTTCACGGCCGTCAAGCTCATCGAGACGGGAGGGCTGGCCTGCGGCGACCTGCTCGGCGAGGTCGACCCGCGGCTGGCCTCCGTTCTGGCCGGCCTCCGAAAGGGCCTCGAAGAGAGCCGGGGCGCGCCGGCCTACGAGATCATCTCGGCCGAGCGCCATCACCTGGCCATGAAGATCTTCGAGGGGACGAGCCGGGTCCTTCACGGGAAGCGGCTGACCTGGGACACGAGGGCCGACGCCGTCCTCATGCACCCCGTCTTCGGTTACGTCATCCTGGTGGCCGTGTTCCTAGCGTTCTTTTTGGTCATTTTCAAGGTCGGCAATCCCCTCGAGGCCCTCCTCCTCGGGCCCTTCGAAAGTCTCAAGGCGACCCTGGCCTCACGACTGGGCGACGGATTCGCCTTCTATCTCGCCGAGGGGCTCATCCAAGGCGTGGGCGGGGGAGTGGCCATCGTCCTGCCCTATTTCCTGCCTCTGCTGTTCCTGATGGCCCTGCTCGAAGACCTCGGGTACCTGGCCCGGGCCGGCTTTCTCCTGGACGCTTTCATGCACCGGATCGGCCTCCACGGGAAATCGGTCTCGCCGTTCATCCTGGGCTTCGGATGCAACGTCCCGGCCATCGTCTCGACCCGCATCCTCGAGTCCCAGAGGGACAGGATCCTGACGTCTCTGCTTATCCCGTTCATCCCCTGCGCCGCCCGGACGACGATCATCCTGGCCCTGGTGGCCTTTTACCTCGGGCCGCTCTGGGCCATGGGATTCTATGTCGCCAACCTCGCCGTCGTCGCCTTGGTCGGCTGGGTCATCAGCCTTTTTCTCAAGGAGCCTTCGCCCGGTCTCATCCTGGAGATCCCGTCCCTCAAGGCGCCGAGGCCGGGCTCCGTTCTGCGTAAAACGTGGCTCCAGATCTTCTCGTTCGTCAAGTTCGCCTGGCCCATCCTCATCGCCGGCAGCCTGGTGCTCAGCTTGATGAGCTTTTTCGGCGCCGACCGGCTGGTCAACGATATCCTCGCGCCCCTCGTCTCCCAGGGGCTGGGGCTTCCCCGCGAGCTGGGGGTCACGCTCGTTTTCGGCTTTTTGCGCAAAGAGCTGTCGCTCATCATGATGCTCCAGGCCCTGGGCGTGGAATACCAGGACCTTCTCACCGCCATCACCAGGGAGCAGATCATCGTCTTCACGGTCTTCATCAGCTTTTTCATCCCCTGTCTGTCCACCTTTGCCATCCTCTGGAAGGAGATCGGGAAAAAATGGGCCTTCGTTTCGGTCGGGTTGAGCGTGTCCGTGGCCTTGGCCTTGAGCTGGCTCGTCCGGCTGGTGATATGATGACAAGGGAGGGAACGGGCCCATGAATCACAGTGCCCTTATCCCGGAGCGCATCTCCCGGCTGGCCGAGCTCGCCGACAACCTCTGGTGGAGCTGGCACCCCCCGGCTCGGGCGCTGTTCAAGGCCGTCAGCCGGCCGCTCTGGCGCACGACGCTGCACAACCCCGTCCGGATCCTCCAGACGGTCAGCCCGGAGCGCCTGGAGGCCGTGTCGCGCGACCCGCGCTTCCTCGACCTCTACGACCGGGTCATGGCGGCCTTCGACACCGAATTGAAGAACGGTCATCTGTGGTTCCCGAAAAGCCACCCCGAGCTGCGCGATCCCGTGGCCTATTTCTCGGCGGAGTTCGGGTTGCACAGCTCCCTGCCCATCTATTCCGGAGGGCTCGGCGTTCTCTCCGGGGACCACTGCAAAGAAGCCAGCGACCTCGGGCTGCCGCTCGTCGGCGTGGGCTTCATCTATCCGCAGGGATATTTCCGCCAAAGGATACCGCCCGATGGCTGGCAGCAGGCCGTCTACGACACTCTGGCATACGATCATGTCCCCCTTCACCCCGTCCTGGACCGCAAAGGGGAGCGGCTGATGATCGAGGTCGCCCTCAAGGGCGTTCAGATCTACGTTCAGGCCTGGCAGGTCAGGGCCGGCCGCGTGCCGATCTTCCTGATGGACACCAACATCGACCGGAACGCTCCCTGGGACCGGGACCTGACGGCCCGGCTCTACGGAGGGGACCAGGAGGTCCGTGTCCGCCAGGAGA
>VGJC01000121.1 GCA_016867635.1 Candidatus Aminicenantota bacterium | reverse complement strand
GGTCCAAGCGCTCCTGCCGGCCAAGAAGATGGAGTTCCTCCTCCAGAAGAGCGCCGAACTGGGGTGCGCCGGGTTCGTCCCCGTGACCACCGAGAGGTCCCTCAAGGATCCGCCGGAGCGCTCGGGGCGCAAGCTCGAGCGCTGGGCCAGGATCGCGCGGGAAGCCACCAAGCAGAGCAAGGGCGGGAGATCGACCGCCGTCCGGGCGCCCGTGACCCTCAAAACCCTGCTCCGGGAAGCGCCGGAGGGCCGGAAGCTGTTCTTGAGCGAGCGCGGCGGGCGGCCCCTCAAGGACGTTCTTTCGGCTCAAGGGCCGGGGGAAGGCGCTGCGCCCCTGTCCGTTTCCCTGGTCGTAGGACCGGAAGGAGGCTGGACGCTGAACGAGGAGAGCCTCCTCAGGGAGGCCGGCTTCGAGGCGGTCGGCCTGGGACACCGGATCCTCAAGGCCGAAACGGCGGCCTTGGCCGCCTCGGCCATGATCCTGCATTACTGGAACGAGTGACATGTTCCTCCAAGGCCAGAAAGTCGGGAAGTACGAGATCCTCCGTTCGCTCGGCAGCGGCGGGTTCGGCTCCGTCTACCTGGCGAAGGACACCTGGCTCGACATCAAGGTGGCCATCAAGGTCCCGCACAAGCAATCCGCCGAGTTGTACAAGCTGCTCAAGGAGCCCCGCCTCCAGGCCGTCCTCAACCATCCGAACATCGTCCGCATGCTGGCCGCCGAAAAGGAAAAGAACGTCTTTTTCATGGTCATGGAGTACATCAAAGGGCCGACCCTGGAGAAGGTCCTGGAGAAGGAGAGGATCCTGGGGCTGGAACAGGCCCTGGACATGGTCAAGCAGATCGCCTACGGCATCGATCACGCCCACAAGAACAAGATCATCCACCGCGACCTGAGGCCCTCCAACATCATCGTTTCGGAGGAAGGCACGGCCAAAGATCACGGATTTCGGACCTCGGCCTGGCTCAACTCGGTCCCCTACGCTTCGACCAGGATCGGCTCCCCGCCCTACATGGCGCCCGAGCAGTTCCTGGGAAAGGCGGGCTACGCCTCGGATCTTTACTCCCTGGGCTGCATGTTCTACGAGATGATCATCGGCCGGCCCCCGATCTTCGACCCCGACCCGTTCAAGATCCTGGAGCGGGCCCAGCAGGGCAAGGTCACGCCCCCTCGGATCCGGAACAGCCGCATCCCGAAGGAGGTCGACGGCATCATCATGAGGGCCCTGGCCTCAAAGATCGAGGACAGGTACCAGACCGCCTCGGAGATCATCCGGGACCTGTCCCTCTACAAAGGCAAGACCCCCAAGACCTCGGAGATCGACGACATCATGCTGCGGATCAAGGCCCGCGAGCAGAAGACGGCGGCCCTTTGCTGGAATTGCCGGCGGCCCCTGCCCATGAAGTCCCGCAGCTGCCCTCACTGCGGAGAGACCTCTTGAGAGGCCGCCGGTGAGGCGCGTTGACTTGGCCCTCGGCGATGATATAGGATGGGGCCTCGAATACGCGCCGGACGGCGGGCGGAATTCCATAGGGAACAGCCAGCCGCGACTCAAACCAAGGAGCCGCCTATGAGCCCCTTTTTCGAGAACGGCATCGTATGGATGAACGGACGCTTATTATCGGCTCACTCTCGCCTTATGAGTTCATGAGGAGGCTTCTATGGTCATCGATGAATTCTTAAAGATCGCCATCGAACGGGACGCTTCGGACCTTCATTTCAAGGCCGGCAACCATCCCATGCTCCGGATCCACGGGACCCTCACGCCCTTGACGGGATTCCCCCGCCTGACGGCCGTGGATTGCGAGGAGCTCTCCAACCAGATGATGACGGAGTTCCAGCGCGCTCGGCTGAAAGAGGACCTCGACATCGACCTGGCCTACAGCCTGCCCGGTTTCGGCAGGTTCCGCGGCAGCATCTATCACCAGAGGGGTTCCCTGGCCATCGCCCTGCGGATCATCCCCCTCGACGTCAAGACCATCCGCCAGCTTCTCCTCCCCGAGGTCCTCGAGAAGATCGCCTTCTACCAGCGGGGGCTTGTCCTGGTCACCGGGACGACCGGAAGCGGCAAGACGACGACCCTGGCCGCCATGATCGACTACATCAACACCTTCCGCCGGGAGAACATCATCACCATCGAGGACCCCATCGAGTACCTCCACAAGGATAAAAAAAGCACCATCAGCCAGCGGGAGGTCGGGATGGACGTCACGAGCTTCGGCCGCGGCCTCCGCGGCTGCCTCCGAGAGGACCCCGACATCATCCTCGTGGGCGAGATGCGCGACCTGGACACGGTCGAGACGGCCCTTCTGGCGGCCGAGACCGGCCACCTCGTTCTCAGCACCCTGCACACGCTCGACGCCCCCGAGAGCATCAACCGCATCATCTCCGTCTTCCCGCCGCACCACCAGCGCCAGGTCCGCCTCCAGCTGGCCAGCATCCTCAAGGCCATTCTGTCGATGCGCCTCATCCCCCGCATGGACGGCCAGGGCCGCGTGCCGGCCGTGGAAGCCATGATCGCGACACCGTACATCCAGGACTGCGTCGCGGACAAGGACAAGACCGGGCTCATCAAGGACGCCATCTCCGCGGGCGTCTCCCAGTACGGGATGCAGACCTTCGACCAGTCCATCTACCAGCTCTACCGCGACGGCTACATCTCCTTCGAGCAGGGCATGAAGTATTCCTCCAACCCCGACAACTTCAAGCTGCGCATCATGGGCATCCAGTCCACTTTGGACATGGCCGTCGAGGAGATGGAAAAGGGCATGACCAAGCTGGACCGGACCGAGGGAGGGGGCTGAAGCAGGCCGTCGATGAAGTCCCAGCGGGTCCGCGAGACCTTCCTCCAGTATTTCGCCGACCGGGGGCACAAGACCGTCCCGAGCTCCCCGCTCCTGCCCAAGGACGACCCGACCATCCTGTTCGCCAACGCCGGGATGAACCAGTTCAAGAACGTCTTCCTGGGACTGGAGAAGCGGAGCTACAAGCGGGCCGCCTCCGTCCAGAAGTGCCTTCGGGTCAGCGGCAAGCACAACGACCTGGAGACCGTGGGCCGGACGGCCAAGCATCACACGTTCTTCGAGATGCTGGGCAATTTCTCCTTCGGCGACTACTTCAAGCGCGAGGCCGTCGCCTATGCCTGGGAGCTGGTCACCCGCGTCTTCGGACTGCCCGAGGACAGGCTCTACGCCACGGTCTACCTCGAGGACGACGAGGCCCACAGGATCTGGGCCGAGGAGGCCGGCGTCCGAAAGGACCGGATCTTCCGGTACGGCAAAAAGGACAATTTCTGGGCCATGGGGGACACGGGCCCGTGCGGACCGTGCTCCGAGCTCCACTTTGACCTGGGCGAGGACATCGAGGCCGGCGACCCCTTCGGGCTGATCGAAAAAGGCAGCGACCGCTTCCTCGAGCTCTGGAACCTGGTGTTCATGGAGTTCGACCAGGACGGCCGGGGCGGCCTCCGCCCGCTGCCCTCGCCGTCGATCGACACCGGGATGGGCCTCGAGCGGATGGCCGCCGTCCTGCAGGGCAAGCGCAGCAATTTCGACACGGACCTGTTCATGCCCCTCATCGAGGCGGTCAGCGAGCAGGCCCGCCGGGAGTACCCGTCCGGCGACGAAGGGGACGTCTCCGTCCGGGTCATCGCCGACCACGTCCGGGCCGTCACCTTCCTCATCGGGGACGGCGTCACGCCGGCCAACGAGGGGCGGGGCTATGTCCTGCGGCGCCTCATCCGGAGGGCCCACCGCCGGGGCAACATCCTGGGCATCGACAGGCCGTTCCTGTTCGAGCTCACGGGCCGGGTCGCCGACATCATGAAGGACGCCTACCCGGAGATCGTCGCGTCCATCCCTTACATCTCGCGTGTCTGCCTGTCCGAGGAGGAGAGGTTCTCCTTCACCATGGCCTCGGGCCTGCGGTTCTTCGACCAGGTCGTCCGGGAAACCCGCGAGGCGGGGGACAGGACCCTGCCCGGCGACAAGGTCTTCCGGCTCTACGATACGTTCGGCTTCCCTCTCGACCTGTCCCAGGAGCTGGCCTTCGAGAAGGACATGGACATTGACGAGGCGGGATTCTCCCGCGAGCTCGAAGAGCAGCGCCGCAAGGCGCGCCTGTCCTGGAAGGGCGACGAGCGGCAGAATGGAAAGCCGGGCGCCGAAGAGCTGGGGGGCCTGGCCGTCCGCTCCCGCGTCCACGAGAGCGGAGAGCTTTCCGATGTCCGGGTGACCGCCGTCCTGAGATCGGGCCGGACCGTGGAAGCCCTCCGGGAAGGCGAGGAGGGGGAGGCCGTCCTCGATGAGACGCCGTTCTACGCGGAAGCCGGCGGCCAGGTGGGGGACACCGGGGTCCTCAAAGGCCCCCGTTTCTCGGCGCTCGTCGGGAACACCCATTTCCTGTCCCCCGAGGTCATCTCCCACAGCATCAAGGTCCTGAGCGGGGAGGTCAAGGCCGGCGACAAGGTCGACGCCGCCGTCGACCTGGTGCGAAGACGGGCCATCTCCGGAAACCACACGGCCACCCATCTTCTCCACGCCGCGTTGAGGCAAGTGCTGGGCGACCACGTCAAGCAGGCGGGCTCGCTCGTGTCGCCTTCACGCCTGCGGTTCGATTTCACCCACTTCGCGCCCCTGACCCCCGAGGAGGTCCGCAAGATCGAGGGCCTCGTCAACGAGCAGATCAGGGGAGATACGCCGCTCGAAACCCGGGTGACGACCCTCGAAGAGGGGCTGCGGGCGGGGGCCACGGCCATTTTCGAGGAGAAATACGGGGAATCCGTGAGGGTCGTTGGGATCGGGGACTTCAGCCGCGAGCTCTGCGGCGGCGTTCACGTCCATGCGACCGGCGAGATAGGCTTCTTCAAGGTCCTTTCCGAGTCTGGCATCGCCTCCGGCATGCGGCGCATCGAGGCCGTCACCGGGGAAAGCGCCCTGCGGCACGTCCAGGAGACCGAGGACCTGTTGGCGGACGTGGAGAAGGGCCTGGGGTCGACCCGCAAGGAGGTCCTGGGCAAGATCGACAAGCTCAAGGATTCGGCGGACAAGCTGGAGCGGGAGAACCGGGCCCTGCGAAAGAAGCTGCTGACGGGGACGGCCGAGGCGGAAAGCGGAGCGGGCGGGGCGGCGGCCGTCGAGAGAACGGTCAATGGCGTCCGGCTGCTCGTCCGCAAGGTCGACGGCCTGCCCGTCAACGAGCTGAGGGACCTGGCCGACTCCATGAAGCAGAAGCTGGGCAGCGGAGTCGTCGTCCTCGGGGGGGCCCTGGAAGGGAAGGCCTTCGTCGTCGTCTCCGTGACCAAGGACCTGACCGCCCGGGTCCAGGCCGGCGCTCTCATCAAGGAGATCGCCCCGCTCATCGGCGGGGGAGGAGGGGGGCGTCCGGATTTCGCCCAGTCGGGAGGGCCCCGCGTCGAAGAGCTGGACAAGGTCCTGTCGCTCGTCCCCGGCCTCCTCGAGCGCCTCTCCTTCTGACCCCCCCGAATTCACCCCGGGCGGGGATTGCCAACCGTCCCGTTTTTTGACATCATACGCCACAGGTACCGTCATGGGCATCGGAAAGAGCGCGTCCGCGGTCGTCCTGCTTTTCCTCGCGGCCGTCCCTCTGCGCTCCTCCACGGCGGCCGACCGCAAAGCCCTTTACGACCCGCTCGTCCGCAAGCTGGCCGAAAAGCACAAGATCGACCCGGAGCTCGTCCACGTCATCATCCGGGCCGAATCGAACTACGACAATTTCGCCGTTTCGATCAAAGGGGCCATGGGGCTGATGCAGCTGATGGCGCCGACGGCCAACCAGTACGGCGTGAAGAACGTCTTCGACGCGGCCCAGAACATCGAGGGGGGCATCAGATACCTCAAGGATCTCATCAGGCTCTACGATGGGGAAACCCGGCTGGTCCTGGCCGCTTACAATGCCGGGCAGGAGGCGGTCCGCAAGTACAGGGGGATCCCGCCCTATCCGGAGACGAAGAACTATATCAGCGTCATCATGAAGGACTACGGAAAACCGACCGTGCGGACGGCGCCGCGGCTCTATCGACTCGTGGACGAATCCGGGCGCGTGGTCCTGACGACGGACCCGGACCTCCTGAAGCGCAAAAAGTAGGCCGCCGCGCTTCAGCGAGCCGGCTGAAGGAAGCCCTTGACCGGCAGGTTCCGGGGGATGATCTCGAAGGTCGCCGGCAGCCGCCCCAGCTGCTCCCCGTCGAGCTCGAGGAGCACGTCCTCGTCGCCTTCGGGCCAGGCCTCGACCTTCTCTCCGCGGATGAGGCTGACCTTCGGGTGGGAGATGTGGCTCCCGTTCATGAGCTTCCACCCGTGCAGGCAGAATTCGATGAACTTGAATCCCCGCACGAGGACGGCGTCGAACAACCCGTCGTCGAGCCGGGCGTCGGGGGCGACTTTCATGCCCTTGCCGAAGATCTTGCCGTTGGCGACGGCCCCGATGAGGTACTCTCCTTGCGGGACCTCGCGGCCGTCCACGCGGATCCGGACCCGCTTGTTCCGGTAACGGATCATGGTCTCGACCAGGCACCTGACATAGGAAGAGGCTTTCCTCTCCAGGCGCCGCTCGTTGACCTTGCGGACGACCTCGCCCCCGAGCCCGAAATCCGCCACGTTCAGGAAGTATCTCTCCTCGTCGGCGCCCCGATGGTCCTTGAACCGGACCTTGCCCACGTCCATCCTGACGGAAGGCGACTCGGAGATGATCTTCAGGGCGCTTTTCAAACCGGCCGGGATGCCCAGGCTCCTGGTCAGATCGCAGCCCGTTCCCGACGGGACGACGCCCAGGGTCGCTTCGGGATTGATGATCCGCCGGTCCTCGAAGAAGCCGTTGGCGATCTCGTTCATCGTCCCGTCGCCGCCGACGCCGATGACGAGGTCGCTGCCGTCCTTGATGGCCTGGCGGGTCAGGGCCGTCGCGTGACAGGGTTTCTCGGTGAATTCGAATGTGAATTCCCGGACGAAGCTCTTCAGGCCGTCTCGGATCTCGGCCCAGCGCTTGCGGGTCCGCCCCTTGTTCGACTCGGGGTTGACGATGACCTGGGTCTTAAACCGCATGGGGAGGGCCCGTTTCCGGCCGGGGAGGAGGGGGTGGGACGCGCTTGCGCCCGAAGAGCGAAACACCGATGACCCCGCCCAGAACGCCGAGGGCGGCGAATACGGCGGCGGTCAGGAAAAGGCCCAGGAAGAACAGGCCCGGGGAGGAGCCGGCCCCGCGGTCCAACAGGCCGTCCCAGCCGGACGGCATGTCGTCGGCGAACTGGGTCGTCCACTCCATGAGCCGGCGGGCGAATTCCAGGTTGAGGGAACGAAAGGGTATCTCCATGATCGCCCGGACCAACGTGGCCACGATCCCCGTCAGCGCGCCGACGATGGCCCCGTCGCCGGCGGTCAGGCCGCCGTCCGTCCGGGCGGCCAACATGCGCGCGGCCAGGG
>VGJC01000120.1 GCA_016867635.1 Candidatus Aminicenantota bacterium | reverse complement strand
GGTCTCGCCTGTGCCGACCTGGACGGCCATTCCCTCGCCGTCGCCCCGGTCGGGCTGGGAGGCGAAGGCCACCCACCGGCCGTCCTCCGAGATCACCGGGTTCTGCAGATGCCGGAACTTCATCATGTCGGTGAACGTCAGGGGCTTTTTCGCCTGGCCGAAGAGCGCCGGCCCGGCCAGGACGAGCGCGAAGGACAGGGCGATGATCAAGGCCGCCGCGCGGCCTGTTCTCCGGAACGGCGTCATGGGGAACCTCCTTGACAGGGAGACTGGGGACATGGACAAAGAGTACATATCCCTGCCCCCCCCGTCAAAGCTTTTTTCTATCACCGGGGGACACGTACCGAAGGTACATGTCCCCATTCGCCCCACAGCGGAGCGGGGGCCCCCCGCCCGCGCGCAGCCGCTGATGCCGAAGAGCTCTTTGGAGCGGCGAGCACGGACGGGGGTGCTCCGCGAGAGGAACGTCCCGAGGCGAGCGAACGTGTCCGCGATTGACGCTCCGGCGGCGAATCCGGTATGATTCCCGCGAGCTCATGCCCAAGACGACGCCCAAGCCCCCCCGCGACTTCTACGAGATCCAGGAGCGTCAGAAGTCCCGGAGCCTGTTCCTGTTCGCCTTCGTCCTCCTCTTCCACTTCTTCGCCATCGGCTTGGTCACGCTGACCCTGCTCTGGAGCTTCGGCCTGTTCCTCGGCCGCGAGACGCTCGGCTCGCCGGTCTTCTGGCCCCGCTTCCTGCTGTTCAACGGCGTCGCCGCCTCTCTCGTCGCCTTCCTTCATTTCCAGGACGCCCGCAGGAACGGGCCCCGGTTCATCCTCCACCGCCTCCAAGCCCGGACCCCGGACGCCGCCGACCGCTATCACAAACAGCTCATCAACACCGTGGACGAGATCCGCATCTCCGCCGGCCTGCCCCGGGTCAACACCTACGTCCTGCCGTCCTTCGCCATCAACTCCCTGGCCGTCATGGAGGAGGACGGCACTCCGGCCGTGGCCGTCACCGAGGGACTGCTGGCCGAGGGCACGCGCGACGAGCTTCAGGCCGTCGCCGCCCACGAGCTGGCCCACATCGCCCGCGGCGACGCCGCCTACATGACCCTCGTCTGTTCCCTGGCCAACCTCTTCGAGAAGCTCCGGGAGGCCCTCGAGCCCGAGCGGGAGGACCCGCGCGACTCGAGGTCCGGGCGCGGCGAGGGCGCCGTCTTCCCGCCCGTGCTCTTCTATCTCGCGGTCAGCCTGTCGGCCCTCGTCATGCATCTCCTCAGCACCCTGATCAGCCGGGAACGGGAGCTGCTGGCCGACGCCGCGGCCGTCGAGCTCTGCCGGGCCCCCGAATCGCTGGCCCGGGCCGTCTACAAGGCCCATGTCAAGAACTCCTTCGTCGGGGATTTCTCACTCAGCTACACTCCGCTGTTCATCGTCCGTCCAGATTCCCGCGACACGTCCGAAGGCCTGTTGGGGAGGATCTTCAGCTCCCATCCCCCGCTCATGAAGCGCGTCGGCGCCCTGGCGGCCATGGCCCGGAAAAAGCCCCAAGCCGTGATCGACGCCGTCTGGGAGAACGAGGAGGCCCGGGAGCGGGCCCGCGGCGTCCTCCACTCGTTCGATGAGCTCAAGGAATGCCAGCTCGAGCTGTTCGCGGAAGACGCCCCGCGCGGCACGGCGGCGGCGACCCCGGCCGAGGAAGCGCCGGTCTGGCTGTTGGCCGCGACGGGCGGAGAAAAGTGGGAAGGCCCGTTCACCACGGGCGAGCTCATCGGCCGGCCCCGGTTCTCGTCCCTGATGCTCGTCAAGAACGTCCAGGAAGGGATCGAGGCCAAGGCCCGCGAGTTCCCCCAGCTCAGGACCGCCATGAGCCGCTTGGCCCGTAAGCGGCACCTGTCCCCGGGCCGGGAGAACCTCTGTCCGCGCTGCCGCGTCGCGCTCGCCGAGGCCTTCTACGAGGGGGTCCTGATCAAGGCCTGCCGCCGCTGCCGCGGACGCCTCGTGGACATGGCCTGCATCGACAAGATCATCGCCCGGCGGGAGGTCGCGTTCTCGGAGGCCCTCGTCCGGAAGGCCGGCCAGGTCGAGGAGCGCTTCAAGCTGAACCCGCTCAAAAAGCTCAAGATCGAGAGTTCCCTCTCGAAAGGCACCACCTGCCCGAGCTGCGGATACAGGATGGCCGCCCGGCCGTACAACTACCAGTATTTCATCCCGGTCGACAAGTGCCTGTCCTGCTCCAAGATCTGGTTCGACTCCGACGAGCTCGAGATCCTCCAGATCCTCATCGAGAGCCGCAGGAAATAGCGGCCCTTTTCGGCCTTCCTCCCGCCCCGGGGGGGAAATCATCCTCCAAATCACCTATAGGGGTGATTGACCGGGCCGAGGGGTGAGAAAAAAATGGTCCCGTACCAAAGGCACCGCCTTCCGGAACGTCCGGCGGGAGGCCGATCGGGTTCGGCCTCCGGGACGGCGGGGACGGTGAAAGGTCGATTGGGATGGGCATGAAAAAGATTCTCGTCGTCGATTATGACCAGAGCACTCTGGCCTCTCTCCAGCAGATCCTGACCGGAGAGGGCTATGAGGTCATTCTGGCCGGCGACGGGCAGGTCGCGTGGGACAAGTACAACCAGGAAGACCCGGACCTCGTCCTCATGGAGGCCATGCTCTCCAAGATCCACGGATTCGAGCTCTGCCAGAGGATCACCTCCGTTCACGAGCGGCGGGTGCCGGTCTTCATCATGACCGGGGTCTACAAGGACCGTGTCTACAGGACGGAAGCGCTCCGCTCCTACGGGGCTTCGGAATACTTCGAAAAACCGCTGAAGATCGCCGAGATCCTGGCCTCGGTCGAGGCCGTGATCGGGAAGTCCGAACCGGCGCCGGAAACGGAGCCGGAGCCCGACCCCGACCTGGCTCCCGGCTATGCCGAGGCCTCGGCCTCGGCCGCCGCGCTGCAGCAAGCCGCCCCCCCCGCCGCGCCCCGCAAGCCCGAAAAGCCGAAGCCGCCGGCGGAGGAGGTTCGTTGGGCCTTGAACCTCGAGCAGCTCGAGAAGGACATCCCGAAGATCATGTCCGACGCCCCGGCCCGGTCCGAGAAGAAGAAGGACGCCAAGCCCAGGGCGGGCGCGGACGACGTCGACCTCGTCGCGGCCGCCCTCCGATCCCTCCCGAAGGTCGAGCTCGAGCCGCCCCACGGCCACAAGAACAACGGACATGACGGCGCCGAGATCGACAACATGCTGAAGTCCGCGCTGGCCGATATGGACCTCGGCGGCGAAAAGAAAAAGGTGCCCGGCAAGCCGAAGGTAGCCCCGCCTCCGGTCCCGCCCGCGGAAAAGCCCCGGGTCGCGGCCCCGACGACGACAACCCCTCCTGTTGAAAGGCCCAAGCCCGCTCCGCAGCGGGAAGCTTACCGGCCGCCTCAACCGCCGGCCCGACCGCTGGAAAAGCCCAGGGTGGCGGCCCCGACGCCGGCAACCCCTCCTGTTGAAAGGCCCAAGCCCGCTTCGCCGGTCCCCCCGAGGCCCGCGCCCGCGGCCGTTCCGGCGCCTGAGCCTCCTCCTGTAGCCAAGCCGCGGCTGGAGGAGAGGAAAGAGACCGAGGGCCGCTCTCCCTCCTGGGAAGGCCCAGCCCCGGCCGAGGCGCCGGACGAGCTTCGCCGGTCGGTCATCGAGGACGCGAAGCTGCGGCAGAGGATCCCCACGGGCCTGTTCGACGAAGTCGAAGAAAAGAAAAGCCGAGCGGGTTTCCCGGCGCTCGCGGCCGGAGGCGTCGCGATCGTCATCCTGGCCGTCGCCGGCTTCTTCCTCTTCAAGCCCAAGCCGCAGCCGCCGGCGCCGGCGAACGTGCCCGCCGTGGCCGCCGCGGCGCTTCCGGAAACGACCGAGGAACAAGCGCCCGAGACGATCCCCGATCCCCCTCGCGAAGAGAAGCCCGAGCAGAAGCCCCAGCCGAAACCGGCCGCCCCCGCGCCGAAGAAAGCGGCCGGGAACGGCGTCGGCAGCGAAGGTTCGGCCGCGACGGAAGGCCCGGAGGGGCTCGAGGCGGACCTGATCGCCCCGATCCAGACGGCGGCCAATCCCGGCCTCGCCCTGCAGCTGCCGGTCGAGAACAAACCGGAGGAGAAAAGGCCCGAGCCGCCGCCGGTCAAGCAAGAGCAGACAGCGCCCCCCGACCCGGGAGCGGCCCAGGCCGCTTCCGAGGCCCCGCCCGATCCCGCCCCGGCGGTCAAGGAGGGGGACCTCGTGGATCTCATCGAAGTCGACAAACCGCCCTCGGTCGTCAAGAGAGCGGAGCCGGTCTATCCCCAGGGGGCCCTGAGGCTCGGCGTCGAAGGCGTGATCACGGTCAATGCCCTCATCGACGAAACGGGCAAGGTCGTCGACACCGGCATCCTGAGGGGGATGAAGGACGATCGGGGGCTCGAAAAAGCGGCCGAGACGGCCGTGAGGAAATGGAAATTCAACCCGGCGCGCAAGAACGGCGTCAACGTCAAGGTTTGGATGCCCGTCGTCATCGTCTTCAAGCTGGGAGACGAGGCAGGGGAATCAATGGAATAGGAGCCACACATGTCACTGAGCAAGGACCAGGAAGAACTGTACAAGAGGACGATGGCAGAGGTCCGCCACCAGCTGGACCATCTCGACGAAGAGGTCGAGAAGGAGCTTCAGAAGGTCCGCAAGCGCCTGGCCGAACTCCAGGACTCCAAGAAGTCCTTGAAAATGGTCTACGAAGGCACGGCCAAGCTGCTCGGCATCGAGCTCGAGGCCGAAGAGGAAGAGGAGGGCGAAGAGTCCCGCATGGCCAAGATGTAGGGGCTCCCCTCCCAAGCCCCCTGCCCTTCCCGGCATCCCCCTCCCCTCGATCCCCCCTCCGTCCGGAGCCCGCCGCGGGAAATTGACGAACCCGCGGTTTTTTTGATATATGCTTGGGCATGTTCGTTCTGCTGGGGATCTTCGTCGGCCTGCTGGCCGCCGTGCCGGTCGGGCCGATCAATCTCTACGTCGCTTCCCAGACCCTCAAGCGGGACTTCCTCCACGGCCTCCTCGCCGGAGCGACGGCCTCTCTCCTCGACATCGCGGCCTGTTTTATCGCCCTGACCGGCTTCTTCGAGCTCAAGATCAGCATCGGCCCGGGCATCAGGCCCGTTCTGAAGGTCATCGCGGCCGTCATCCTCATTCTCCTCAGCCGCAAGCTCATCCGCGATTCCAGGACGTTCAAGATCCCCGGCGCGGGCGACAAGATCCCGGCGGCGACACCCAAGCCCGTCCTCGGCGTCCTCCTGCTCTACGTGACCAACCCCACGCTCTACATGTTCTGGATCGCCGTGGCCGGCACGGTGACCGGCCACCGGCTCGTCCAGCACGGCGGATGGACCGCGGCGGTCTTCGCGGCCGCCTGCGGACTGGGGTCCTTCGCCTGGTATGTTTCGCTCGTCCGGTTCGTGTCGAGCCGGCAGTCCCGGATCCGGGCCGAGCTGTTCCGAAAGCTCCTCTTCTACATGGGGCTGGCCCTGGTCGCCTTCGCCATCTACACCCTCGGCACGGTCTTCATCTGACGGCCATGACCAAGCGCGAGCGGGTCGAGTGCGCCTGCGCGCTCGAGCCCGCCGACCTTGTCCCGTTCGTTCCGGCCGTCTACGAGCACAAGGCTCGTCTCGCCGGACGGTTCCCCTCGGAGGTCTGTCGCGACGGCGGCCTCCTCCGCGAATGCCTCGAGAGGGAGCTCGAGACCTACGACCCCGACATGCTCGTCGTCGGGATCGACGTCTACAACGTCGAAGCCGAGGCCCTGGGATGCGAGGTCCGCTACTTCGAGGATTCGGCCGACGTGCCGGCCCCGGCGGCCCCCCTTATCGACGGACCCGCCGGGATGCGGAAGCTGGGCCTGCCGGACCCGGGACGGGACGGCCGGATGCCGCTCCTGGTCGGGGCGGCCGCCGTGCTCCACCGGGACATCGGGCGGGAGATCATCGTCCGTGGCGCCCTGACCGGACCCTTCTCGCTGGCCTCGGCGCTTGTCGGCACCGAAGCCCTGCTTGTGGCGACGGTGGACGATCCCGTGTTCGTCCGGCGCCTCCTCGAATTCTCGGCGCAAGTCACGGTCGTTTTCGGGAGGGCTTTTCTCGAAAAGGGCGTCGAGGTCATCATCTTCGACTCCAAGGCCTCGCCGGCCGCGGCCTCGCCGCGGGTCTTCCGCGAGTTCGTCGCGCCGGTCTATCGGGACATCGTCGTGCCCGGGTTGCGCGCGGCGGGCGCCCGGCAGACGCCTTTGATCATCGGCGGGAATACGACGCCCATCCTCGAGGACCTGTTGCGGACAGGCGCCTCGCAGCTCCTCTGCGACGCCGGATCGGATCTCGGGATCTTCAGGAAGCGGTGCCGGGAGGAGCGGCGGGCCCTGCGGGCCAATGTCGACGCCCGGCTCGTCCACAGGGGTACGCCGGACGAGATCCGCAAGGAGGGCCTGCGCGTCCTTCGGGAGGCGGGGCCGGGGCCCGGTTTTCTTTTTGGCTGCGGAGTCGTGGCCTACGACTGCGACCCGGCCAACGTCCTGGCCTTACGAGAAGCCCGCGACGAGTTCCGCGCCGCCTGAACGGGGAATTCCGAATGCCGGCTTCGGCGCGGCTTTTTCGGTTCTTATCCCGATTCCGGAGGTTCTCTGGAATGCGTTTTGGCGATAGATATCCCCCTTAGCCCCCCACACCCCCGGGGACCTGTCCCGACGGTCCCCCCGCCTGCGGCGGGTCCCCCTCCGCTATGGGGGTCTTCAGGGGGATATCAATCGCCATGTCTAGATTCCAGATCCCCGGAATCGGGATAAGAACCCTTTCATCTGGCGCGGGATGGCTCGATGGCAGCCGACCGAGCCAAGGCGCCGCCTTTCCGGCCGACGAGGGCCTCGGCCTTGGTCTTGTCGACGGCCGTCGTCGTCCCGAACCCCGTCGTGCACACGGCGCCGCACGCCGAGGCGTGGACGAGGATCTCCAGCCATTCGTCCGCCGCGATCTTGTCGAGGCTCCGTCCTTTATTCAGGGCCCCGTGGAGCTTATGGATGAGCCCGGCCGAAAAGGCGTCACCGGCGCCCGTCGGGTCCTTGACCCGTACGGAAAAGGCCGGCAGGCGGATGACCGCTCCCGGAACGGAGGCGATCAACCCCTTCCCGCCCAGGGTTACAAAGACGGCCTTCGCGCCGAGCCTGCGGATCGCGGCGGCCGCGCGGCCGGGATCACGCTCGCCGGTAATGGAGGCCGCCTCGTCGGCGTTGCAATGGAAGAGGTCGGTCCATCGCCAGGCCTTGCGCAAAAAGGCCCAGGATTTGCGGTAAGGGAAGACGACGTCGACAAAGGTCAGCGCGCCGAGCCGTTTGGCCTCTTTAAGGACCATGGCCAGATCCCCATCGAACTTGCCGAGCAGGCCCACGCCTCCCGCGTAATATATGCGCGGCTTGTGTTTCTTGAGGAGAGAAAGGACAGGCGCGGACGGCATCCGGAGGTTGGCCCCCGGGTCGGCGTGGAAGCGGCGGTCCTC
>VGJC01000119.1 GCA_016867635.1 Candidatus Aminicenantota bacterium | reverse complement strand
AAGGAGTCGAGCTTCTTCGTGGCCCGCTTGCGGATGACGACCCCGACCAGGGCGACCAGGACCAGGTAGGCGGCGATGATGGCGATGTCGACGGGGTGGAGGCTCATGCCCCTCGTTTAGCGCATCGCCCGCCGCTTGTCAACACCGAGGCTCCGCTCGCGGAAGGCCGGGAGGAGGTGCGGGGCCCGGGCGAACAGTATGGGGACATGTACCTCCGGTACGTGTCCCCCGGATAAAAACATGCCACGAACCGCCCGCATCGTCTACCCCGGCGTCCCCCACCACATCACCCAACGCGGCAACCGCCGCCAGCTGGTCTTCTTCTCGGACGAGGACAAAGCCCTCTATCTTCGGCTGCTCTCGAAATGGGCGGACAAGGCGGGGCTCATCCTTTGGGCGTATTGCCTCCAGAACAACCATGTACGCTTCTCTTGGATGTGCCGCATCGCCAGATCGTCTTCACCATCCCCAAGAGGCTGCGGGTCTTCTTCAAGTTCGATCGCCGCCTCCTCGGCGATCTCTGCCGCTCGGCCCTCCGGGCCCTGAGCTGTTACTTCGAGGTTGTGACCGGGAGCGCGCTGACGCCCGGGGTCATCGCCTCCATCCAGACCTTCGGCGCCCGGATCAATCTTCATGTGCACCTCCATGCCTCACTCCGGCTTCAACGTCCACAGCCTGGTCCGGGCCAAGACGAAGCCGGAGGCCGAGGAGAGCGGGGCATATTGTTGAGTATTTGATGATCAGGGGGGAGCGGGAGTCTATCGTCTTTTAGCCGGCGCGGCGGGATTTCCCGCCTCTATTGAATCTTCGGGCGCGGTTTTCGCGGCTATTGACATCGCCGTCTGGCCGGGAGTACAGTTCCACCATGGATTGGGGGGCAAGTTCAATGCCGGGAAGGGGAATTCAGCGCCAAGGACGGGAATTCAACATGCCGTGGAAAAAGGAAATGCTTATCCTTTATCCGATCGCCGCCGTAGCTGCTTTCCTAGCCATGGGCTGCCCCTCCCCGACCATTCCTTCCGTCCCCCTCGAGGAGCTGCTGTCCGCCCCTCTGGATATCGAGGCCGGCGGCCGGGTCTTCACTCTGGAGACCTATCTCTGGCGCGACTTCATGCCGGTCAGCCCTCCCGATGGCTCCGACCTCAGGGCCGTAGTACGGATCACGGCCGTCGACCTCCAGCCTTTCCCCGTCGAGCTCGACGCGGACCGCCTCTGGGTCATCAACGGCCGCATCGTCTGGGAGACGGCGTTCTCGGGAGAGAACAGGCCCCGCGACAGCCTCCACCTCCATCAGCTCGAGAAATTCGCGTCGGGCGGGCCCAAGTGGGACACGGGGATCAGGGTCGAGGTCGTGGTCAGGGTCGTCACTCGGGCAGGCCTCTCATTCCTCCTGCGGGCCACAGGTCAACCGGTCCATAGGACGGATTGACCGGCGGATTCCCGCTTCCCTTCGCCCGAGGCCTGGCGAGGTCATCCGACGACGCGGCCGGCGCTGGGGGGGGGATTGGCCCGGCCCCGGGGTTTTGTTAGAATCGATCCCATTCCATTCCGACCGGAGGCCGATTGATAGAGAGGGCAGCATGAAAGCGCTGGTCACGGGCGCCATTGGATCTATGACGGCTCGAGGTCCGGGCGGGATTTGGGTTTCCGGGCGGAAAAGACGATGCGGGACTCCGTCCGGCGGGCGGTGGCTGCGATGAGGCTTGGCCTCAGGCCGGCCGATGCCGTTGTCCTCGGTGGCAGCGCCGTGCTATCTAGAGCTGGGGACACGTACCAAAGGTACATGTCCCCATTCGCTCCCATTCGCTAGCTCCCCCATTCACTCCGCATTCACTACCGGGCGCATGCCCTCTGATCAACCCCCTGTTTTTCCGCCCGGAAACGTGCTAAAATAGCACGTCAAAGGACGGACCGAAATGCCCAAGCCCAAGCCTAAGCCGATGAAGAACCTGCTCTTCTGGATCTCCGCGGGGATCCTCGTCATCCTCCTCTGGAGCCTCATCCAGTCGCCGGCGGCCGCCAAGAGGGAGCTGACCTTCTCGGAGTTCATGATCGAGGCCGAGCGGGGCTCTGTCGAAGAGGTCACCGTCCAGGACAGCCAGGTCCGCGGCAAGTTCCGGGACGGTCAGACCTTCAAGACCGTCCGCGACATCAGCTACACCGACCTGATCAAGATCCTCCGCGACAACAACGTCAACATCATCGTCAAGGACACCTCGCGCAGCCCGATCTTCACCATCCTCATGGGCTGGTTCCCCATCCTGCTCATCATCCTGTTCTGGGTCTTCTTCATGCGTCAGATGCAGTCGGGCGGCAACAAGGCCATGTCCTTCGGCAAGAGCCGGGCCAAGCTCTTCTCGGCCCAGCAGAAAAAGCTGACCTTCAAGGACGTCGCCGGCGTCGAGGAGGCCGAGGAGGAGCTTCAGGAGATCATCGAGTTCCTCAAGGAGCCCCGCAAGTTCCAGCGCCTCGGCGGACGCATCCCCAAAGGCGTCCTCCTCGTGGGCGCGCCGGGGACCGGAAAAACGCTTCTGGCCCGGGCCGTGGCCGGGGAAGCCGACGTTCCCTTCTTCTCCATCAGCGGCTCCGACTTCGTCGAGATGTTCGTCGGCGTCGGCGCCTCCCGCGTCCGCGACCTCTTCGACCAGGGGAAAAAGCACGCCCCCTGCCTGATTTTCATCGACGAGATCGACGCCGTCGGACGCCAGCGCGGGGCCGGCCTCGGCGGCGGGCACGACGAGCGTGAACAGACCCTCAACCAGCTCCTCGTCGAGATGGACGGGTTCGACTCCAACGAAGGCGTCATCCTCATCGCCGCCACCAACCGCCCCGACATCCTCGACAGCGCCCTGCTCCGGCCCGGCCGCTTCGACCGGCGGATCGTCGTGCCCATGCCCGACGTCAAGGGCCGCGAGGACATCCTCCTGGTCCACATCCGCAAGGTCCCCCTGGACGAGGACGTCGACCTCAAGGTCATCGCCCGGTCCACGCCCGGGTTCTGCGGCGCCGACCTGTCCAACCTGGTTAACGAGGCCGCCCTGATCGCCGCCCGGCTCGGCCGTGAGAAGGTCCAGATGAAGGACCTGGAATACGCCAAGGACAAGATCCTGATGGGCGTCGAGCGCAAGAGCATGATCATCAGCGACGAGGAGAAGAAGAACACCGCCTTCCACGAGGCCGGCCACGCCCTCATCGCCGCCCTGATCCCCGAGGCCGATCCCATCCACAAGGTGACCATCATCCCCAGGGGGTTGGCCCTGGGCCTGACCCAGCAGCTCCCCCTCGACGACCGTTACACCTACACCAAGGAATACCTCGAGGCCCAGCTCTCCGTGCTCATGGCGGGCCGGGTCGCGGAGATCCTGTTCCTGGGGAAGACGACCACGGGCGGGGCCAACGATTTCGAGAAGTCCACCGAGATCGCCCACAAGATGGTCTGCCAGTGGGGGATGTCCGACCTCGGGCCCCTGACCTTCGGCGAACGGGACGACCTGATCTTCCTCGGCCGCGACCTGGCCGTCAACAAGAATTACAGCGAGAAGACCTCCGAGAAGATCGACGAGCAGGTCAAGGCCATCGTCACGCGGAACTACGAGAGGACCCGGGAGCTGATGGAGGCCAACCGGGACAAGCTGACCAAGATCGCCGAACGCCTCCTCGAAAAGGAGGTCCTCAGCTCGGACGAGATCAACGAGATCGTCAACGGAAAGATCAAGCCGGACAGGAAGGCTCCGACGGCGGCGCCGTCCGGCGAAGCCGCGGCCCCCGCCGCGGCCAAGGAGAGCGAAGCGGGCGACGTGTGAGGGCCATGGAGAAGAACGCCTATCCCCTGGAGGTCAGAGGCCGGCGCTTTCTTCTCGGCCCGAGGACGTGGCTGATGGGCGTCATCAACGTCACGCCCGATTCCTTCTCCGACGGCGGCCGCTATTTCGAGGCCGGCCGGGCCGTCGAGCGCGGGCTCGAGCTCGTCGCCCAGGGCGCCGACATCGTCGACGTCGGCGGCGAGAGCACCCGCCCCGGCTCGCTGCCCGTTGCCGAGGACGAGGAGCTGCGCCGGGTCGTTCCGGTCATCGAGTCCCTCAAGCGCCGGACCGACGCCCTGCTGTCGGTCGACACCGTGAAATCCGCCGTCGCCCGGGCCGCCCTCGAGGCCGGGGCCGACATCGTCAACGACACGAGCGCCCTGCGCTCCGACCCGGCCATGGCCGGTGTCGTGGCCCGCGCCGGCGCCGGCCTCGTCCTGATGCACATGAAGGGCACTCCCCTGACCATGCAGCAGGACCCCCGATACGGCGACGTGCTGGCCGAGATCGCGGCCTTTCTCGCCGACAGGGTCCGGGCCGCCGAAGAATCCGGCATCGCCCGCGACAGGATCATCGTCGACCCCGGCATCGGCTTCGGCAAGACCTTCGAGGACAACCTCTTCCTCCTCAGGCGCCAGGAGCGCTTCCAGGAGATCGGGCGGCCCCTCCTCCTGGGATTCTCGCGGAAGGCATTCCTCGGCCGCATCCTCCACCTGCCGCCGGACGAGAGGCTCGAGGGCACGATCGCCGCGGCCGTTCTCTCCGTCGCCCGGGGGGCCCACATCCTGAGGGTCCACGACGTCGCGGAGGTGGCCCGGGCCGTGCGCGCGGCCGAGGCCATCCTCGGCGGCCCCGCCCCGGAGCCGGAGGCGGGGGGCCGGGTCGAAACGAGGACAGAGGACCATGCTCGCTAACGCCTGGGGGCTCCTCTCGCAGATCACCGTCCTCGACGTGCTCGACATCCTCATCATCGCCTTCCTCATCTATTACGCCATCCTGCTCATCAAGGACACCAAGGCCTACCAGGCGGCCGCCGGGCTGGGCCTCATCGGCGGCCTGTACCTCCTGACGGTCTGGGGCCGCTTGAGCGTCTCGAGCCGCATCATCCGGACCTTCGTCAACTACCTGATCATCGCCATCATCGTCCTGTTCCAGGGCGAGATCCGGAGGTTCCTGGCCGAGATCGGCTCCCGGACCTTCCGCAAGCCGTTCGCCCTCCGGTCCTTCGAAGAGAAGCTCGATGACCTGTTCCTGGCCATCGACTTCATGTCCCAGAAGAAGATCGGCGGCCTGATCGCCATCGAAAAGGAGATCTCCCTCTCCACCTACGCCGAAAGGGGCACGAAGATCGAGGCCGTCCTCTCCAAGGACCTCCTGGTCAGCATCTTCTATCCCCACTCGCCGCTGCACGACGGGGCGGTCATCATCAAGGGAGACGTCATCGTCTCGGCGGGCGCCCTGCTGCCGCTTCCGGCGGTCCATCATCTGATCAGCCCCTTCCGGACGAGGACCCGCCACCTGGCGGCCATCGGACTGACCGAAGAGACCGACGCGGCCGTCATCGTCATCTCCGAGGAGACGGGCAAGGTGACCCTGGCCGTCAAGGGACAGCTCGAGGAATTCCGGGACAAGGAGGCCATGGAAAAGCGCCTCATCGGATACTTGAGAGACCAATGAAGAGATATCTGAAGCGGCTGTTCGTCAGGGACTGGAAGCTGAAAGCCGTTTCTCTGGCCCTGGCCCTGGTCGTCTGGCTCGTTCTCGTTCCGGCGGACAAGGTCCTCTCGGAAAAAGCGTTCACCGTGCCCCTCGAAACCCGGAATGTCCCCAGGGATCTGGAGATCGTGGAAAAGGACGTGTCCTCGGTCGACATCAGGGTCCGGGCCCCGAACCGGATGCTCGCCGAGATCTCGCCGTCGGACCTCGTCGCCCGCCTCGATCTCGAGCGGGCCACGGTTTACCAGCAGGAATATCCACTGAACAAGTCCATGTTCGTTACCCCGCCGGGGGCCGAGGTGGTCAACGTGACGCCCAGCAAGGCCACCATCCGTCTCGAGAAGACCGCGGAAGCGGCCCTCGAGATCAGCCCCGCGACCTGGGGCAAAGTGGCCCAGGGATTCGCCGTTTCCCGCGTCGACGTCGTCCCGGCCAAGGTCCCGGTCCGCGGGCCGGAGAGCAAGCTCACCCAAAGGGACACGGTGACGACGGCCCCCGTCAACATCACCGGCCTCTCGGAAACCACGGTCTTCTACGTGGACATCATCCTGCCCAAAGCGGAGCTGCGGCTCGCCTCGGCCCAGACCAGCGCCCGGGTCACGATCCACGTCGCGCCCGTCGACGGCGACGCCGCACCGCCGGCCGCCAAGAAGAAGAAGTAGGGGGCCGGCGCCGTGGGAAAGAACTTTTTCGGAACCGACGGGATCAGGGCCGTCGCCGGGGAGTACCCGTTGACCCCCCCGTTCCTCTCGGCCCTCGGACGGGCCCTGGCCGGTCTGCTGGTCGACAAGGGACTTCCCCCGCGCGTCCTCGTGGGCCGCGACACCCGCGAATCGGGCCCCTGGATGGAGAGGGCCGTCGCCTCGGGGCTTCTCGCGGCCGGAGGCGAAGCCGTCTCGGCCGGCGTCATCCCGACCTCCGCGATCTCCTTCCTGACCAAGACCCACGGGTTCGGGGCGGGGATCGTCATCTCGGCCTCCCACAATCCGTTCCGCGACAACGGGGTCAAGGCCTTCTCGCCGCTGGGCATCAAGATCCCGGACGAGTGGGAGGAGGAGCTCGAGGGCGCGCTGGCCCGGACCCTCGACAGCGGAGCGGGCGGGGGGGCGGACATCCCCTTCTCCGAAGGCCTGGTCGAAGATTACGTCGAATACTTGAAGGCCCGGGTCCGGGTGGACGGCGGGCCGAAGAGGATCAAGGCCGTCCTCGACTGCGCCAACGGCGCGAGCTCGGCCGTCGCGCCCCGCGTCTTCCGGGAGATGGGTTTCGAGGTCGTGCCCCTGCACGACGCGCCCGACGGCACCAACATCAACCTCGGCTGCGGGTCGCTCCATCCCGAGCGCCTGTCGGCGGCGGTCATCGAGACGGGCGCGGCCATGGGCGTCGCCTACGACGGCGATGCCGACCGGGCCCTGTTCGCGGACGAGACGGGGCGGCTCCTGACCGGCGACCACACCCTGTTCGTCGTAGCCCATCTGATGAAGGAGACCGGGCGCCTGCGGTCCGATTGCGTCGTGGCGACGACGATGAGCAACATGGGGCTCGAGAGGGCCCTCGGCGAGATCGGCCTGAAGCTCGTGCGGACCCAGGTCGGCGACAAGTATGTCTACGAGGGCATGATCGCCAGGGGGGCCAACCTCGGCGGCGAGCGCTCCGGGCACACGATTTTCCTCGACGACCTGCCCACCGGGGACGGCATCCTGACGTCCCTGAAGATGGTCGAGGCCATGGTCGCCCGGGGCCGGGGGCTCGCGGAGATCGTCCGGGATTACCGGGAATACCCGCAGACCCTGCTCAACGTGCGGGTCGGCCGGAAGGTCGATTTCCGGGAGTTCCCGGAGATCGGCCGGGCCGTCGAGACGGTCCGCGAACGGCTCGGCGATGACGGACGGCTGGACCTCCGCTACTCGGGGACCGAGCCGCTGGCCCGGGTCATGGTCGAGGCCGGCGACCAGGAGCTGGTCGACAGCTGCGCCCGGCACGTCGCCGACGCCGTGCGCAAACATCTGGGGGACGGGACCTGAGCGAACGGGCCCGTCAGGGGAGACGAGCA
>VGJC01000118.1 GCA_016867635.1 Candidatus Aminicenantota bacterium | reverse complement strand
CTCCTCCCCGTTCCGCTGGGGCGCGTCCGGAGAAGGCGCCCCTTCCTTCAAGGGCCTGAACCTTTGGTGGCTCTGGAACCCGTCGGGCAAGCTCTATTACGAGGGCCTCGATCCCCTCCGGCAGAGAAGGACCGTCGAGCGGAAGTACCTGACCCGGGCCCTCTACGATCTGGTCCGGATGGCCGCCGCGCTGCGTCTCCGCGGGAATGGGACGGGAGCGGATGGGGCCGACGCGGCCGCCGCCTGGCCCGACGGGCTCGGCCCCCGCGGCGCCCGCGATCCCTTCACCGGACGCCCCTACGGCTGGGACCCGGCTCGGGGCCTGCTCTGGAGCGCCGGCCTCGACGGGAAAGACGACGGCGGCCATCCCGAGCGCGACCTGGTCCTTTCGGTCAGGCTTCGATAAGAGCCGCCCGCGGGCCCCGCGAGTTTCCTTGACATCCTGTCGAGCCTGGGAATATCATCGCCCCAGACGGGAGGGAATATCGATGCCGCTTGCTCCCGGAGCCCGTTTCGGCCCCTACGAGGTCGCCGTGCCGCTCGGCGCCGGCGGCATGGGCGAGGTCTACCGGGCCCGCGACGAGCGCCTCCAGCGCGACGTGGCGGTTAAAGTGCTTCCCCCGGCGGTGGCCGGCGACCCCGACCGCCTGGCCCGCTTCGAGCGCGAAGCGCGGGCCCTGGCCCGGCTCTCGCACCCGGCCATCCTGTCCATTTTCGATTTCGGCAAGGAGGGCGAAACGGCCTACGCCGTCACCGAGCTCCTCGAGGGCCAGACCCTGCGCGAGCGCCTCGCGCACGAAAAGCTGACGTGGCGGCGGGCCGTGGAGATCGCGGCGACCGTCGCCGAAGGCCTGGCCTCAGCCCACGGCGCGGGCATCGTCCACCGCGACTTGAAGCCCGAGAACATCTTCATCACCCGGGACGGCCGGGTCAAGATCCTCGATTTCGGGCTGGCCCGCGTCGAGCCGGCCCGGCCCGAGCCCGCCGCGGGGGCGACGCTCTCCCTCGAGCCCGCCGACACCGTGCCCGGGGCCGTGCTGGGCACGGTCGGCTACATGGCGCCGGAGCAGGTGCGCGGCGAGCCCGCCGACGCCCGCGCCGACATCTTCGCCCTGGGCTGCCTGCTCTACGAGACGCTGACCGGCCGGAGGGCCTTCAAGCGCGACACCGCGGCCGAGACGATGACCGCCATCCTCAAGGACCCGGTCCCCGAAGTGGCCCTTTCCGGCACCGACATTTCTTCCGAGCTCGACGGCATCGTCGGCCGTTGCCTCGAGAAAAGCCCCGAGGAGCGATTCCAGTCGGCGAGCGACCTGGCCTTCAGCCTTCGCGAGCTCACCAAGCCGGGGGTCCGCGGCACCCAGCCGGCCCCGGCGGCCGGTCGCCGCCGACGGCTCGCCTGGATCACCGCCGCGGTCCTGCTGGGGACGGTCGCCGCCGTGTTCCTATGGCTGCGCGAGACCGCCGCGCGGAAGCCCGCCCCGGGCGACCCGGTTGACGGCGAGCGGGTCGCGGTCCTCCCCTTCGTGAACCAGGGCGCCGGCGACGACGCCTACTTCGCCTCCGGCGTCACCGACGAGATCACCGGGAGCCTGGCCTCGCTGAAAGGCCTGGTCGTCATCTCCCGGGCATGCGCCGCTCAGTACGCGGGAACCGCCAAGAGCACCCGCCAGATCGGCGGCGAGCTCGGCGTGAAATACATCCTCACCGGCACGGTCCGCTGGGCGCGCGGCTTGGAGACCGCCCATAGGGTCCGCATCACGCCCGAGCTCGTCCGCGTCGCCGACGACGCCAGCGTGTGGTCCGAGATCTACGAGTTCACAATGGACGACATCTTCCGCGTCCAATCCGAGATCGCCCGCGCGGTCGTCGCCCGGCTCGGCCTGGAGCTTCTCGAGCCCCGGCCCGGGACGATCGATTCCCGGCCGACCGGGAGCATCGAGGCCTACCAGGCTTTTCTGCGCGGCCGGTTCCTGGCCCGGCAGCCTCACTTCACCCTCTCGACCTGGCTCGAGGCGCTCGGCCACTTCGGGCGGGCGACGGAGCTCGATCAGGGCTTCGCCCTGGCCTGGGCGGAGCTGTCCCAGGCCCATGCCCGCCTCGTCTATTACCGGCACGACATGACCCCCGAAAGGCGCGCCAAAGCCAGACAGGCCCTCGACCGGGCCCGCGAGCTCTCCCCGGGCTCCCCCGAGTCGCATCTGGCGGCCGGCTACTATCACCTGTGGGTGGAGCGGGATACGGAGGCCGCCCGGAACGAGCTCGAGGCCGCCTCCAAGGGGATGCCCAACAGCGCCGAGATCCAGGCCGCCCTGGGAGAGCTCTTCCGCATGCACGGCGACTGGGAGCGGGCTCTCGAAGCCTACGGGATCGCCGCCTCGCTCAGCCCGCGCGACGGCTCGGCGATGGTCGACCTCGCCGAGACCCTGTGGTGGATGCGCCGCTACCCGGAGGCCGCCGAGGCGGCCGACCGGGCCATCGCCCTCGCCCCGGACCAGGCTTGGCCCTACCTGGCCAAGGCCTTCACCCTCTGGAGCTGGAAGGGCCGGGAGGGCTTGGCGGGGGCACGCTCAGCGTTGGATTCCGTCCCCAAGGATCACGAATGGTCCGAGTGGAGTTGGTTCTGGCAGGAAGCGATGGAAGGACGATATGCGGAGGCCGTCGGGCGCATGGAAGAGGACCGCGAGGGCTGGATCCGGCATAAGATCCAGGCCGGGCCGAAGGTGCTGCTCGCGGCAACCCTGCAGGCCTCGCTCGGGGAGAAGGACAAGGCCCGGGAGGGATTCGAGACAGCGCTCCGGATGCTCGAGGCCGAGATCCGGGACAGACCCAGCAACGCCCTCACCCACAGCTCGCTCGGCGTGGCCTACGCCGGTCTCGAACGCGGAGAGGAGGCCGTGCGCGAGGGTCAACTCGGCGTCGAGCTCCTGCCGATGTCGAAGGACGCCGTCTACGGCCTCACGCACGTCATCGACCTCGCCAACATATACGCCTTGCTGGGGGACGCCGGGAAGGCGGTCGAGCAGCTCGAGATCCTTCTGTCGAATCCGGGCTGGTTCAGCGTGCCCTTCCTGAAGATGGACCCGCGCTGGCTGCCGCTTCGGGGCCACCCAAGCTTCGAGGCCCTGATGACGAAGTACGCGCCCAAGAGCTAGTACAGGACCGAGTCCTCTCCCGCCTCCCCCTGTTGACTCCCCGCCCCGGATTGGGGTATATGAGGGGCGAACTCTCCCCCAAGGAGCCGCCATGCCCCAGCAGACCCTGGCCATCATCAAGCCCGACGCCGTCAAGAAGCGGGTGGTCGGCAAGATCATCACCCGCATCGAGGACGAGGGCTTCACGATCGCCCGCCTCAAGCTCGTCCACCTGAGCCCGGACGAGGCCAAGGGCTTCTACGCCGTCCACAAGGAGAAGAAGTTCTTCTCGAGCCTGACCGAGTTCATGTCCTCGGGCCCCGTGGTGGTCATGGCCCTCGAGGCCGAGGACGCCATCCGCCGCTGGCGCGAGGTCATGGGGGCCACCGACCCGGCCCTTGCCGCACCCGGCACCCTGCGGCGGCTCTACGGCTTCTCCATCGAGCGCAACGCCGTCCACGGCTCGGACGCGACGGAGACGGCGGAGTGGGAGGTGGGGTATTTTTTTAAGAAGAAACCCTGAGAATCCGGATATCCCAGCTTGATCTGGGTAATTTGTTTCCCATCCCCCCAATATTTTTCCTTTTTGTGAGAAAATAAGTGGCCCTCAAGCATCTTTATTAATAAGCGCCTTCTTCTCGATGAAATACCTGCATATGCACGATCAAGACAAGAAGAGCAGGGAATGCCAAGAGCTTCTCGACCGCTTCTCGCATTTTATCAGCGCCAACATCCAGAAGTTCAATCCTCTCCACTACGGATTGGACCCGGACGACATCGCCCAGGACATCCGATTCAAGATCTGGAAGGTACTACTGGGCGAAAAGAACATCACGAACTATCCGGCCTATATCAAGAAGGTCGTGGACACATCCGTCATCGATCATCTTCGTAAGCTGCGCCGTGAGCAACGATGTCAAAATTTCGAAAAGCGGAAATGCGTCGCCGAAATGGAGCTTTTCTACTCTAAAGAGCTGTCATTTCGCAAGCGTCTGGAGGAACGGATCGGAGAAGCCGTCGAATCCCTGATCGATTCCCGGCGACAAGTCGTGAAGCTTCACCTCCTCAACTTCAATATCAGAGAGATCGCTCTTTGCTTGAACTGGAGCCCCGCCAAAACGAGGAACCTGTTGTATCGCGGGATGAGCGACCTGAGAATTCTTCTCAAAGAATTGGACATCGATCATGATCCAAAATGATGACGATCTGAAGCGGCTTTACCGGGAGCATGTCCGGGGCAGGGCACCGGCGGGGCGGGACGTCTGCCCGGACCCGGAGATCCTCGCGAAGATCGCGACCCCCGGAGCGTACGTCGGCAACCGGAAGGAGCTCCTTGACCATATCGGGGGATGCCCTGAATGTTCGAGCGAGTTGAGGCTCATCCTGGATATCCACAATGAAAGCGGGGTCTTGTCGAGACGGCTCGCCCCGGATCGAAAGAACCGCCTTCTCCGGGGCACCCGAGCTTTGCAGCTTATCCCTTCTCCCCGGTTATTTAAGCTCGCCTTCGCTGTTTTTGGAGTGGCGATGACCTTCATCTCTATCTTCCTGCTCGTGCAGCGGCAGGAGCCCCGGATCGACCTCCGGTCGACCAAGCCTTCGATCGGCCTGCTCTCGCCGCTGGGCGGCCATCATTCCTCTGCCCCCCTTATTTTTGAATGGAAAAGCCTGCCCGGGGCCGAATATTATATTCTCGAGCTCTACGACGATGAGCTTCTGCCGGTCTGGTCGAGCCCGAGCCTTGCCGATCCCCGGCTGGTTCTTCCCGAAGACGTTGCCCGCCGTCTGTCGACCGGCAAACCCACCTATTGGATGGTCACGGCCTTTTCCAGGAAAGAAAAGGTCTCGGCGTCGGACCTGGCGCACTTCGTGCTCCATTCCAAATAGGAAAATTCTTTTTATCGCACCCCCTTCGCCACGGTGGGGCATCCGCTCAGAACGAACCCGGCCCAATAGAAAGGATGAGAGCGGCCGGACGCGAGCAGCTCGAGCTTCGCCGATCGCAGCGCCTGACCGGTATCATTCCCCTGCACCAAGGAAGCATAGAAGCTCTTCATCAACTCGGTCGTCGCGCTATCGCTGACGGACCATAAAGAAGCCAAAACGGAGCGGGCCCCGGCATAAAAAAAGACCCGCGACAAACTCAGCGGTCCCTCCGACTTCTCGAGGACCCCGGTCCCGGTCCCGCAGGCTGAAAGGACAACGAGCTCGGCGTCCATCTTCAAGAGGCCGACCTCATCCATCCGAAGGTATCCATCCTCTCGCTGCTGGGGGCTTGGTGAAAAGAGCAAAGCCGAACGGAAGGGGCGGACCCCGTCCGGGAGGCCATGCCCGGCGAAATGGATGATCTGATATCCCGTCAGGGGCAGGGACTTGACGTTATCTTCGATCGCCTCGTCCCCGAGATAGATATCGCATAAATGGCCGGGGAATAATTTCGCGATCTCTTGGACTTCTTTCATGCTGAACGGAAGCGGGGACACGGATCCCCGGGCGTGGTCATAAACAGCCCCCCCGAACGCCATCAGCGCTTTTTCATGCCCTCCGTCGACTTTTTTTCTCTTCAAAGCGACCAACGACGACGCGGAAGCTCCATAATGAACATTAAAGCGTTCGATCAGAAGGTCTGCTTCCTGACCGTTCTCCAAGGACAATGTCTCAAAAGGCAGATGTCCCAGCATGCCGTCGGGGATGATGATGACCGTATCCATCTCATGATCCCGTAGCTTTTCCAGCGGAAAAAGCAATTCCCGGCCGATTCTCAAAGAGGCCGCCTGGGCTAAAGGCGTCGATCCCGGAGGCGACGAGACATGCTTCAAATACGCTCTCAACGACCTCTTGATCTCCCCTTGATCGGGCATGCGGTAGATATTCGACGTTCTTTTGGCGATGGCGACGACATATGAGCTTCTTTCCCCGAGGAAGTATTCGAGCATGACGCTTCGTTCATCAAGAAGGCTTCTCTGCACATCGATGATGCCGCATATCCTGTCGCCGGAAGGCAGGGGTGCCCCCACCTCGGCCGGGCTCGCTTGAGTCGCCGATCCCGGGGCCAAGAAGCTTGCTTGGGTCTTTCGTCCGGCCCTGTTTGCCGATCTTTCGAGCACGAGGTCTGTGACATCTTTTCTGACGCCTTCCAGGAACGCTTGGGACTTGGCGCGCTCGATGATGTTGAATATATCCTCGAGCCCTTCTTCTCCCGGACCTGCTGAATAGTCGGAATAGAGGATGTCGATGACCTTTTGATAAGGCGCTATCCTGTTAGGCGTGAAGCCGATCTTGTAGATGTCGGCGGGAACCGATCCTCTTGTCTTTTCGACCGCACTGATCGATTCCCTATAGGCGTTCAGGGCTGCGGCTTCGTCCCGGGATCTCTCATAACACAGTCCCAGGCCGTAGTGCGCCTCCCACAGCACGTCCAGATCGTTCGCCTCCGACGCTGCGAGGGCTGCCGTCTCGAGAAGGGATAGCGCGGCCGGGATCTCGTCGTTCCGGTAAGCCGCCAATCCCAGATTCAAGAGGAACGTCCCCTCGGCTTCCGAGTATCCGATCGACCTCGCTTCGGAGAGCCCATCTTCGAATGCGCGCCTGGCCAGATCGATCTTATCCTGCAGATAATAGACCGCGCCGATGTTGTTCAGCACCCGGATCTTCGTGGCCGATTGACCTCTGGTCCGCAGCGTCGAGAGGCTTTCGTTCAAAAAGGCCAGGGATGCCTCCAGATTCTCGGCCTTTCCGGTCGCTTGAGCGATCTTCAGATTTATGCTTCCCAGATTATTCAGGTCCATGACGATCGCGTCCACGTCGCCTGTGGATCTATCCAAAGCAAAAGCATCGAGGAACAGGTTTTCGGCCCGGTCGTGGTTGCCGAGATCCATGTGTATCGTGGCCATGTTGTTGAGGCATTCCGCCAACGTGCTTTTATCTCCGTGACGGGCGGCGATAACCCGGGCCTCTTCGAAATATTCCAGGGCCCTGTAGGGATCGTTCCGCCGGGCATGGAAGGCCCCGAGGTTATTCAGGCAGCGGGCTTCTTCTTTTAGGTGATTGATCTGTCTCGCGATGTCGAGGCCTCGTCTGTTGCACTCGAAATACGCTTCCAACGAGCCCAGGTGCCAGTAGGCCGATCCCTTCTGGCGGATGCACTTCAAGAAGAACGATGGCAATCCCTCCTTTCGGCTCAGGTCTGACGCTTGACTGAAAGCTTCGAGCGAACCGGCAAAGTCGTTAGCCGCGCGCGCTCGTCTTCCCGCCAAGTACAACTCGATGATCTTCAGGGGCCCTGTCGAAGAGCGCACGATCTCGGCGTCGTTCGCCTCACGGCCGATAGAGAGGGCCTCGGTTAAGAGCTCCGAGGCCTCCTGGACATTCCCGAGATCCCAGGCCACGAAGCCGAGGTTCCTCATACACCTTCCCATTTCGGGCCGATCGTTCATTTTGCGGGCCAGCTCTAAAGCGCGCCTGTAAAAGCGACCGGATTCCTCATGCTTTCCGAAGAAGCGAAGATCGTCGGCTTGGATATAGAAGGCGCGGTATTGAAGCCCATGCTCGTCCGGGCGAGGGGAATGCCGATCAAAAGTGAAGCAGAGCGAGAAAATAAAGAAAACGGCGAGGGAAACCCT
>VGJC01000117.1 GCA_016867635.1 Candidatus Aminicenantota bacterium | reverse complement strand
GATCCAAGATCCACAAGCTCAAGAAGGCCAAGTAGCGCCGCTCCCGGCCGTCCCGCTCTCGGGCGCGGGAAGCGCCCCTCCGGTCCTCAGGGCAGGAGGGGGATCAAGGACGCGAAATCCTCCACTTTTTTCCGCCAGCCCTCTTCCAGGGGCCCCTTCATGCCGGTCACCAGGACCTTGCCCTCGGCGACCTTGACTAGCCCCTTCCCCTGCAGGATCTCGTTCATGATGGGAGTGACCCGCTGCCACTTGGCCTGTTCCTCTTCGGTGGGGAGCCGTCCGGTCTTCTTGTCGGGCCGGGGGGCGCCCTCGGTGGTCAGGATGGCGTATTTCGTCCCCGGCGGCAGCGCGGCCTTCTTCAGGAAGCGGCGCGCGCACCCGCGGGGTTTGCCCATGCGCCCCGGCGAGCTGAACAGGTGCAGGTCGGCCGGCGGCATCTCCTTCGGCTTCGCCTCCCGGATGTGGTGGATGTTGACGGTGACGCCCCTGGCGGCCATCCGCTCCTTGAATTCTTCGGCGACCTTGATACCGTTCCCGTACTTCGAGGCGTGGAAATAGGCGATCTTCATGCCGTCCCTCCTGTCTTCATATCAGAGCCTCCAGCGGGGCCGCCCCTTTCCCGGTCATTCCGGATGCCGGGACGAAACGCACCTTTCGTCCTGGAGGCTGGGGTCATTTTACCGGAAAAGGCCTCGAGAGGACAGTCCATCACGAAGAGGTCCGGGCGGCGGGGGCGTCAGGCAGCATGACGCGATGCTACTGGTATTTGAAAATTACGGGAAAGAGCGCCGTTACGAACCACGCCCAAACCGCATACGCCGGCAGGTAGGCGGTCTGCCAGCGCTCGAGGCGCGCGAACGGGACGCGTCCGGCGAGGAAGCGCGCGGTGAGTACGGCCGACCAGGCCAGATTCACGAACAGCAGCAAGTTCAGGCCGAGCGCGGCCGTCCGGTTGGGGCTGAAGCCGAATTCGGAGATGCGCGCGGCGATGGCCCACAGGGCGATGGAGTCCACGACGAGAGCGCTCGCCACCAGGAGGAGCTGGAGCATATCGAACCGGCCGGGAGGCGCCTGCGGGTCGCGGGCCGAAATGGCGTACAGGAGCAGGCCCAGTACGACGACCAGGAGCAGGTCGAATCCGATGAGCACTTCCCGCTCGACCTTGATGACCCCGCCCGTCCAGACCATGGCCGCCACGAAGACGAGGAGCAGGGCCGTGAAAAGCGGCGTGAAGAGCCGCGTGAGCACGGGCGCCATGTTCTCGATGACGCTCTGCTTGTGTTCCACGAGCCACGCGGCGATGATGACCGCTCCCATCGCGCCGCACGGCAGGATCCAGCCGGCAAGCGCTTTCTCGGGATTGAGGCCGATGGTCTCGAAGATGAAGCTCGCCAGGCCCATGAGGACACCACCCCCGAGGGCGATGAGCGTGTAATAGATGAACCACTCGCCCGAGAACCGCACGTAGTTCATGCGCCGCTCCTGGCGGCGCCACAGGCCGCCGGCGTACGCGTAACACACCGCCAGCCACAGCCCGATCGGCAGGTGGATCGCGGTCAGCACCCCGGTGTGGCTTTCGGGTCCGAACGGCCAGATGTTCGCCACGAGCCCGCCCGCGACGAAGGGAACGGCGAGCCAAGGCCACTTGCTCCGAGCCAGCCCGCGTTTCAAAGCGAAGAAGACGGCCAGGAACGGGAGAACGAAGAGGCTGAGGTTGCGCAGGTAGAAGGACAGGTCCGCCGACGGTCCCGAAATGCGGAGGCCGAAGAGCTCGGGGATCTTGATGGCCACGGCCGCGGCGGCTGCCAGCCCCACGGCCGCGGCGGCATCGCGGCGCCCGGCCGAGGATGATGCGGCGCCCCCGGGAGAAGCTACGAGCTGCTTCCAGAGACGCTCGGAATATTCGACGGCGAATTCCCGCGAAAGGGTATCCAGATCGCCCAGGCGCTTGACGCCCACCAGGAACGCTTCGTCCTCGTCCAGGCCCGCGGCGCGCAACGCCTCGATCTGGGCGCGCAGATGGTCCTCGAGCTCTTCGATGTCGGCGGAATGGACCGCCTGCCGTCTCCGGAGGTACTGCCGCCACTGCCCGATGCGTTCATCCAGGGTCGGCTTGTCGGTCATGTTAGCACTCCTCTCGCGGCCGGTCAGACCGGTTGCTCCGCCGGATCGATGGCCGCGCGCCAGACGCCCCGCATCGTCCGGTCCACCATCTGCCACTGGCGGCGCTGGCGTTCGAGCTCGGCTTCGCCGGCGCTGGTCAGCCGGTAGTACTTGCGTTGCCGGCCGGTCTCCGACCGGCCCCAGAACGCCTTGACGAGGCCGTTGCGCTCGAGGCGGTGCAGGAGCGGGTAGAGCATGCCGTCGGTCCATTGGAGCCTGCCTCCGGACAGCTCGGCGACCCGCTTGATGATGGCGTAACCGTAGCTTTCGCCTTCGCTGAGGATGGCCAGCACGAGCGGCGTGGCCGAGGCGGCCACGAGGTCTTTATCGATGTTCATGGCGGCCATCGGACTTTACCTAGGACAACTATACATAACAGTTCTATGTATGTCAAGAGGGACGCGCGGACCACGCTTCGGATAAAGGAAGTGTGGGCGATAGAGGACTTGAACCTCTGACTTCTACCGTGTGAAGGTAGCACTCTACCGCTGAGTTAATCGCCCGTAATTCCGTATTTTACAACATTGAAATGAGATGTCAATCGTTCCCGAGGTGTCGCCTGGCCCAAGACTTCCCCCTTGGCGAGGATATTCAGCGGAAGCCCGGTCGATCCGCTTGACATTTACACATATGCGTGTATATTGGAACCATGAAGCGCCGAGAGCTCGAGGAGCGCCTCCGGGCCATCGGCTGGAGCCTCGTCCGCCGCGGCCGGCGGCACGACGTTTGGGCCTGCGGCGAACGAGAGGTCGCGGTCCCGAGGCACATCGAGATCAACGAATACACGGCGAGGGCGATCTTGCGGTCCGCCAAAGGAGCCAAGTCATGAGGTTCGTGGGCAACGTCTTCAAAGCCGGCAAGTTCTGGGCGATCGAGATACCCATCCTGGACATCGCCACACAGGGCAGGACCAAGAAGGAGGCGTACGAGATGATCGCCGATGCCGTCGAATCCCTCGTCGACAAGAAGGGTTTCGAGGTCCGCGTGCATGGGACGAAGGGGAGGATCTTCGAGATCGGGGCGTCCGATCAAGGCGCTCTCACGGCCCTCTTGCTCCGGCGGATGAGGCAGAGAGCCGGATTGAGCTTGGAAGAAGTCGCCGAGCGCCTGGGCTCTAAATCTCCGAACAGCTATGCCCGATACGAACAGGGCCGTTCCGTCCCGAGCGTCGTCAAGTTCGCCGAGCTCTTCTCGGTCGTTGCGCCCAATAAAGAGTTCGTGATCATGGAGAGCCGCGCGCGCTATGGACGCCTCTCCGCGAGACCCTGAAGGCGGTCAGTGGCCGGCCTTCTTGCGGATGAAGCGGCTCCGGCCCAAGGCCCGGACGGCGGCCAGGGTCAGGGGGCAGCGCATCAGGAAGGCGATGGCCTTGTTCCTCAGGCCGGGGATGCAGAGGGAGCCGCGGCCCAGCCGCCGCAAAGAGATCCGGACGACCCGCTCGGCGGTCATCCACAGGCCCTTGGGCAGCGCCGACTTGTCCATCCCGGCGACCTCGTGGAATTCCGTGTGAGTGAGGCCGGGGCAGAGGGCCTGCACGGAGACGCCCTTGTCCCTGAGCTCGCCGTGAAGGTTCTCCGAGAACAACACCAGGAACGATTTCGTGCCGCTGTACATCGGCCCCGAGAAGGGGGAGAAGGCGGCGATCGAGGCCACGTTGATGATCCCGCCCCGGGCCCTGTCGAGCATCCCGGGCAGGGCGGCCCTGGTCAGTCTGACGGTCGTGTCGATATGGACCTTGAGCATGGACATGTGGTTCGCGGCATCCCCTGCGGCGAACCCGCCCCGGCCGCCGTAGCCGGCGTTGTTGACGAGCAGGTCGAGGCCCGTGAGCTCTCCGGCGCGGCGCTCGACCCGGGCGATGCCCTCCTCGGTCGACAGGTCGGCCAGCAGGACCTCGACCCCGACATGATGGGCCTTTCCCAACTCCTCGGCCAGCGCCGCGAGCTTCTCTTCGCGCCGGGCCACGAGGACGAGGTCGGTCCCCGCGGCCGCCAGCTGTCGGGCGAATTCGGCGCCCAGGCCGGCCGAGGCGCCGGTGACGAGGGCGGTCCGGAAGGTCGGTTTCGGCATGGCTTTTCTCCCGGCCCAGCATACGGGAAACCGGCCGTCATTTCAATTGACATCGCCCGCCTTTCTCCATATAAATAGGGTTAATGGCCATCACCCGTTGTCCTTATTGCCACGCCATCACGGACGAGACCGACAAGTACTGCAACAACTGCGGGACCCAGCTGCTGTTCCCCGAGGACGAAGAGATCGAAGAGGAGATCCCCGGCGAGAAGATCCTCGACGCCGAGATCGAGGAAAAGGATTACAAGATCGACGAGCCCGAAGAGATCGACCTCGAGGACCTCATCGAGGAGGAGACGGTCAAAGCCGCTGCGGTGGAAGAGCCGGGGGACGGCGGGAAGAGCGACGACCAGGAAGAGCCCGAGAAGAATGGGCCGGCGGAAGAGGAAAGCCGGGAAGACGAATTAGACGAAGAGGCCGAAGAGCAGGAAGAGGAGGAAGAAGAGGAGGAGGAGGAAGAGGAGGAGGACGAGGTGGGCGGCGAGGTCATCGTCCTTGACGAGGCCGAGCTCACCCCGGACCACGAGAGCGTTTTCCAGGCGGCGGAGCCGTCCTCCGAAGAGGGCCGTCCGGCCGTCGCGGAGGATCTGCCCGGAAGCGGACCGCCCCCGGGCGCGCCCGCCGGGCCCGCCCCGCCCACCTTCGATACCGTCGAGCTCGAGGGCATGGGTAAGACCGTCGAGCTCGGCAAGGACAAGGTCGAGCGGCTCCTCGAAGCCATGGCCGATGCCAAGACCCCTGAGGAAACGGCCCGGGAGGGGACTCGCGAGCCGACCGGCACCCTCCCGCCCTGGGCCAGCGTGATGAAGGGGGCGCCCGCGTTCTCAGATGTCAAGGACACCGGCGAGATCGAGCCCAAGAGCGTCGAGACGGCCCCTTGGGATATCGGCGAGGAGGAGATCTTCCCCCGGAAAAAGCCGTCGGACTCGACCATCGGCTTCCCGGAACGGGTGACGCAGGCCGCCCTGCCTTTCGAGGCCCCGGCCGCGGAGGAAGAGTTCGAACAGGAAGCCGAAGAGGAGCTTGCGGCCAGAGAGGCCGTGGAGGAAGATCGGGTCGAGGAGACGGTCGAGGAGGAACGCCGGGGCTTTCTGAGGACGGACCGCCGCGAGGCCCCTCCTGTCCGCGAAACGGAACGGGAAGACGTCGAGGCCGCCGAAGAACGGGAGGGGCCCGGCGAGCGCCCCCCCTTCAACGTCTCCGCCTACCTGAAATCCAAGGCTTTCGACGTCCTGTTCGTCGGGCTTTTCTGGGTCGTTGCGCTGTGGCTGGCGGCCCACGCCATGGGCGCGACCCTGTTCGGCATCCTGGCCGCGATGTCGGGCTCCATGCTCCTGCTCTACGCGGTCTTGGTCCTCATCTACTTCTTCTTTTTCAAGTTCTTCCTGGGGGAGACGCTCGGCGAGCGCCTGTTCCGCGGGCGGCCGTAGCCGGACCGCCTCAAATTCCCAGGCTGAGCCGCTCGGCCAGAGCCGGGGGAAGCCCCTCGGCGATGATCCTCTTCTTGGCCCCCTCGATGTCGTATTCGACGCGAAGGAACTTCACGATCCGGGTATCGGTGTCATAGACGGCGAACGCCGCCCGGGAATTCCTGTCGCGGGGCTGGCCCACGGACCCGGGATTGATGAGGTAGCGGACGCCCTTCTCGAGGCGGATCTCGAAAGCGTTCCCTTCGACGAAGGTCCCCTCTTTGGAGCCGTCACTGGAGGAATAGACGTAGGGGAAATGGGTGTGGCCGAAGAAGCAGACCGGCGTCTGGATGTCTTGAAAGGCCTCGGCGGCGTCGAATTCCCCGAAGATGTAGTAGTCCTCGTCGAACGGCGCGCCGTGGCAGATGGTGATGATGCCGTCGACGATCTCCGGGCCCTGCTTGAGCCGGGTCAGGAACTCCAGGTTCTTGGGCGTGATGTTCCGCTTGGTCCAGAAGATGGCCGACGCGGCGATGGGGTTGAAGGTCTGGACGGAATCGAGGCCCGAGACGGCCTTGTCGTGGTTGCCGCGGATGATGGACAGGGGCTTGAGGGCCGTGATCTTCTGGATGACCTCGTTGGGCGAGGCCCCGTACCCGACCAGATCGCCGAGGAAGATGTAGCGGTCGATCCGCTTCTTCTGGATGGACTTGAACATCGCCAGGAGCGCTTCCAGGTTGCCGTGGATGTCCGTGAAGATCAGATAGCGCATGGAGAGCCTTCCTTTTCCTGAACGGCTTGATACAGGCCTTCGGCCTCGAACGAGCTCCGGACCAGCGGCCCGGACAGGACTTTCGTGAACCCCGCCTCCCGGGCGGCCGCGCCGATCGAGGCGAACTCGGCCGGCGTGTAGTATCTCGCGACCGGCGGGTTGGACGCCCGCGGCCTCAGGTACTGACCGATGGTCAGGAGGTCGCACCCCACTTCCCGAAGATCGGCGAAGGCCCGGAGAAGGTCCTCTTCGGCCTCGCCCAGCCCGATCATCAACCCGGACTTGGTCGCGGCCCCCCGGCCCTTGGCCGCCTTCAGGATCCCCAAGGACCGCCGGTAGTTCCCGCGGGGCCGTCCGATCGCCGGATACATGGGTTCGGTCGTCTCCAGGTTGTGATTGAGGACGTCCGGCGCGGCCTCGAGGACCGCGCCGAGGGCCGTTTCGTCGCCTTGAAGATCGGGGATGAGGGCCTCGACCCGGGTCTCCGGGCTTCTCACGCGGATGGCCCGGACCGTGGCGGCGAAATGGGCCGCCCCCCCGTCGGCCAGGTCGTCCCGGGTCACGGAGGTCAGGACGGCGTAGGCCAGCCCGAGAGCGGCGACGGCCTCGGCGACACGCCCGGGCTCATCGGCGTCCGGAGGGGCGGGCCGGCCCTTGGCGACGGCGCAGAAGGCGCAACTCCGGGTGCAGGTGTCCCCAAGGATGAGGAATGTCGCCGTCTTCCGCTCCCAGCATGCGCCGATGTTCGGACAGCGGGCGCTTTCGCAGATCGTATGGAGACCGCCTTGTTTCAGGGTCTCCGAGACGAGGAAAAAGTTCCCATGGGACGGAAGCCGGACCTTGAGCCAATCGGGTTTGCGCGTCGCCGGGCTCCCTTTTCAAAAATGGGCCGCGCCCCTTGCGGCGGCGCCGCCCTCACTGGACGGGACTGAGAAGAAAACACGCCGGGGAGATGAAAGGTCTCAATAATCGATGTCGCGGTCCCTCTTGATCCGCCGCCTCATGCGCTTGCGGGCCTGGGCTTCCTTCATCCGCCGCTTTTCTCCGGGTTTGAAATACACGGAGTGCTTCTTGATCTCTTTGATGATCGCTTCCTGTTGGACCCGCCGCTTGAAACGGCGCAGAGCGGACTCCAGATTTTCACCTTCGTCAAGTATGACAAAAGCCAAAAACCTTCACCTCCTCACGGGGGGAAAATACCGCACTTTTATACCGGATTGGGAGGAAGAAGTCAATACCAGCGGGGCTCAGTGTCAAGCCAACGTGAATACTTCCGGTTTCCACCAACGTGAATACTTCCGCTTTTCTCAAGGGTCAGATTCTCTCCAGATAGCAGTTATGGTGCAGTTGGGGCTCCCACCGGCGCCAAGGGTGGTTG
>VGJC01000116.1 GCA_016867635.1 Candidatus Aminicenantota bacterium | reverse complement strand
AAATGGGAAACAGGTATCATGTCCCCCATTTGTGATAAAATAGTTAGATTATGCTTGACGAGATACGCATCAAGAGGGCGGCCCAGCACAATTTGAAGGCCATCGACGTCTCTCTGCCCCGCAACAAGCTGATCGTCGTCACCGGGCCGTCCGGCTCCGGGAAGTCGTCCCTGGCCTTCGACACCCTGTTCGCCGAGGGCCAGCGCCGCTACATCGAGTGCCTGTCGGCCTACGCTCGGCAGTTCATCGACCAGATGGAGAAGCCCGAGGTCGAATCCGTCGAGGGCATCTCGCCGTCCATCTCCATCGACCAGAAGACCATTTCGTCCAACCCGCGCTCGACCGTGGGCACGATCACCGAGGTCCACGACCTCTTCCGGCTGCTCTTCGCCCGGGTCGGCGCGCCCCACTGCCCGAGCTGCGGCCGGGAGGTCAGCTCGCAGACGCCCGAGGAGATCCTGGCCCGGCTCCGCGAGGGCTACGCGGACGTGAAGGTCCGGCTCTTCGCGCCCGTCGTCAAGGGCCGCAAGGGGGAGTACCAACGGCTGTTCGAGAGGTTCCGCAGGAAGGGCTTTCTCCGGGTCCGGGTGAACGGCGCTCTGCGCGACCTCGAGGACGACATCCCTCTTGAAAAGAACCGCAAGCACACCATCGAGGTTTTGGTCGACACGGCCAAGGTCGGGCCGGATTCGGAGCGCCGGCTGGCGCAGGCCGTCGACAAGGCCCTCGAGCTCTCCTCGGGCGAGCTTCTGGTCGTCGACGAGAAGGGCCGCGAGCGGTTCTTCTCCCTGACCCTCCTCTGCCCCGTGTGCGAAGTGAGCCTGCCGGAGCTCGAGCCCCGGAGCTTCTCCTTCAACAGTCCCTACGGGGCCTGTGCCAAGTGCCACGGCCTGGGCTACCGGACGGCGCTCGACGAATGGGGCGAAACCGCCCTGACCGACGACGTCTGCCCGGAGTGCCGGGGCGCGCGCCTGAAGAAAGAGAGCCTGTCCGTGCGCGTCGGCGGACGGAACATCCACGAGGTCGGCGAGCTTTCGATCCGCGACCTCCTTCGCGAGACCTCGGGACTGGCCTTCCCTCCTTCCCAGCAGCTCATCGCTTCCCGGGTCACCAAGGAGATCGGGGCCCGCCTGGGGATCATGGAGGAGCTGGGCATGTCCTACCTCCAGCTCAACCGGACGGCCTCGTCCCTTTCCGGCGGCGAGGCCCAGCGAGTGCGCTTGGCGGCCCAGGTCGGCTCCCGCCTCCGCGGCGTCCTCTACGTCCTCGACGAGCCGACCATCGGGCTCCACCAGCGGGACAACGGGCGGCTCATCTCGCTTCTCCGCACGCTGCGCGACGAGGGCAACTCCATCGTCGTCGTCGAGCACGACGAGCAGACCATCCGGGCCGCCGACCATATCCTCGATCTGGGGCCGGGGGCCGGCGAGGCCGGCGGCTACAAGGTCGCCGAAGGGCCCCTCCCGGTCGTGCTGGAGTCGCCGGTCTCCCTGACCGCCCAGTACCTCCGGGGCGAAAGATCGGTTCCCGTCCCCTCCGTCCGCCGGCGGCCCTCGGGCTGGCTGACGGTCCACAAGGCGCGCGAGCACAACTTGAAGGGCGTCGACGTCCGCGTCCCTCTGTCGGTCATGACGGCCGTGACCGGGGTCTCCGGCTCCGGCAAGAGCACTCTGGTCACCGACATCCTGTTCAAGGCCCTGACGAACAGGATCCACAAGGCCCGCCATCGGGTGGGCGCCCACGACCGGCTGACGGGCGCCGAAGGCCTGGACAAAGTCGTCGCCGTCGACCAGAAGCCCATCGGCCGCACCCCGCGGTCGAACCCGGCCACCTACACCGGGCTGTTCACCGCCCTCCGCGACCTGTTCGCCCACGCCCCCGAGGCCCGGGCCCGGGGTTACTCGGCCGGCCGGTTCAGCTTCAACGTGGCCGGGGGCCGCTGCGAGGAGTGCGAGGGGGCGGGCGTCAAGAAGATCGAGATGCATTTCCTCCCCGACGTGTTCGTCACCTGCGACCGCTGCGAGGGGAAGAGGTACAACAAGGAGACCCTGGCCGTCACCTACAAAGGAAAGAACATCGCCGATTTCCTGGCCATGACCGTCGACGACGCTATCGGACTCCTCAAGGCCCACCCCCAGGTCAAGAGGAAGCTGGCCGCGCTGCAGAAGGTCGGGCTCGGATACCTCCGCCTCGGCCAGCCCGCGCCGACGCTCTCCGGGGGAGAGGCCCAGCGCATCAAGCTGACCAAAGAGCTCGGCCGGAGGGCCACGGGGCAGACGCTCTACCTGCTGGACGAGCCGACGACCGGTCTCCACTTCGACGACGTCCGCAAGCTCCTCGAGGTCCTGTCGGAGCTGGCCGCCCTCGGCAACACGGTGGTCATCATCGAGCACAACCTTGAAGTCATCAAGTATTGCGACTATATTATCGATCTGGGGCCGGAGGGCGGCGAGGAAGGCGGCCGCGTGGTGGCCCAGGGGACGCCCGAGGCGGTGGCCGGCGCGCCCCGATCCTACACGGGCCAATACTTGAAAAGGGCCCTCGGCGACGGACGGCCATCCGGGAAGGACGACTGAACGACCGTGGCATTCAAGCACATCGAGGGCAACCAGAGGGCCAAGCGCATCCTGAAGCTGGCCCTCGAGCGGGGGCGCCTGCCGAACTCGCTGCTGTTCGCCGGGCCCCAAGGGGTCGGCAAGATGCGGACGGCCCTGACCCTGGCCAAGGCCCTCAATTGCCTGCGCCCGGGGGCGGACTCCTGCGACGAATGCGACTCCTGCCGGGCCATCGACGGGGGCCGCTTCCCCGACGTCATGGTCATCGACGTCAAGGACGAGAAGAAGGCCGTGGCCATCGAGCAGATCCGGCTTCTGCGGCAAATGGCCTACTTGAGGCCCATGTCCGGCAAGAGGCGGGTGTTCATCATCGACGACGCCGAGGACATGAGCACGCCGGCCGCCAACTCCCTGCTCAAGGTCCTCGAGGAGCCGCCGCCCGTATCGCACATCATCCTTCTCGCGGCCAGCCCGTTCCTCCTCCTGTCCACCATCCGGTCCCGGTGCCGGACCCTGTCCTTCACGGCCATGACCGACGAGGAGGTCGAGCGCGCCCTCCGCGACGACGGGCGCCGGGAGGACCAGGCCCGGATCCTGGCCCTGCTCGCCGGCGGGAACCTCCGGCGGGCCATGGAGCTCGATTGGGAGGAGGTCCAGGCCCGCAAGGAGGGGTCCTGGCTCCTGTTCGAGGCCCTGCTTTCAAAAGACCGGTCGTCCCTCTTTCTGGACAGGTTCGGCTCCCTGCCGAAGGCCGCCCTCGAGGAGTTCGGGCAGACCCTGGAGCTTTTCTCCTCGTTCGCCCGGGACATCCTTCTGGTCAAGCTCGGGGGCGACCCCCGGCTTCTCCTCAACCCGGATCTGGAAGAGCGGCTCCGGACGGCCTCGGCCCGATGTCCCGTGCCCCGACTCCTGGCCGCCCTGGCCGAATTCGACCTCGTGCTCGCGGAGCTGCCGAGGAACTTGAACAAGAACCTGCTGGCGGCCGCGCTTTTTTCCAATATCGGAGAATATCGAAATGTCTGACCTCATCTGCGTCCAGTCCGAAACGACCGGCCGGCTCGTCCGGGCCCGGTCGGGGGAAGAGCCCCTCGTCAAAGGGGACCGTTGCATCGTCGAGTCCGAGTTCGGGGGCGATCTGGCCGTCGTCCTCGACGGCCAGAGCGTTCTCTGCCGGAACCCCAAGGCGGCCCGGACCGCCGTCCAGGTCCTGCGCAAGGCGACCGACGAGGACGTCCGGAAGTTCGATTGGCTGAGGGAGCGCGAAGGCAAGGCCTTCGAGCTCTGCCTCCGGAGGATCCAGGAGCGGAAGCTCCCGATGAAGCTCGTCGCCGTCCGCTATTTCTTCAACGAGAAAAAGGGCCTCTTCTATTACACCGCCGACGGGCGGATCGATTTCCGGCAGCTGGTCAAGGACCTGGCCAGAGACCTCCGCATGAGGATCGAGATGCGCCAGGTCGGCGTGCGTGACGAGGCCAAGATGATCGGCGGGCTGGGGGTCTGCGGGCGCTGCCTCTGCTGTTCGAGCTTCATGAAGACCTTCGAGCCGGTGACCATCCAAAAAGCCCGCAAGCAGCAGATCGTCATCAATCCGACCAAGATCTCAGGGCTCTGCGGCCGACTGATGTGCTGCCTGGCCTTCGAAGAGGAGACGCGGGGACGGCTGTTCCACCAGGACGACCGCCTGATCGAGGATTGACGGGTTCGAGGAAGCGGAGAGGGGCGGCCCGGCTCAGCGCCGGCGCTTGAGGAACGAGAATAGCGCCAGGAACCGCCGCCAGGGGGAGGCGGGGCGGGGCGTATCGAGCTCGTAGCCGAGCGAGGCGTCGAAAGCCCGTCCGTCCTTGAGCATCTTGACGACTTCGTAGGTCTCCATGGTCCGGGCGAAGCACGACTCGCAGTCGAAATAATGCTTCTCGAACTCGGCCTGCTCGTCGGCGTTCAGCTCGTTCTTCAGGTACCGGTCGATGAAGTCCTCGTAAGGGCACTTGCTCATGTTTTCAGCCGTCCCGGGGCTCACTCTTTTAGTCGCCTTTCCCGCCCTGTTGGATGAAAATCACGGCCTGACCTTTTTGCGGATGAGCTTGATGGCGTAGTTGGCCCGTTCGCTGACCCGGCGCGGGGTGATGCCCAGCTGGCGGGCCACCTCGTCCCTCGAAAGCTCCTTGTAGAAATAGAGGTAGAGGACGTCGCGGAACTTGGGCTTGAGCCCGGACACGGCCTCGGCGATGTCCCGGGACCGCTCCTGGCTCTCGACCTCGTCGTGGGGGTCGGGGAAGGGGAGGGGCTCCGGGGCGTGCCGGAGCACCCGCGTCTTCTGGCGGATGTAGTCGATGATCCGGCGGCTGGTGATCGTGTAGAGGAACGTCCCGACCGAGCAGTCCCCCCGGAACTCGCCGCTCTTGATCTTCTCGACGGCCTGGGTCAGGATCTCGTTGACGACATCCTCCCAGTCGGGGTTGGAGCCGCCGAGCGCCTTGCGGACGCGGAACGAGATGACGTTCCGGTACTGGAGGACGGCGTCTTCCGGGGCGGGCTTCCTGTTCGGCTTGGCCATGGCGCTCATTATAGTGAGGTGGCCCCGCGCTCCGCAAGGCGCGGCCGGCTCATGCCTCGTCCTTTCTGGCCCGCTCCCGCTCGCGGTCCTTGAAGAAGGCCTTGCGGTCGACGAGGATCTCGCGCGCCTTGCTGCCTTCCGAAGGTCCGATGATGCCCTCGTTCTCCATCTGGTCGATGATCCGGGCGGCCCGGGCGTAGCCCAGCTTCAGCCGCCGCTGGAGATGGGAGGCCGAGGCCTGCCCGCTCTGGATGACGGTCTCGACGGCCTTGTCGTACAGCTCGTCCTTTTCGCCGTCCATCTCGAGAAGATGATCGGCGTCGCCCTTGACGACGTGGAGGATGCGCGTGTCGTAGGTCGGGGTCCCCTGGGCCTTGACGTGCTTGACCAGCCGCCGGACCTCGGGGATGGAGATGAAGGAGCAGTGCAGGCGGACGAGCCGCGGATAGTTGGGCGGCAGGAAGAGCATGTCGCCCATGCCCAGGAGCTTGTCGGCGCCGCCGGTGTCGATGATGATCCGAGAGTCGACCTTGGACGGGACGCGGAAGGCGATGCGGCAGGAGAAGTTGTTCTTGATCGTCCCGGTGATGACGTCGATCGACGGCCGCTGGGTGGCCATGACCAGGTGGATGCCGACGGCCCGGGCCAGCTGGGCCAGCCGGCCGATGAAGAACTCGACCTCCTGTGCCCCGACCATCATCAGCTCGGCCAGCTCGTCGATGATGATGACGATGTAGGGGAGCGGCTGGAGGGCCTCCTTCTCCTCGTCGGTCAGCCGGCCCTTCCGCTCGGCGATCAGCTGCTTCATCTGGGTGTTGTACTGGTCGATGTTGCGGACCTTGACGCCTTGCAGCTTCTTGTAGCGCTCCTCCATCTTCTTGACGATGTCCATGAGCACGACGTGGGCCTTCTTGGGGTCGTTGATGACCGGGCACAGGAGATGCGGGATGTCCTCGTAGAGGGTGAACTCGAGCCGCTTGGGGTCGATGAGGACGATCTTGACCTCCTCCGGGGTCGCCTTGTACATCAGGCTGGCGATGAGGGCGTTGAGGGCCACGCTCTTGCCCGTCCCCGTCGACCCGGCGATCAGGAGATGGGGCATGACGGCCAGATCGGTGACGGTCACGCCGCCGTGGACGTCCTTGCCCAGGGCGAAGGTCAGCTTCGAGGGCGAGCTCTGGAACTTCTCCGATTCGATGATGTCCCGGAGCTTGATCGTCTCCCGCTTGTTGTTGGGGATCTCGACGCCGAGCGAGGACTTGCCGGGGATGCGCTGGATGCGGACGGACTCTGTTTCCAAGGCCAGGGCCAGGTCCTCGGTCAGGTTGGCGACCTGGGCGACCTTGATGCCCGGCGCCGGGAAGTACTCGTAGGTCGTGATGATCGGGCCGGGGTGGTACTCGCGGACCTCGCCCTCGATGCCGAACTCCTTGAGCTTCTCCTCGATCCGGCGCTTCTTGTCGAAGAGCTCGTTCTTGTCGATCTTCTCGGCGGGCTTGCCGGGCTCGAGGAGGGTGAACGGCGGATAGTGATACTCGCCCTTCTTGCCGAGGTCGGGGAAGAGAAGAGGCTCGGGCGGCGGCGGGGCGGGCTTGGCCGGCGGCGGCGCTTCGGGCCTGAACGACCGGCGGGCCTCCTTCTCCTTTTTCAGGCGCTCCCTCTCGGACCGCTTCTCGGCCTTGCGGTCGAGCGGGGGGGCGTCCTTGTTGGGCTCCGCGGCCGCGGCGGCGGGCGGCGCGTATTTCTGCCGGACCTTCTCCCGCATCTTCTCCCGGGCCTTGGCCTTGTTGTGATCCGTGACCTTGATGCGGACGACCTTGGCCGTGGAGTCGAGGGTCCCCTTCAGGAAACGGAGGGTCTTCGCGAGCGACCAGCGGGTCGAGAAGATGAGGAACATGGCCAGGGCGGCGAGGAGCAGGAGGAAGGAGCCGATGTTGTTCAAGTAGCGGACGAGGAACGTCCGGATCAGGTCGCCGACGATGCCGCCGGCCGGATGGGCCTTGCCGCTCCACGGGAAGCTCTGGAAAAGGAGGGCGGAGAACGGGCAGAGGATGAGGACCAGGAGCAGGACGGAGCCGAGGCGGCGGAGGAGGTGAGCGGACGTGCCGCGGAGAACGGCCCGGACGGCCGCGTAGCCCAGGCCGAAGGGCAGGAGGAAGGCGATGAGCCCGAGGAACGAGAGCAGTCCCTCGGAGTAATAGGCCCCGACGCTCCCGGCGATGTTGCGGACCTTGTATCCCGGAAGAGGCGTCTGGGCGAAGGACGGGTCCTTGGAGCTGTAGCTGAGAAGGCTGGCCAGCGTGAACAGCGCGAGGCAGATGAGGATGACGCCGGTGATCTCGACGGCCAGGCCGGTCTTCTTGGCCCTGGGTTTGCCGTTCTTGCCGTTCGCGGAGCTCTTCTTCCTCTTTTTCACGGCGCGATTATAGCACAGAAGGAGGGGACATGTACCGCTGACGTCGGTCTCAGCGGCCCCTTGGGGGACATGTACCCTTGGTACGTGTCCCCGGAATCCCGGCGGGATTCAACGTGAACGGTAGCACAGCTTCTCAAAAAGGGCGAAGAGCTTCGCGGGGGCCAGCTCTTCGGCGCGGGCCTTGCGGGCCAGGCCGAGAGATCCATAAGCCGCCGTGAGCGCGGCCGGCGTCGCTTGGCGGGCCAGGTTGTTCCAAAGGAGCTTGCGGCGC
>VGJC01000115.1 GCA_016867635.1 Candidatus Aminicenantota bacterium | reverse complement strand
TCCGGCTGGCGGGAGACAGGATCACGTTCCGGCTAGACGCCGAGGCCGAGGGCAAGATGACCTCGTTCCTCTACGAGGGGAAGGTCCAGGGGAACACGATCAACGGGACCGCCCGCCAGGTCGGCAACCCCAGGGCCGCCGAGTTCAAGTGGAAGGCCGTCCGCAGCCCCCTGACCGTCGTGCCCCTCGACACCGGAGAGAATTAAAGCCCATGAAAAGGATCGGCCTCATCGGCGGCATGACCTGGGAATCGACCCTCGAATACTACCGGATCATCAACGAGCGGATCAAGGCCGATCTCGGGGGCTTTCACTCGGGCCGGATCCTGATGGATTCCCTCGATTTCGACGACATCGAGAAGTGCCAGAGCCGCGGGGCATGGGACGAGTCCGCGGACATCCTGGCCGATTCGGCGGAACGCCTGGAGAAGGCCGGGGCGGACCTGCTGCTTATCTGCACGAATACGATGCACAAGGTGGCCGGCGCCGTGGCCGCGAGGGTCCGTGTCCCGCTCCTCCACATCGTCGACGTCACGGCCGAAAGGATCCTTCGGGCCGGGCTGAAGACAGTGGGCCTCCTGGGGACGCGCTTCACCATGGAGCAGGACTTCTACAAGGGCCGGCTCGAGGACAAGTTCGGCCTCACCGTCCTGGTCCCGGATGCCGAGGGCCGGCGCGTCGTGGACGGCGTCATCTACAACGAGCTGACCTTCGGCGTCATCTCCCCGGAGTCGAGGCGCCAATACGTCCGGACGATCGAGGGGCTGGCCGAGAGAGGAGCGGAGGGGGTCATCCTCGGCTGCACGGAGATCCCTCTTCTCGTCAGGCAGGAGGACGTCCGGATACCGGTCTTCGATACGACCCGCATTCACGCTGAAGCCGCTGTGGAAGCCGCGCTCAGGGAAAGTTGACCTTCAGCCGGCTGGAGCGGCCCCCCGGGGAAGGGCGTGGCTCAGGAGACCGAAGCGGGGATGCTGTCTCTTTCGCTGTACAGGTGCTTGATCAGCGAGAGGAGCGTCTGGGAGATGCTGTGCAGGAACTCCACCCCGACTTCGAAGAGCTCTCCGTCTTCGGTCCTCCGGCTCCATTTGACCTCGCCGTCCACCTTGAGGGACTGGTGGGTCCTCTCGAGCTCGATGACGATGCGGATGACGCTGCCGACAGGGAAATCCTGCTGGCTGCAGATCCGGGCCCCGGACAGGGAGATATCCCGGGTGTAGGCGTTGACCGCGCCGTTCCCGGCGGCTTCCCGGACCTCGGACGTGGTCTTGATGAGCACGTTGTTCTGTTCCGCGAACCGTTTGTCTTTGCGGTGTTCCATATCACAGCCCTCCGGGCGCTTTCATGATCATCGCTTCAAGCGGCATTCTCGTATGCCTCCCCCGGGGGGTCAATCACCCCTAAAGGTGATTCGAGGGGTGATATCTCACCCCTGCCAGCAACCCTGTCCCTCAATCCCGTTTCCGGACGGCCAAGTAGGCCATGAGATAGAAAGACAGCATGGAGAAAGAATAGAAGAAGTCCTCCAGAGGGATGGAGATGATCCGGACCCCCCAGATGGCTTCCGGATTGTAGGTCACGATCGGGGGGGCGGTCAGGAGGTGGTTGAAGATCAGAAAGGGCAGGTAGGAGATCAGGATATAGAGCCAGTAGTGGGAAGAGGCCAGCTGCCGCCTGCCCAGGAAGGCCGCGGCCAGGAAGAACAGGCCGCACGAGGCCAGGACGAGCCGGGTATAGCCCTGTCCGTAAAAGACCGCCGATCCGGCGAAGAACAAGCCGGAGAGGGCCAAGGCCCGGCCTTGGGGGAACCGGACGGTCCTCTCCCGGCCCTTGGCCCGTAGGACCTCGTAGATGAAAATACAGCTGAAGGGGACGAAGATGAAGAACATGTATTCTTCGATCGGCAAGGCCAGGAACTTGATCCCCAGGAGATACTCGGGATTGAATCCCCAATGCCCTTCCGCGGTCACCCAGTTGTCCCAAGCGAGGTAAACGGTGCCGGCCGTGGCCACGGCGAACAGCAGGGCCGGCCAGCGCCGGTAATACAGGACCGGGCGCCAGAAGCTGAAGAGCAGGGGGCCGGCCACGATGATCAGGTTGATCACGAGATAACGGCTCATCGATCCCTCATTTCCTCCGGGTCAGGCTGAGATCGAGAAGGGTCTCCAGGACCTCGCGGTAGCGGGCGTCCACCGGCAGACCCCGGACGAGCGTCCTGGCCCGGCTTCCGTGGCGGGCCATGGTCTTGCGCGCTTCGGCGTCCACTCCGTGACGGAGGGCCAGCTCCCTGACGCGCCGGACGTCCTCGTCAGAGGCGTCCGGGCGGCCGAAAACGGCCGCCAGGGTCTCGCGCTCGACGGGCGTGGCCTTCTCGAGCAACCGGAGATATATCAACGTCTTCTTGCCCTGGCGGATGTCGGACCCCACCGGTTTTCCCAAGATCCGTTCGTCGCCGAACAGCCCGAGCTCGTCGTCCTTGATCTGGAAGATCAAGCCCAGGGCCTCTCCCAGGCGCTCCAGCTGTCGCCGGACCGCGGTTTTGCCTCCTCCGAGGGCCCATCCCGCGGCCAGAGGGAGAGAGAAAGAATAGCGGGCCGTCTTGAACCGGTAGATGTCCAGCACTTCCCGTTCGGGGATGGCCCGGCTCGAAGCCCCGGCGTGGATGTCGAGCATCTGGCCCAGTCCGACCAGGCCGAACGTCCCGGCGAAGAGCTTTTGAACGGCGGCGGCCTGAGAAGGCCGGCCCTTGAGATCCGAAAGGGCCTCGAAGGCCAGGAAAATGGCGATCTCGCCGGCGCAGATGCCCATGCTGACCCCGAAGTGATGGGCGTCGGGGAGGCCCTCCTTCTCTGCCAGGAGGGAGTACTGCCGGTGGATCGAGGGGGCCCCGCGCCTCTGGGTGTCCCGGTCCATGATGTCGTCGTGGATGAGGAGCGCCGACTGGATGAGCTCCAAGGCGGTTCCCGCCCGGACCGCGTCCGCGGAGATGCGCCGGCTCGCCATCTCGCAACCGAGGCAGACCAGGCCGCCGCGGATGAGCTTTCCTTTCCGCGTGAACTCGGACAGGCGCCCGGCGACGTCCGCCCCCCAGGGCCGGAGCCGGGTCATCGCGGCGCTCTTTTCATCCAGGAACTTGTCCAGGGACCTCAACAGCCTTTTTCGGGTCCCTGCGAAATAGGTCTCGAAGGTCATCGGATGTCCCTCCCCGGCTTGAGTGCCTTGCGCAGGCCGGTCACGGAGATCCGGGCCCGCGAGGGCCTGACCTTGCGGCGGTAGACGACGAACGGGTCGGCCTCGATGCGCCCGGCGGTCCAGCCGTACATTTCGGCGGCGGTCATGATGGGGACCCGGCAGCGCCGGGGGATGAAAGCGTAGCCTTTCTCGGCCTCGGACTGCCAGATCCTGTAACGGGCGATCTGTCCGCTCACGAACTCCCGGAAGGCCTCCGGCCTGGCCCGGGTCTCCGTCTCTTCGAGGGACGACAGCCCGAGGGCCCGCATTTCGCCGCGGGGCAGGTACGTCCGCCCGAGCTCCAGGTCCTCCCGGATATCCCGGAGGAAGTTGATGTATTGCATGGCCCGTCCGAGAAGCCTCGCGTAGGGGAGGGCCGCTTCTTCGAGGCCCATGAGGCGCGACATCATCAAGCCGATGACCTCCGCCGACCCGTACATGTAGGTCATCGTCTCTCCGAGGTCCTCGTAGTCGGACTTGACCAGGTCCATGGCCATCGAGTCCAGGAAAGCCTCCGCCCAGCCCGGGTCGAAACCGCGGCGCGCCGAGACCTCGATGAAGCGGTCGATGACCGGGCCGGCCGCGGCCGCCTTCCCGTCCCGACGGGCGGCATAGGCCCGTCGGAACTCTTGGAACCCCTCCGCGTCCTGGGGAGCGCGGTCGACGAAATCGTCGGCCGTCCGCACGAAGCCGTAGAGGACACCGACGTCATCGCGGACGGGCCGGGGAAAGAAGCGGGCGCTGCGGAAATACGTCCGGCTTCCCCGCCGGAAGATCCCCGAAAAAGCCCGGTCCTCAGAGCTCACGGGCGACCCTTTCCGCCGCCAGCTCGGCGCTGATCAGGACCATGGGCATTCCGACCCCGGGATGCGGGTACTGGCCCGCGAAATAGAGGTTGCCGACCCGCCGGCTCCTGCGCCTCGGCCGGAAGACGGCCGTCTGGAACAGGGTGTGGGACAGGCCGAAGGCCGTCCCCTGGTAAGTGTTGTAATCGGAGATGAAGTCCCGCCCGGAAAAGACCCGGCGGACGACGATGTTCGGCGTGATCCTCTCCCCGGTCAGGCGCTCGAAGTGATCCAGGACGCGGCCCGCGAAGGCCTCCCGGGCCTGGTCGGAATCTTCCAGGCCGGGAGCCACGGGGACGAGGAAGAACAGGTTCTCCATCCCCGCCGGGGCCGTGGCCGGGTCGGTCTTGGACGGGCAGCTCACATAGTAGGAGAAGCTCTCGGGCCAGGCCGGGCGGCTGAAGACGGTGTCGAAATGCCGGCCCCAGTCCTTCTCGAAATAGAGATTGTGATGGACGAGCCCCTCGACACGCCTGTTGAGGCCCACATACAGGATGAGCGCGGACGGGGACAGGACGCGCCGGCGCCAATATCTCTCGTTGTACGTCCGGCCGCCTTCGTCGAGAAGAGCGGTTTCGGTGTGATGGTAATCGGCGTTGGACACGACGGCGTCGGCGGGGAAGGCGCCCCGGTCCGTCAGGACCTCGACGGCCCGGCCCGCTTCCGTCCGGATGCGCCGCGCCGGACAGCCGAACTCGTAGCGAACCCCCTGCGACAGGCCGAGCTCGTGAAGGGCCTTGACGACCGTCGTGATCCCGCCCATCGGGTACCAGACACCCTGGTCCAGGACGATGGACGACATGAGAGCGTAGAACCCCGGCGTTTTCTTGGGCGCCCCGCCGATGAAGACCATGGTGAATTCCAGGATCTGCTGGAGCCGTTCGTCGCGGATCTCTTTGGACGCCTGGCCGTGGACGCTTCCGACGAACCCCAGGCGGAGGCCGTTCTTGATGATCTTCTTGTCGAGGAAGTCGGAGAGACCGTCGTAGTCCCGGTAGAGGAAATGCCGGACCGAAAGGTCGTACTGCTCGCGGGCCTTTTCGAGGTAGCGCTCGGTCTTGGCCGCGCCGTCGGGCTCCAGCCGGTCGAAGAGCCCCGCGTTGGCCGACAGGGCGTCCCGGACGTCGTAAACATCCTCTGTCCCGGAGAAGACCCGGAACTGGGGGTCGAGCCGGACCAGCGAGAGAACGTCCGACGGGGATCTCCCGAAGAGCCCGAAGTACCGGTCGAAGGCCTCGGGCATGAGATACCAGGAAGGGCCCATATCGAAGAGAAAGCCCCGGTCTTCCCAGACCCGGGCCCGGCCGCCCGGGCTGTCGTTCTTCTCGAGCACGGTCACATCGCAGCCCTTTTTCGCCAGGAGGGCGGCCGTGGCCAGCCCGCCCAGCCCCGCGCCGACGACCACCGTTCGTCTTCTCATGCCCGGTCCTTTCGTGGTTCCCGTCCGTCCTCCGGCCGCTCCTCCCGGTCCCGGGCCCGGGTTTCCAGCCTGCGGACGACCTCGAAAATAAGATCTTCGGGCGTCGAGGCGCCGGAGGCGACGAACACGGTCGCGTCGGGGGGGACGTCGATCCCGTCGACGCTCTCCGCGCTGTCGACGAGATGCGTGCAGGGATTGTTCTTCTGGGCGATGTGGAACAGGTGAAGGGTGTTGGCGCTTCGCCTGGACCCGATGACGATGACGCAGTCCACCGCCCGGGTGTGGAGCTCGACTTCGCGCTGCCGGGCTTTGGTCGGTTGGCAGATCGTGTCTTGGAAGACGACCTCCGGCACGAGCTCTCGGATGCGTTCCAGGACACGCCGGGCATCGTCCTCGACGAACGTCGACTGGACGACGACGCCCGCCCGCCGGATGCCTTCGAATAATTCGGGGGTCACCTCTTCGGGCGTTCTGACGACCAGGGCCCGGCGGACCTGCCCGACAATGCCCTGGACCTCCTCGTGGCCGACCTGGCCGATGACGACCGGAGTGCAGCCGCCGGCCTCGATCTCCCGGATCCGCTCGTGGATGATGCGGACCATGGGGCAGGTCGCGTCGACGTATTCGAGGCCCCTCTCCCGCAGATCCCGATAGCGGCGCTGCGAGGAGCCGTGGCTCTGGAGGATGACGATCCCTCCGGAAGGGACATCGTCCAGGGTCTGGACGACCTTCAGGCCTTTGGACTTGAGAGCCTCGATGACCAGCTCGTTGTGGACGATCTCCCCGAGCATGTAATAGGTCCGCTCGGGGTTCTCGGCGAGGAGTCGTTCGGTGAGGTCCAGGGTCTTGCGGACGCCGAAGCAGTAGCTCAGCGTCTCGGACAGGACGATCTTCATGACCGCACCGGCTGCCTCAAGCGTCCCGGACGTCGAAACGCCGCGGGGCGTACAGGAAACCGAAGGACCGGGACCGGCCCTTGCCGAAGCTCTGGTGATGGTCGGTGTGAGCGCGGACGATGCGCTTCAAGTAGAAGGTCCAGGGCTTGAGGCGCAGCCAGCGGACCCGCTTGTGGAACATGACGTCATGGAACAAGAAGTACCCGAGCCCGTACAGGGCCATCCCGGCCCCCACGGCGGACGGCGCCCAGGAGCCCGCCAAACGGCCCCATAGAAAAAAGAGAACGGACGGGACGGCGAAGAAGACCGCGAACAGGTCGTTCTTCTGGAGCCCCGGCCGGCGGGGCCGATGATGGTCCTCATGAAGGACCCACAGGAAGCCGTGCATGAGGTACTTGTGGGTGGCCCAGGCCACGGCTTCCATGAGGACCGCGACGGTCAGGGCGAGCAGAGCGGCGGCCAGGACGGTCATCGGTGTTCCCTTCGAGACGATATCTTGTCAGAAGTCCGGTGCCCTGTCAACGCGCGCGCGCCGGGCCGGGAGGGCCGGCCGGCGCTCATTCCCAGCGGAACGTTTTGGCCGAAACGACGGCCCCGACAACAAGGAGACCGGCCAGCACGGCGGCCTCCAGCGCGTACCTGCCCGGAGGGTTGCCGAACCACAGCCCCTGGAGGAGGTTGACGACGTGGGTCAGGGGGATGAAATGGCCCGCCGCCCGCAGCGTTTCGGGGAATGTTTCCTTGGGAATGGTCGCGCCTGACAGGAACAGGTTCGGGAAGTACAGGACCATGCCCAGAATGTAGGCTGTCCGGGCCGTCCGGGCCACGCTGGCCAGCAGGAAGCCGACGGCGAAAAAGCTCAGGCAGCTCAGGGTGAATCCCGCGAAGACCAGGCCGGCCCGGCCCGAGAACTGAATGCCGTAGACGAGCCGGGCGGCAAGGATGAGGATGCCCCCGCCGAGCAGGGTCATCAGGTAATGAACGACGATCTGGGAGGCCAGCACGGCCGCCGGGCGGAGGGGGGTCGCCCGGTACCGTCGGAGCACGCCTTTCTCCCGGTTGCTGCTGACGGCGATGGCGATGGACAGCAGCCCGGTCGAGCCGATGATCATGGCCAGGTAGGCGGGCGTGCTGACGTCGACCATGCCCCGGCCGCCGAACAGGGGATTGGGCTTGTTCCCGTAAATGGCGCCGAAGATGAACAGGAGGATGAGCGGAAAGAAGATGGTGAAGAAGGCCGCCTGGGGTTGCCGGAGATAGATCTTGACCTCGACCCAGGCCAGCTTCCAGAAGCCCCTCATCCCTCGCCTCCTTGGGCGCGCGAGTCCCGGGTCAGGGCCAGGAATACGTCCTCGAGATCGGGCCGTTCGGTGTGTACGTCCCTGAACCGGACCCCGGCCTCGTCCAAGGCGTT
>VGJC01000114.1 GCA_016867635.1 Candidatus Aminicenantota bacterium | reverse complement strand
CCAAGGAAAAAGAGATCCTCGAGCGCTGAAAAGAAGGGGACATGTACCTCCGGTACGTGTCCCCTTTTTTATGGCTTCCGCTGGAACCAGTTGTCCGTCGTCCCGAACTTCGTCCGCAGGGCGACCCCCCAGCCGACGGCGCTCATGGCCAGCCCGAACAGGAACCCGAAGACGGGAACGAAGCTGATCAGGCTGTAGATGAAGAGCCCGGCCAGGACGGCGCCCAGGACCGAGGCCGGGCGCGAGCCGAAGGCCCGCAGGAGGCTCCCGCCCAGGAAGTGGAAAACGGCCAGCCGGCCGAAGACCTTGATGATGAAGCCGGCCGCCGACAGGGCGAGAAGGACGGGGATGCCGACGAGGACGACGCTCAGCAGGGCGGCGAAAACGACCAGGCCCGAGAAGACCGCAATGGCCAGCAGCCCGACCCCGAAAACGGACCAGAACGAGGTCCGGATCCGCTCCGAGGCGAAGGCCAGCGGCTTCGGGAACAGGGCGGCGCCGACGACGGCCGCCACGAGCCAGAGAAAGATGACGATGAGCTTGATGACGATGATGATCGGGATGAAGGACAGGGAAAAGATGCCCTTGAAGAGGCCATCCTTGAACAGCCGGTCCCCGATCTCGGCGGTCTGGAAATAGATCGTATCCCCGCCGACCGCGCAGCCGGGCTCCTTCTCCAAGGTCCCCCCCAGCGCGGCCAAGTCCTCGCCGATCGTCGCCGTCGACCTGATGATGATCCGCGAGCCGATGCCGACCACGGATTGTCCGACTTCGCCGCTGACGGTGATTGATCCTCCGATGACCAGAACGTCCTCGCGGACCTTGCCCTCGACGGTGACGTTCCCGCCCAGGCTGAATATCTTGGACTGGGTCTCGCCGGGCCCGACGAGGATGTCCCGGCGATGACTGACGATCTCGTCGGCGGCCAGAGGCCCGGCCAGGAAAGCGAAGCCGAGGGCCGCGAAAAGGGCCAGTGCGGATAGTCTCTTGATCATGATCTCTCTCCCACGGACAGGAGTTTCTTGGCTCCGAAGAGCAGGAGCCCGGTCAGGACGAGCCCCAGCCCGAGCATCAGGGCGGCGAACTCGGGCCGGGCGACGGAGGACAGGGCCCCCAGTCCTCCGGCCAGGGACGAAAGGAGCCCGTAGAGAAGCTCCAGGGCGAGGCCCGCCGACTTCAGGACCTTGGCGAGGAGAGGCAGGAGATCGCCGAGACCGGCCCCCAGGGCCCGGCTCGGGGAGAGCAGGACGCCGGCGAGGTTTTTCCCGGTGAGAAGGTGGAAGCCGAGCAGCCCGGAGGCGAGAGCGAGGGCGGCCGCCGCGACCGCCGCGATACGGCGCCAGACCGTTCCGGCGTTCTCCGGGATCCCGGCCATGACCGACCGGGCGAAGTTCGGCGGGACCTCGAGCGGGGGGAGGCTCGAGAAAGCTTCGTGGAGGAGCCGTCTTTCTTCGAAAGCGGCCCGGCAGTCCGGGCATCGTCCGAGATGCTCTTCGCAGGCCCGGCGCTCGCCCGGTGCGACCTGCCCTTCGAGATAGAGGAAGATCCTGTCCGGTGAAAGGCAGCCCTTCATGGCTCCCCCATTCGCCGGCGGAGCATTTCCTTGGCCTGGAAAACGCGGTTCTTGACCGTTCCCACGGGGAGTCCCTTGATGTCGGCGATCTCCTCATAGGAGAACTCGTTGACGTGCCGCAGGACGAAAAGCTCCCGGAGCGGCCCGGGGACGGACTCCAGGGCCCGCTCGATCCGGGACCTCATCTCGGTCAATTCGAGCTTGCGGACGACCGAAGGGCCGGGGTCCGGGACCTGAGGCGTGAGCGACCCGTCCCCGGCATCGACCGGCTGGTCCAGGGAGACCAGGGGGAGCTTTTTCTTCCGCCAGTGATCGATCATGTGGTTGGAGGCGATCGTGAACAGCCAAGTGCTGAATTTCCAGGTCGGGCGGTAGGAGCCCAGGGAAGAGTAGGCCTTGAGGAAGATGTCCTGGGCGAAATCGAGGGCCGTCTCCCGTTCCCCGGTCGTCCGGCCGAGGTAGTTCAGGAGGGGCTGCTGGTATCTGAGGACGATCATCTCGAAAGCCTTCCGGTCTCCTTTGAGGGCCCGCTCTACAAGCTTGGTGTCTTCGGTCATCGAGGACGTCCCGCCCTCGGGTGTTCATACGGACCCGGGGCCGAAAGGTTCAGCGGCGAAGGGTTTCGCCGTCGTCGATGATCTCGCAGTCCGGGGGGACCTTGAGCTCGAATATCCGCGGGGATAGGCGGACGTTGGTCCGGACCTGGCTGAAGATGAACTCCCGCTTGTTCCCGGCCCACTCGATGAAGACGGCCCGGCGCAGGAGCCAGGTCCGCTCGTCGATCTCGAGCAGGATGTGGGAGAATTCGCCCTCCTCCCGGGGGGTCAGCCGGATCTGCCGGACCCTTTCGGCGTCGGTCGGGAACGGGTTGTTCTCGATGACGTAGGCTTCTGCGAAAGACCTAATGCCGAGAAGGATGCCCAGGATGTCGGATTCGTAGGTCTCCGGGGAGACGCGGCTCCTGGTCAGGGTCTTGTCCTCCGGGATGTACATCTCGAACACGCCGTCCTTGAAGAGGAACACCTTGTCCTGCGGGTCGCGGTATTCCCAGCGCATCCGGTCGGGCCGCTGGAAGTAGAGGTCGCCTCGTTCCCGGAGGGGGGCCGAGACCGACATAGAGTAATGGAGCTGTTCGAACCGGGCTTGGAGAGTGCCGGCCGCCCGGAGCGCTTTCTCCAGGTTGGCCGCGGCTTCCTCCGGGCTCTGGGCCCGGGCCGTCCCTCCGGCGAGGAGGGCGGCGGTGAGGAGAACGAGGCACCGTCTCATGTCCGTCATTATAGCATAGCGATTGCCGGGCGGCTTCCCTTTCTGGTATATAGGACCCGCCATGAAGACGGGTCTCCTGCTGGCCGTTCTCGTGTACGCGTCTCTGCTCCTGGGCGCCGGCCTGCTCTTCCGCCGCCGGCTCGAAGGGCTGGAGGGTTTTTTCCTGGCCTCCCGCAGCCTCGGGGCCGCGCGCGTGGCGTTCACTCTTTGCGCCTCCTGGATCGGCGCGGCCTCTCTTCTCGTTTCGACCGACGAGGCTTACCGCGTCGGGCTCAGCGCTTTCTGGATCATCGGCCTGCCGGCCGTCCTGACCCTCCTCATCCTCCTGCCCTTGGCCGGACGCATCCGGGCCACGACGGGATCGTCCCTCTCCGACCTGATGGAGGCGCGCTACGGCCCGGCGGCCCGGCACGTCACGACGGTCCTCATCATCTGGTATATGACGGTCCTGGCCGCCTCCCAGATGGCCGCGGCCGGGTCGTTCTTGGGGGGCCTGCTGGGGACCTCGCCCGTCGCCGGGCTGGCCCTCGCGGCCGGACTGGTCCTGGTCTATTCGGTGGCCGGCGGCTTTCCTGCCCTGTCCCGGGTCCACGTCGTCCAGTTCCTGCTACTCTTGGCCGGAGTCATCGGGATGATCGTCTCTCTGGGGGCCCGCTCGCCGTGGGAGGAGGTCCGCGCGGCCGCGGCCCGGCTGGGCAAGAGCTCCTATTTCGACCTCCTGGCCGGGGCCGACCGCAATCTTCTCATCGCCGCCTCCTTCGTCCTGGCCTGGACGATCTCTCCCATCGCCTGGCAGAGGATCCAGGCCGCCAAGGGAGAGCGGTCGGCCCGCCGGGGATTGGCCGGAGCGGCCGCGGCTTTGGCGCTCTTCTATTCGGGGATCGTCGTCGCCGGGATGCTCTTCCTGACCGTCCACCCCGGGGCGGCGCCGGGCCGGCCCTTGGTCACGGTGTTCATCTCGATCGGGTCCAGCCCGGTCCTGGGCGGCATGCTTTTCGTGGCCGTCCTGGCCGCGATCCTGTCCACCATGGATGCGGCCGTCAACGCCGGCGCCCTGACGCTGACAGGCGGCCTGCTCCGTTTGAGAAGGGGGATGGGTGGAGCGGTCCGGGCCTTGACCCTGGCCCGCGTCTCCACCGCGCTCATCGCGGCCGCGGCCTTCCTGACGGCCACCCGGCTCGGGGACATTCTCAAAACCCTGGGCTTGGCCTCCAAGATCATGGCCGAAGGCCTGTTCGTCCCCGGCCTGGCGGCCCTGTTCATGAGGCGGAAAGCGCCCTGGGCCGGACTCCTCGGTCTCTTGTGCGGCGGAGGGTACGCGCTGCTCTGTTTCCTCGACGAAACGGGCGCCGTGTCCCTGTCCCTGCCGGCCTGGCCCTGGTCGCTGCCCCTGGGCGTCGGCCTGAGCGCGGCCGGCTTTCTGGCCGGATTTGTCTTGACATTTTCGCGGAAATGGATAAAAGGTTATAGGGCACGGAGGGAACAATGAAAAAAAGCCTGACCCTTATCGCTCTCGCGGCGTTTCTGGCCGTCACCGGGTTCGCCCAGACGGCCGAGGAGCACGTCCGGATGGGCGACGAAGCCTATGCCCAGTTCGACGACCAGAAGGCCCTCGAGCACTATCAGGAAGCGTTGAAGCTCGAGCCCAACCACTACGAAGCTCTCTGGAAAGCTTCGCGGGCCATGGTCGATATCGCCGACGTCATCCCGGCCGCGGACAAGGACATCAAAGACCGGCAGATGAAGATGTATACGGAGGCCACGGCCATCGCCCGCAAAGCCGTCGCCGCCAACCCCAACGATACCTGGGGGCATTTCCAGCTGGCGGCCTCGAACGGAAAGCGCCTCCTTCTGCTCGGGAAGAAGGAACAGATCGACGCCTCCAAAGCCGTCCGGGCCGAGATCGACAAAGCCATCGAGCTCGACCCCACGAACCATCTCGCCTATCACGCCCTCGGGCGCTGGCACCGGAGAATGGACGAGATCGGCGGGGCCAAGCGCGTCTTCGGCAGCATTCTCTACGGCTCGATCCCCAAGGGGTCCTTCGAGGAATCGGAGGTCAACCTGAGGAAAGCCATCGAGCTGCGCCCCGAATTCGTCAACCACTACCTCGAGCTGGGACGGACCCTGGTCGCCCTCAAGAAGCTTGACGAGGCGGCCGAGGCCTTTCAGAAATGCATCGACCTGCCCAAGACGACCTCGAAGGACGACGTCATCAAGGAAGAGGCCCGGGCCGAGCTGGCCAAGCTCAAATCCAAGAAAAAGTAACGCCGGCCCGAAGCCCTAATCTTCCGCAAAAACCTGGGCGGTGAAGACCTCGATCTTCGCGCCCTTCTTCCATTCGTCGGGGCCGAGTCCGGCCTTCAGGCAGCCGTGCCGAAGGTAGGTCTCCCTGTCCCAGCCGTGTTCGAGCGGCACCTGGGGCAGGAGCAGCCCTCTGTCGTAGCCCTTGGAGACGATGATGCCGTGCCGCCCGACCTCGACCTCCGCCGGCTCAGCGGCGGGCTCGGGAAGACCAAGGACGGAGATCTCGATGCGCAGCCGGCCCAGGTCTTCGGGCCCCAGAGGGTCGAAGCGGTAGTCCTGGGTGGCGGCGGCCACGGCCATGTCGACGATGGTCTCGAACAGGGGCTTGTGCGGAAGGGGATAGCCGACGCAGCCGCGGAGCTCGCCGCCCACCTTGACCGTGACGAAGGCTCCCCGTTTCTCGCTGAGGACGGGGTCGTCGACGGCCGGACGAAGCCGCCCTTGGCCCCGGAAATGATGCTCGAGAGCCTGCCGGGCCAGCCGGAGGCAGGCCTTTTCCTGATCAGGCGTCAGGGGCTCGCTCATCGGGGATTTCTCTCGGCGGACGGCTGGAGCGGGATGGGTTCGAACCGGAATTGACCGTCGAATTCGACGACGAACGGCCGGATGGCGGGGCCTTTGCGGAAAAAGCGGAGCTCGATGAAGAGCTTGCCGTAAAAGAACGGGCCCAGAACGGCCCGCTTGATCTCCGCTCCCGGCCGGACGGCGTAAAGGCCGACGACCCGGCCCGGCCACAGGCCTTCGGTCTCCCGGAACCGCCGGACAGCCGAGCCCGGATCGGAGCGGCCCGCCGCCAGCATCTTCTCCACGAAGAAGCGGGGCCCCCGCCGACGGCCGATGAGGAAGCCCCAAGCCGGCCCGCCGGGCCCGATGATGCCCAGGGCCCGGATCTCCAGCGCGGCTTCCCGGGTGATGAGAACATCCACGAAACGGATTATACCAAAAATCGGGGACACGTACCTCCGGTACATGTCCCCGGTCCTTGACGGATAAACGCTTTCGCATTAAGATGGGCCGGGACATGGGAATGAAATACGAGCTGGTCGTCGTCGGCGCCCTGGAAACGAACTGCTACCTCGTCTATTGCGAAGAGACCCGGGCCTGCGCCGTCATCGACCCGGGGGCCGACCCGGGCAAGATCTTCGCCGCCGTCGCCGAACAGGGGCTCGTCCCGGTCATCGTCCTCAACACCCACGGCCACGTGGACCATATCGGGGCCAACAGCGACATCGTCCGCAAGTACGGCGTGCCGTTGGCCATGCATCCCGGCGATACCGGCATGCTCAAGGTCTCCGAATACATGGAGCTCAGCCTCCTCCTGGGGGCTAAGGATTCGCCGTCCCCGGAACGCCTCCTCGCCGACGGCGAGGCGATCGCCTTCGGCCGGGCCTCTCTCCGGGTCGTTCATCTTCCCGGGCACTCGCCCGGAAGCGTCGGCTTCCTGGCCCCCGGCTTCTTGTTCTCCGGCGACACGATGTTCTGCGGCGGGGTCGGCCGCACGGACCTCCCCGGGGGGTCGTGGAAGGAGCTCGAAAGGTCCATCCGGGATCGCATCCTGACGCTCCCCGACGAGACCGTTGTCCTGCCCGGGCACGGCCCTTGGACGACCGTGGGGCAGGAAAGGGAGTCCAACCCCTTCCTGACATGAGACCCGCCCCTCCGCCGGTCGAGGACGCTCTCCGGCTCTATCTCGAATACCTGACCGTCGAGAAGGGCCTGGCCCGCAATTCCAGCCTTTCGTATTCCCGCGACCTCCGAAAGTTCCTGGCCTTCCTCAAGTCGCGAAAAGCCGGTTGGGCCGGGCTGACGGAGGACGCCCTCATTGCCTTCGTCCGCCGCGAGAGCCAGGGCGGGCTCTCGCCGAGGTCCCAGGCCCGGCTGGTCTCCGCCGTCCGGTCGTTCTCCAAGTTCCTCGTCCTCAGCGGGTTCCTGAAAAAGGACCCGTCGTCCGGCCTCCGGTCCCCGTCCACCTGGCTGGCCCTTCCCAAGTTCCTGACCGTGAAAGAGGTCGAAGGCCTGCTCGGCGCGCCCGACGAAAAAAAACCGGCCGGGCTGAGGGACCGGGCCATGATCGAGGTCCTCTATGGCGCCGGGCTGCGGGTTTCCGAGCTCATCGCCCTGAAGCCCGCGGACGTCAACCTCGGCGACGGCTTCCTCATCTGCCGGGGCAAGGGCGGCAAGGAAAGGATCGTCCCCCTGGGGCGGTCGGCCTGCGCCTGGGTCGGCCGATACCTGGCCGAGGTCCGGCCCCTGTCCGGGCCGAAGCCCGGTACGGAGCTCTTCCTGTCGCGCCTGGGCCGGGCCTTCACCCGCCAGGGCTTCTGGAAGCTCCTCCGCAAGCACGCCGCCAGAGCCGGCTTGGCCTCCAAGATCACGCCCCACGTCCTCCGGCACTCCTTCGCCACCCATCTGCTCGAGGGCGGGGCGGACCTGAGGTCGGTCCAGCTCATGCTCGGGCATAGCCAGATCACGACGACCCAGATCTACACCCACGTCAGCCGGGAGCGGCTCCGCCGCGTTTACGATCGCTTCCACCCCCGGGCATGAACCCCATCCGACTTGACAACGGGTCCCCGGCCGGCTAGAATAGATGAACTATAGAGTTCATTAAATGAACTGATCGGTTCGAATAGATGAAAACGATCCCACGGACCTCGGAAAAAGGCGACCTGCGGACCCAGCGGGAACGCCGCCGCAGGGAAGCCT
>VGJC01000113.1 GCA_016867635.1 Candidatus Aminicenantota bacterium | reverse complement strand
ATGATCCTGACCCCCAGCTCGCGGGCTTTTTTCAGCTTGGAACCGGGCGCCTGGCCGATGACGATGCCGGTCGTTCTCCGGGTCACGGACGACCCGACCTCGGCCCCCAATCCTTCGAGAAGCTCCTGGGCCTCGTCCCGGCTCATCGCGGCCAGGGTCCCGGTGATGACGAAGACCTGGCCGGCAAGCGGGCCGGCGGCACTCCCTTCATCCGGGACGGAGGTTCTCACGCCCGCGTCGCGGAGTCGCCGGACGAGCGCCCTGTTCTCGGGTCGGTCGAAGAAGAACCGGATGCTCTCGGCGACCTTGGGCCCGATCTCCTCGACCTCCACGAGATCCTCCGCCGAGGCCGCTTCCAGGGCGTCGAGACCGCGGTAATGTCCGGCCAGGATCTGGGCCAGGCGCTCTCCCACGTGGCGGACGCCCAAGGCGAAGACGAACCGGGCCAGCTCCCGGCCCTTGGACCGCTCGATCTGGTCGAGCAGGTTCGCGGCGCTCTTGGGCCCCATGCGTTCCAGCTTTTCGAGGTCGCCGGCCGTCAACGCGTAGAGGTCCGGGATCGAACGCACGAGCCCGCTCCCGACGAGCTGGTCGACGAGGGCCTCTCCCAAGCCTTCGATGTTCATCGCCCGGCGCGAGGCGAAGTGGAGGACGGACTCGCGGAGGCGAGCCGGGCAGGACGGGTTGACGCACCGGGAGACGACCTCGCCTTCCGGCCGGAAGGCTTCCGACCCGCAGGCCGGACAGCGGCGGGGCCAGACAAAGGGCTTTTCCCGGCCCGTCCGGCGCTCCTTCATGACCGCAACGACGCGGGGAATGACGTCGCCGCTGCGCTCGAGGAGGACGTGGTCGCCCACCCGGACGTCCTTCCTGCGGATCTCGTCCTCGTTGTGGAGCGTCGAGCGGCTGATGGTCGTGCCCGAGAGCTTGACGGGCTCCAGGACGGCCACGGGCGTCAGGGCCCCCGTGCGGCCCACCTGGATGAGGATGTCGCTGACCCGGGTCGTGGCCTGGCGGGCGGGGAACTTGTAGGAAACGGCCCAGCGAGGGAACTTGGCCGTGAACCCCAGGGCCCGGCGCTGGACGGCGGCGTCGACCTTGACGACGATGCCGTCGACGTCGTGGTCCAGGCTGTCCCTCTTGCCCGCCCACTCCTCGTAATAGGCCAGGACGTCGTCGAGGGTCGGACAGTGGCGGGAATGGGGGTCGGTCTTGAAGCCTAGGCCCTTGAGCTTCTCCAGGGCCCCCCATTGCGTCGGCTCCTCCCGGCCGGCGATGGACAGGCCGTAGAGAAAAACGCTCAGGTTCCTGGCGGCCACCTCCTTCGGGTCGAGCAGGCGGATGGAGCCGGCGGCCGCGTTGCGGGGATTGGCGAAGAGGGGCAAGCCCTCCTCCTCGCGGGACTGGTTGATGGCCCGGAAGGCTTTGAAAGGCAGGTAGATCTCGCCCCGGGCCTCGACGTCCCTCTTCTCCCCGATGGTCAAGGGAAGGGACCGGATGGTCTTGACGTTGGCCGTGACCTCGTCGCCGCGGATGCCGTCGCCGCGGGTGACGGCCCGGACGAACCGGCCCTCTTGGTAGAGAACGGAGATGCCCAGGCCGTCGATCTTGAGCTCGGCCGTGTAGGAGATCGTCTCTCCCGGCAGGAGCTTCCGGAGGCGTTCCTCGAACTCCCGGAGCTCCGCCTCGTTGTAGGCGTTGTCGATGCTGAGCATGGGTGTCGCGTGGGCGACCGACGGGAATCCCTCGAGGGGCTTTTCCCCCACCCTCCGGGTCGGGGATTCGGGCGTGACCAGCTCCGGGAAGCGGGCCTCGAGCTCGCCGAGCTCACGGAGAAGGCGGTCGAACTCGGCGTCGGAGACCTGGGGATCGTTGTCGACGTAGTACTTCTTTTCGTGGTAGACGATCTCGCGCCGCAGGTCCTCGGCCCGCTGGCGGGCCTGCCGCGCGTTCACTTGCCGAGCTTGCTTCTGACCTGGGCCACGAGGGCGCTGAACTTGTCCAGAACGCTCTTCTGGCCCGCCTGGATCCTGTCGATAGCCTGCTGTTCCATCTGGATGTTGTCCTCGATCTTCTTCAGGACCCGCTTGTCGGAATCGGACAGCTCGTCCTCGCTCTTGCCGTCGACCTTGGCGTTATAGGACTTGGTCAGCTCCTCGATGGCCTTGCTGTGTTCCTCGATCTTGGCGGAGCTCGCGGCCAGCTCCTTGTCCTGGCCGACGAAGAGGTTCTGGGCCTGGCCGAGGAAATTCTTCTGCTGCGGAGGATTGAGAAGGGCGGCCTCGATGTTCGCGTTGATGGCTTCGGTCGTTTTGGCCGGGTTCGCCTTGACCTGGCTGTTCAGGATGATGGCGATGTTCTGGGCCAGGGCCGGGGTCCGTTTCCTGGCGTAGGCCTCCTTGTAGACGGCCAGGGCCTCCTCGACCTTGTCCTGCTTGTAGAGGGTCTGGCCGAGGAGCGCGGCGCTTTCCGGGCCCTTGTCGGCCGCGTAGAACTGCCGGAAGACCTTCTCGGCGTCGGCGAATTTTCCGCTCTTGTAGAGGCTCGCGGCCAAGCCGTTGAGCACCTTGGAGATGCTGGGGTCCTTGAAAAGGCCGTAGGCGGTGATGTAATTCTCGGCCGCGACGCCGTAATCGCCGGCCTTTTCGGCGAACTGGCCGATCATCACATATCCGCCGGCCTGGAGCTGGGCCCCGACCTTGGCGTCGCTCGAGGCCTTGCCGAAGTCGATGAGCTTGCGGGCGGCGGCCGTGGCCTTGTCCGTTTGGCCCACGCTATGATAAAGGGCGGGGATCGTGGCCAGGAGGGCCATCTTGTTCTGGGCGTCGATGCCGCTCATGGTCAGGGCCTTCTCGCCGGCCTCGGCCGCCTTCTGGGCGTTCTTGGTCGGGCAGGGGGTCAGGCAGTAGTAGACGTACGCCCAGTTCTCGTAGGTCGTTCCCTGTCCCGCGTATTTGGCGATGTAGGCCTCGAGGGCCTTGACCTTCTGGCAGTTGTCCGAAAGCTGCATGGCCTTGAGATATTCCTCATCGGCGCTCTGGGCGGACAAAAAGCCCGCCATGAGGGCCATCAGGGTCAACGCTGTCCAAACCTTCCTGTTCATGAACCACCTCGCGCGAAAATTTCGGAAATCATAGCCCGACTCCCGTTAAATGTCAAACTTTACGCAAACCAATGGAAATTATAGCAAAATTTATGCCAAGAGCGAAGTTTCGGCCCGTTTTGCTTCCAAGTTCCCGATATCTTATAATACGGCGATGGACAAGAGCCAGGCGCTCCGGGAGGCCCTCGTCGAGCTTTTCGGGGACGCCTTTTCGGTCAACGTCCCCCTGTCGGCCATGTCGAGCTTCGAGATCGGCGGGCCGGCCGATTTCTTCTACGAGGCCCGTCGGCTCGAAGATCTCAGGGCGGCGGTGGCCCTGGCCGTCCGGCAAAGAGCTCCCTATCGCGTCATCGGCGGGGGCAGCAACATCCTCTTCGCCGACGAGGGGTTCCGGGGCCTGATCATCAGGAACCGGACGGAGGGAACGGCCTACGGCGAGGGTCGACTGAGAGTTCTCTCGGGCACCAGCCTGTCCGCCCTCCTGCGGGCGGCCCTGAAAACCGACTTGACGGGCCTGGAGTTCCTGGTCGGGATCCCGGGCACCGTGGGCGGCGCCGTGTCCGGGAACGCGGGGGCTTTCGGCCGGAGCGTCGCCGACGTCCTGGAGTCCGCCGTCATCCTCGAGCCGGGCGGCGCGGAAAGGACCATCCCAGGGGAGGACCTGGGTTTTGGCTACCGGAATTCCTCTCTGCGGAAGAGCAGCGGTATCGTTCTCGAGGCGGTTCTGGCGTCCTCTCCGGGGGACAGGAAGGCTTCCGAAGCCCTGATGCGCGACCATCTGGAAACGCGGCGGACGAAGCACCCGCCCTGGGGGACTCCCTGCGCGGGCAGCTATTTCAAGAATCCCTGTTCGACCGACGGCTGCAAGGTCGCCGCCGGCCGCCTCCTCGATGAGGCCGGAGCCAGGGGAATGTCCGTCGGGGGCGCCGCCGTCTACGAGAAGCACTGCAATTTCATCGTCAACACGGGGAACGCAACCTGCAGGGATGTTCTGCTCCTGGCTCAGAAGATGAAGGACAAAGTCCAGGCCAAGTTCGGCGTCCGGCTGGAAGAGGAGGTCATCCACCTCCCAGCAGACGCATCATCTGTTTGACCTTTGGGCCGGGCCCACGCCTCCCCGGCAGACCGGCCAGGGCCCGCCTGCCGAGTGCCGCGTAGACCTCGCGGACGTCCGGGTAAGCGTCCAGGGCTTCCAGATGTTTCCGGACGGTCCCGACGTCCCCCCGGGCGATGGGCCCGGTCAGGGCCTTTTCCCAGCCAAGGTTTTTTACGTTCCGTAAAGTTCCTTGCACGAGCGGCAAGAGCACGGCCGCGGCCCAGGCCTCCGAGATCCCCGTCCCCGCGAGGAGCCCGGCGGCCGTACGCTCCAGGGCGACAAAGGCGTTGGAAGCCAGGCTGCAGGCGGCATGATAGAGGGGCTTGTCCTCTTCGGCGAGGAGCAGGGCCCGGCCGCGGAGGGATCGGACGATCCCCAAGGCGACACGGAGGGCTTCCGGGTCGCCCTCCAGGCCCCAGAAAACTCCCTTGAATAGGCCGGCGCGGACATCTTTTGCGGGGAAGGCTTGAGCGGGATGGGCGGAGGCGACCGCGGCGCCCAGCTTTCTCAACGGCTCGAGAGCTCGCGCCGGGAGGATGCCGCTCGTGTGGAGGACGACGCGCCCGGCCCAGCGTCCGCCGGCCCCGGCCAGCTCCGCGGCCACGGTCGCGACGGAGGCGTCCGGCACGGTGACGAAAACGACATCGGCGCCCCGGGCGGCGCGCCGGAGTTGCCGCGTGGCCGAGCCCCCGCCGATCAGCCGCCGGCTCTCCCGGGCCGCCTTCATGTCCCTGTCACACAGGGCCCGCGGCGTCCAGCCCTTGGCGGCCAGGGCCCGGCCGAGGACCGTTCCCACGCGTCCCGTTCCGACGATCGAGAAGCTCTTCATGGCTTGGTCTTGAAAACCTCGTCCCAGAGATCGGTCTCGAGCGGCGTGGCGGCCGCGGCGTTCTTTTCCATGGCCCGCAGGTCGCGTCTTTCCCTGAGAGCCCGCTTGATCTCGCGGGCGAACTCGTCCGACGTCACGGACCGCAGACCGTGGGCTTTGGCCAGGCCCCGGATGGCCCGGTCCGAGCTGATGACGAAGAAGCTGCGGCGGTCCGTCTGCCGCTCGATGAGGCCGGCGATGATCTCGTCGGCGCTTTGCCCCCGTCCGGGGTAGTGAACGGTGAACTTGGGATTGAGGACGTCGGCGACGGGCCCCTCCTCGGGGCTGCCGTCGAACACGACATGGACGCGGGTGCGGGTCAAGCGCTGGAACGCCAGCAGCCGGACGACGAGCCCCTCCCGGCCGCCCCGTTCCCGGAGCTCGTGCGGGGCGATCCTTCCGAGGAGGTTGTTGCCGTCGATGAGATAGGCCATGGTTCAGCCGGGCGGCCAGGCCATGGGCCGGCCTCCGAGGACGTGGAAATGGATGTGGGAGACTTCCTGGCCTGAGTGCGGGCCGGTGTTGAGGACGACCCGGTAGCCCGACCCGTCGATCCCCTTTTGCCGGGCGATCGCCCGGGCCGTCGACAGGATCTCGCCGAGGAGGCCCTCCGAGCCCTCCGGCGCCTCGTTCAGGGAGGCGAAGTGGGCCTTGGGGATGACCAGGGCGTGCACGGGGGCCCGGGGACGGATGTCCTCGAAGGCCAGGATGCGCTCGTTCTCGAACAGGACGGCGGCCGGGAGCTCCTTTCGGGCGATCCGGCAGAAAAGGCAGCTCTCCGGGCCCGGGCCGCTCATGCCGTGATCCTTTCGATCGAGGCGCCGAGCCCGCGGAGCTTGTTCTCGATCCGCTCGTAGCCGCGATCGAGGTGTTCGATCTCGCTGATGACCGTTTCGCCGGCGGCGATGAGCCCGGCCAGGACGAGGGATGCCGAGGCCCGCAGATCGGTGGCCACGACCTCGGCCCCGGACAGAGGGGTCTTGCCTTTGACGACGGCCTTGTCTCCCTGGACCTCGATCGCGGCCCCGAGCCGGACGAGCTCGTTGACGTGGGAGAAGCGGCGGTCGAAGATGGTCTCGGTGAGGATGGACGTGCCCGGGGCCTGGGTCAGCAGGACCATGAACTGGGCCTGCATGTCCGTCGGGAATCCGGGGTAAGGCGAGGTCGTGATGTCTTGGGGCTTGACATCGGGGCCGCCGACGACCCGCAGGCCGCGTTCGCCTTCGGGCTCGACGGACGTTCCGGAGGCCCGCAGCTTCTCGATGACGGCCGCCGCGTGGGCGGGGACGACCTCGTCGAGGAGGATATCGCCCGCCGTCAGGGCGCCGGCGACCAGGAACGTTCCCGTCTCGATGCGGTCCGGGATGATGTCGTGGGCGGCCCCGCCGAGGGCCTTCACGCCGCGGACGCGGGCCGTGTCCTCATCGACCCACTCGATCCTGGCCCCCATCTTGTTGAGGAGCGCGGCCAGGTCGGTCACCTCGGGTTCCCGGGCGCAGTTCTTCAGGACGGTCTCGCCCTTGGCCAGGGCCGCGGCCATGAGCAGGTTCTCGGTGCCCGTCACGGTCTTCTTGTCGAACTCGATCACGCCGCCGCGCAGGCGGCCTGCCCGGGCCTGGATGTTGCCGTGCTCGAGCGAGATGGACGCCCCGAGCTTCTGCAGGCCGGCGATGTGCAGGTCGACCGGCCGCGAGCCGATGGCGCATCCTCCCGGCAGGGCGACGACGGCCCGGCCGAAGCGGGCCAGCAGCGGCCCGAGGACGAGGATCGAAGCCCGCATGGCCCGGACGAGCTCGTAGGAGGCCTCGTCGGAGCGGATGTCGGCGACCCGGACCGTCAGCGTGTTGCCTTCGAGCCGGCACGTCCCTCCCAGCCCCTCGATGAGGGTCAGCATGGTGTGGACGTCCTTGACCAGAGGGACGTTGTCGAGCCGGACCTCTTCAGCGGTGAGAAGGCAGGCGGAGATGGCCGGCAGGACGGCGTTCTTGGCCCCGCTGACGCGGACCCGCCCGGTCAGCCTGAAGTCGGGCCCTCCGCGGACGACGAGCTTTTCCATCGGCCCGATTGTAAGGGAAGCGGGGGCGGAATTCAACATCGGCGGCCGCTCCCGCGGGCCTCAGCCGGCGAGGCCCCGTTTCGACCAGCCCCAAGCGTCGTAGTAAGCGTCGAGGACGGAGTCGTAAAAGGCCATGTCGACGGCCCGGCCCTTGTGGGCCCCGCGGGTCAGGGGGACCGTGAGCTTGGGCGGCACGTAGGAATCGTAGGCCCTGTCCCGGCCCTGGAGATTGTTCAGCCGGCGTTCCAGATGGTAGATCCTCCGGCCGCAGGCCTTGAGCGTCTCGGGCGAATACTCGGTCCCGGTGAGGGCTTTGTAGAAGGACAAGAACGGATCGGCCATGATGTCGGCCGTGAAGAAATCGCAGAGGCCGAGCGAATCGACGAGGGCCTTGCCGGCCTGCCCTTCCGCGACGTAGGACGCCAGGTCCGCGGGGGCCTGAAGGCCGCCCTCCTCGGCCTGGACGGTCCAGGCGTAGGTGTGGTCGCCCCGGCCGCGGTTCGAGGTCCCGTAGGCCGTGAACATCCCGGGGAAGGCCTTGGGGCTGATGCCGGCATAGCCGAGGCCGGCGAAGGAGGTCGTCGCGCAAGACGCGACGTCCCCGGGCTTGGGCCCGGCCGCCGCGATCTCGGCCACGGCCCGGTCCGTGTGGTTCCCGAGGACCCGGCCGAGGTCGGACGACCGGTAGGCGATCTCCTCGAGGAGGCGGACCATGCCGGGGGCGTCCCCGAACTTGAGCGTGCT
>VGJC01000112.1 GCA_016867635.1 Candidatus Aminicenantota bacterium | reverse complement strand
GAACGCGGCCTCCGGGCTCTTGGTTTCGCTCACGGTCCGATGGCTAAAAAGGGATGTCGTCGTCGCCGCCGGAGCTGTCGCCGGGCCCCGCGGCGGGGTCCATGTCGGGGAAGTCCTCGTCCAGGGCCGGCCGTCCGCCGCTCCTGCCGGGCTCCGGTTGGGACTTGCGCTCGAAATCGGAGGTGTCGGGCGTGGACGCCCCTCCTTCGCGCCGGCCGAGGAGGACGATGTTGTCGGCGACGACCTCGGTGGTCGTCCGCTTGTTGCCGTCCTTGTCCTGCCAGTTCCGCGTCTGGAGCTTCCCTTCGACCAGGATCTGGCGGCCTTTCGACAGGTATTTCTCGCAGAATTCGGCCTGCTTGCCCCAGACGACGATGCGGTGCCATTCGGTCCGGTCGGTCGATTCCCTCGTGCTGGGATTGAAGATGCGCTCCTTGGTGGCCACGTTGAAACGGGCGACCTTGCGGTCCTGCTGGGGCAGATAGCGCATGTCCGGATCCGCCCCCAGATTGCCGATGAGGATGACTTTGTTCAGGCTGTTGAGATCTCTCATTTTTGGGTCAATTCCTTGATCTTGTCCTGGGCGATCCGGCTCTCTTCATCGAGCGGGTACTTGGCCGTCAGGAGCTTGAGGGTCGCCACGGCCTCTTCCCTGCGCCCGAGCTCGGCGAAGCTCAGTCCCTTCTTGAGATAGGCGGCCGCGACCTTGTCCCCCTGAGGGTAGGCCAGGACGAGCTCGTCGAAGATGTCGATGGCCTCTTCGAACTTGCGCTGGCTGTAGCGGCATTCGCCGATCCAGTAGAGGGCGTTGTCGGCCAGCGGGCTGGCCGGGAACTGCTGACGGTAGAGCTTGAAGCTGTCGACGGCCAGGTCGTAGTTGCCCCGCAGGAAATCGTTGTAGGCCATGGCGTAGGTTTCCTGGGGCGAAATGGACGGCGCGGGCGGGGCCGGCGGCGTCTGGACCGGCTTGGCCGGCAGGGGCTTCGGGTCCGGGCCCTTTTTCGGCACGGGCTCCCGGCCAGGCTTGTCTTGGGGGGCCTCCGAAGGAGCGGGCTCGAGGGCGCGGGCGGCGGCGAGCTCCGCGGACATCCTCTGGAGCTCGATGGTCAGCTGGTCGATCCTGCGGACGAGGTCCTGGTATTGAGCGGGGACGGCCCGGAGACCGTCCCTGAGCCCGGCCTGATCGGACGTCGATTGACGGATGAGGTCGCCGATGATCCGGAGCTGTTCGCGGATCGCCGTGATCTCCTCGGCGCTCCGGTCAAGCCGGGACTGGAGGTCCCGGACCTGTTGTTTGAGGGCCTGGACGTCGTCGTAGACGAGGTCGATGGCCTTCTTGTTCCTGTCCTGCGCCGCGGACGTCAGGGCCAATCCCATAAGGAGAAAGGCCCCGAGTGCCTTGAGGCGCAATTCCTACTTCTCGATGATCAGGAATTGAGCGCGGCGGTTCATCTGCCAGGCCGCTTCGCTGTGGCCCGGGTCGACGGGCTGGCTCTTGCCGTAGGAGATGATCCTCATGCGGTCGGGGGAGATGCCCAGCGACAGCAGGTAGTCCATGGTGCTCTTGGCCCGCCGTTCGCCGAGGGCCAGGTTGTATTCCTCGGTCCCGCGTTCGTCGCAGTGGCCCTCGATCAGGATCTTGATGGTCCGGAACCGGGACAGCCACCGGGCGTTGGTCTCGAGAACGGGCTTGGCGTCGTCACGGACGAGGGACTTGTCGTAATCGAAGAAGATCATGGCCAGGGGCTTCTCCCTGTTGATCTGGTCGAGCGACTTCTGGAGGAAGATCTCCTCTTCGGTCAGCTGAGGCTCCTGGACGACGGGGGCTTCAACCTTTTCCACCGGGGGCTGTTCCTGGACCTGGGGCGGGGGCGGGGGGACTTCCTGGGGTTTCTTCTTGCAAGAAACGCTGAGCGAAAAGATCAGAACGATCGCGAGAGAGAAAATGATCAGTTTTTTCATCGGGCCTCCTTAGGGCATTGTCTTAGGCGGGCCGATAGCGCAGCACACACCGCCCTGATTAAAACATAACAGAGCGCGGCCTGTCAACACTTTCCGCCGACCTTTGAAGCCGAGGCCGAGGCCTAGTTCGTCCAGTTGGGCAGCTTGTTCTCGCCGCGGTCCGTCAGGCGCTTCAGGTTGGCCCCGTCGTAGTCGATCGAGTAGACCTGGATCGAGCCCGACATGTTCGACGAGAACACGAGATGGCGGCCGTCGGGCGACCAGCTCGGCGATTCGTTGAAGGCGTTGCTCTCCGTGAGCTTGACGATCTGGTTGGTCCGGAGGTTGAGGACGTAGAGGTCGAACCGGTTCTCGACCCGCGAGACGTAGGCGATCCGGTCGCCCGTCGGGGCCCAGGCCGGGGCGTCGTGGTAGTTGCCGCCGAAGCTGACCTTGCGGACGTTCGAGCCCTCGGCGTCCATGACGTAGATCTGGGGGCTGCCGGCGCCGAGGCGGTCGGTCGTGAAGGCGATCTCGCGGCCCGTTGGCGACCAGCTGGGGGAAGTGTCGGTGCCGCTGTTGTAGGTCAGCCGCCGGGTCCTCATCGTGGCCAGGTCGAGGACGTAGATCTCGGCGTTGCCGTCCTCGGTCATGGTCGAGCAGAAGGCCATGCGCTTGCCGTCGGGGGAGAAGGCCCCGGAGTAGTTGGTTCCCTTGGCGGAGACCAGGATCTCCGTCCCTTCGTAGATGTTCCGAAGGTAGAGGCCGGCGCTGCCCGCCCGGTAGGAGGTGAAAGCGATGGTCCGCTGGTCGGGGGACCAGGCCGGCATGTAGTCCTTGATCTTGTTGAAGGTGATGCGGGTCGGGTTGGCCCCGTCGTAGTCCATCATGTAGATCTCGTCGTTGCCGTCCCGGTTGCTGACGAAGGCGACCTTGGTCGTGAAGATGGGCTTCTCGCCGTGGAGCTTCATGAGCTCGTCGGCCATCTTGTGGGCGACCAAGCGCAGGCCGGCCTTGTCCGCCTGGTAGCGCTTGCCGACGATGAACCGCTCGCTGCGGACGTCGTAGACCTTGCCGTCGAAGACGAACCGGCCGCCGTCCTCGCGGACCTCGCCGACGAGCAGCAGCCTGGCCTGGACGGAGTCCCAGTCCTTGAAATGGATCTTCTCCGGGTTGATGGGGCGGATGTAGCCGTAGTAGGCCTTGGGCAGGGGCTGGAAGATGCGGCTGTAAGCGACGTCCGCGGCCAGGGTCTCGTGGATCTCGGCGGCCGCGGCCTGGGCCGCCGGGGTCGGCGTCCGGACGGCGAAATCCGGGAGCGCCAGGTTGATCATGGGCATGCCCTCGCTGATCTTCAGGACGACCTCCTGCTGGGAGAACAGGCCGAAGGCCGAGAGGAAGGCGACGAGGGCGGCGAGAATTCTCTTGGTTGTCATTTCACGTGCTCGAAAATGAGGGTGATGCCGAGGTACTGGCCGTCGTACTCGCTCGGCAGGGGCGGGAACGGCGACGAGCTCTGGATGGCCCGCAGGGCCGAGAGGTCGAACGCCTGGACCCCGCTCGAGATGTCGACCTTGAGGTCGGAGACCTGTCCGTTCTTGTAGATGCGGAAATAGATCTGGGTCTGGTACTGGCCGCCGACGCCGGTATCGACGAGCGCGGTGAACCATTGGGAGGTGATGCGGTCGGAGATGATCTGCAGGTAGTAGCTGAAGGGGAAGCCGCCGACGCCGTACGGATCTCCCGACCCGGAACCGAAACCGCCCCCCGTTCCGGTCCCCCCTCCGCCGCCTCCTCCGCCCGTTCCGGTCCCCCCTCCGCCCGTGCCGAACCGCAGGCCGTAGCCGGCGCCCGCCCCGCCCTGCTCGCCGGCGGCCGCCGCTTCGGCCCCGGCCTCGGCCGCGGTCGAAGGCGGGGCCTTGGTGATGGCGGTCTTCTTCTCGGTGGTCTTCTTGGGCTTGTCGACGGGATAGCGCATCGTCGATTGGGATCCGGCCGGGGCTTTTTGGGCCACGGTCAGGTCACGGAGGGTTTCCTTTTTTACGGGCGCGGGCGCGGGCGCCGTCTTGGTCTCGGAAACGACCTTGGCCCCCGGCCCGGGACCGCCGCCGGGGCCGCCCCCGGGGCCGCCGGGCGTCCCCCCGCCTCCGCCCCCTCCGATGAAGTTGACGTACTGGACGAACCCTTTGCGGGACGGCCGGGAAAGGGACGGGGACGCGGCGATGAGGACGATCAGCCCGATATGGAGCAGGCCCGAAAAGAGCAGCGCTCTCTTGAAGCTCTTGGGCATTCCGGGGCGGCCGGCGCTCATCTTCTTTTGTCTTTGAGGTCCCGGGCGTCGATGGGGTCGGTGACGATGCCGAGGACCTCGATGCCCGCCTTCTTGGTGATGTCCATGATGCGGACGATGACCCGGAAGGGCAGGTCCTGGTCGGCTTTGATGTAGACCACCTTCCTGGGCTTGTTGAGGAAGTATTCCTGGATGCGGCGCTCGAGAAGGTTGATGTTGATGGTCGATTCGCCGATGTGGATGTGCTGGTCCTTGGTGATGGTCAGGGTCAGGCCCTCGTCCGCCGGGGCCGAGTCCGTCTCGGCCTGGGGCAGGTTGACCACGATGCCGGACTGCATCATGGGCGCCGTGACCATGAAGATGATCAGCAGGACGAGCATGACGTCGACGAAGGGCGTGACGTTGATCTCCGAGAGGGACGTGCCGACCTGCCTCCGGCCGCGGGAGGACGCCGGCAGGGACTGGGTGCTAAGAGCCATGGAGCCGCTCGGCGATGCTCAGGAATTCCAGGGAGAAGTCCTCCATGTCCGAGATGAGGTCCTTGATGCGGCCGAGGAAGTAGTTGTAGGCGATGACGGCCGGGATGGCCGCGAACAGCCCGACGGCCGTGGCGATGAGGGCCTCGGCGATGCCCGGGGCCACGGTCTGCAGGCTGGCCGAGCGCATGACGGCGATGCTCTCGAAGGCCCTCATGATGCCCCAGACCGTCCCCAGGAGGCCGATGAACGGCGAGACGCTGCCGGTCGTGGCCAGGAAGAACATCATCTTCTCGAGCCGGGCCGTCTCCGTGTTGGAGGCCTTGAGCAGGGCCCGGTTGAGGCTGTCCGTGCGGTCGGCGGTCCAGCCGTTCTCGGCCGAGGACTTGGACTGGTAGGCGAGCTCCTTGTAGCCGGCCAGGAAGATGGCGGCGAGAGGGCTGGCCTTGTGCCTCTTGGCCGCCTCGCTGACGTCCGACAGGCTCTTGCTCTTGCGGAACGAGACCAGGAACCGGTCGGAGAGCCGGAAGGCGGATTTGATCATCCGGTACTTGAAGAAGATGATGGCCCACGAGAAGACCGAGAAGAAGACGAGGACGAGAAGGATGAGCTGGACGACGATGTCGGCCTGGGCGATGAGTTTGAGGACGTTGATGTTCATGGCGCTCCGCAACAATAGTAGCGCACAGGTCCTACCCTGTCAATCGGCGGCGGAGGGGCCTCGGGGTATCCTCTCCGTCCGCGCGGTGATCCTTCACGCTTTCCCGGCCCGGATCCGGTTGGAATGGGCCGCGTATCCGTCCCGGAAAAGCTAGATCACCGCTTTATGCTTCCGTCGAGAACACTCCTGCGGCCCCACGTCCCGCGGCCACAACGGCCACCGTTCTATTCCTCAGATCAGACCGGGAGCGCACCGGCAGCGGCGGTTTAGTGGATGCGGGGAGGGGGCGGGGGGGCGTCCGGGCCGAGCAGGCGGCGGAGGATCTCGCGGGCGACCTTCTTGGCGTCGCGGCCGCTCTCGTGGGTGGCCCCGACGCAGGACGGGCAGCCGTCGCGGCAGGGGCAGGCCTCGATCGTCCGCAGGGCGTGGTCGAGGAGCCGGGTCTTGAGGGCGTAGAGGGACGGGCTGAGGCCGATGCCGCCGGGGAAGTTGTCGTAGATGAAGATGTTGGGCTCGAAGTCGGGGCCGAGCAGAAGCTCCTCGCCCTCCGTCGGGCGCTTGCGCGCCGGGAGGTCGCGCGGCGGCAGGGTCAGGCCCGTCGAGTTGTCGCCGATCGAGACCCCGACGTCGTGGACGTCGCACATCATGAACAGCGGAGAGACGTGGTGGAGGATGTAAGCCAGCCCGAACAGGCCGTTGATCCGCGACTCGGAGGGCACGGGGATGGCCGCCAGGAGGTCGGCGGGCACGGTCAGCCACCAGGCCGTCGTGTGCATCTCGTTCTCGGGCAGGACGAGGTCGCCGGCGCCGACGTTCTCCATGGTGTGGAACTTGATCTTCTTGAAGCCGACGACCTGGGTGGCCACGTGGACCTCGCCGTGGGACACCCGGCAGCGGTCGAGGGGCAGGGACTCGAAGACGTCGAGGACCTTGATCTTGGTGTAGTCGATGGCGTCGGTGTAATAGTCGATGTCGGTCTTTTTAACGTAGGCCTTGCGCTCCTCGAAGTCGAGCTTCTCGACGAAGTACTGCTCGCCCTCGCAGAGGTAGATGGCCTTGGGGTGGAGGGCCGTCAGGGCCGACGTGAAGTCGACCTCGGCGATGACTCGGGCCGGCCCGGTCTGGTCGACGACGACGAAGTTGTCCGAGCTGACGCTCCGCAGGTTGACGGCGTCGGCCGGGTAGGACTCCGAGGTCCAGAACCACTTGCCCTTGGACTGGTGGAGGAGCTTGTCCTCCTCGAGGAACTTGAGGATGCCGGAGACGTCGGCCCGGCCGAACATCTCGCCGTCCTCGAGGGGCAGCTCGAAGGCCGCGCACTCGATGTGGTTGACGAGGATGGACAGGTTGTCCGGGTTGATGAGGGCCATCTCCGGCGACTTGGAGAAGAAATAATCGGGGTTGTTGACGATGAACTGGTCGAGCGGCGCGCTCGAGCCGACCAGGACGGCGGCCGAAGCCCCGGTCTTGCGCCCGGCCCGGCCGGCCCGCTGCCAGGTGCTGGCGATCGTCCCCGGGTAGCCGGCCAGGACGGCGACGTCGAGGGTCCCGATGTCGATGCCCAGCTCGAGGGCGTTGGTCGAGACGACGCCCAGGATCTCGCCGCCGCGGATGCCCCTCTCGATCTCCCGGCGCTTGAGGGGCAGGTAGCCTCCCCGGTAGCCGCGGATGAGGCCCTCCTTCTTGATGGCCGTCTCGATGTCGGCCTTGAGGTAGGTCAGCAGGACCTCCGTGATGAGGCGGCTCTGAGCGAAGACGATGGTCTGCAGGTCGCTCTTGAGGAAGATGCCGGCGACACGGCGGGCCTCGTTGACGTAGGAGCGGCGGATGCCCAGGGTGGCGTTGACGACCGGGGGGTTGTAGAAGACGAAGTACTTCTCGCCGCGCGGGGCGCCGTTGTCGTCGACCAACTCGACCGGTGCCTCGATCATCTTTTCGGCCATCTCGGCCGGATTGGCGATGGTCGCCGTGCACAGGATGAACTGCGGGTCGGACCCGTAGAAGCGGGCGATCCGCCGGAGGCGGCGGAGGACGTTGGCCAAATGGCTGCCGAAGATGCCCCGGTAGCTGTGGAGCTCGTCGATGACCACGTACTTGAGGTTCTCGAAGAGCTTGATCCACTTCGTGTGGTGGGGGAGGATGCCGGCGTGGAGCATGTCGGGGTTGGTCAGGACGATGTGGCCGCGGGCCCGGATGGCCTTGCGGGCGTCCTGGGGGGTGTCGCCGTCGTAGGTGAAGACCCGGACCTCCTCGGGGAGGCGCGCGTTCGTGTCGTCGAGCTCGGCCCGCTGGTCGTTGGCCAGGGCCTTGGTCGGGAAGAGGTAAAGGGCCCGGCTCGAGGGGTCGCGGAGGATGGCGTCGAGGACGGGCAGGTTGTAGCAGAGGGTCTTGCCGGAGGCCGTGGGCGTCACGACGACGACGTTCTTCTTCTCTTGGAGGGCGTCCCAGCACAGGCGCTGGTGGGAATAGAGGTTCTGGAAGCCCTTCTGGCGGAGGGCGTCGAGGAGGG
>VGJC01000111.1 GCA_016867635.1 Candidatus Aminicenantota bacterium | reverse complement strand
CGCCGCTCGATTCCGAAGCTTGGCTGCGGCCTTTCCGGTTTCGATCGAGATTGTCGGCATCGAAGAGTCGAGCTTGTTTTGTGTCATGAAAAAGTGAAGGATCAAGAGCTCTTGAGCTTCTCGATCCGCGAGCTTGTCTCCCCTGAGGATGGATCGTAAAACTCGCAAATAGACCCGCCCGAGGCGATTGGAGTATAGTATCGCCATGGACACGCTGCTCATCGCCGGATTGCTTATCGCCTGGCTCTTCGCGGCCTACAGGATCTACGGCGCCTACGTCGAGAAGAAGATCATGCAGGCCGACCCCTCGCGGGCCACGCCGGCCTGCGAGATGTGCGACAACGTCGATTACTCCCCGGCCAAGAAGCTGCTCCTTTTCGGGCATCACTTCTCGTCCATCGCCGGCGCCGGGCCCATCCTCGGGCCCCTGCTCGCGGTCCTCTATTTCGGGTGGCTGGGGGCCATCCTGTGGGTCGCCTTCGGCAGCGTCTTCCTGGGCGCGGTCCACGACTACACGGCGCTGATGACCTCGGTCCGCAACGGCGGCCGCTCGCTGGCCGACATCTCGGGCCGGACCCTGGGCGGCCGGACCAAGGTCGTCTTCTCCATCTTCCTGTGGTTCGCCCTGACCCTGGTCATCGCCGTGTTCGCCGTGGTCGCCTCGCAGACGCTCGTCTCGCAGCCGGAGATCGTCGTCCCGACCTTCGGGTTGATCCTCGTGGCCATGGCCTTCGGCTGGGCGGTTTACCGCAAGGGCATGAGCGTCGTCGTGGGCACGGTCCTGGCGCTCGGCGTGCTGGCCCTGCTCATCTGGATCGGGGAGCTCCTGCCGGTCGCGCTGCCGGCCTCGGTCCTCGGGCTGCCTCCGGCCACGGTCTGGTTCTTCGCCCTGCTCGTCTACAGCTTCTTCGCCTCGTCGCTCCCGGTCTGGTTCCTGCTCCAGCCGCGCGACTACATCAGCACCTGGATCCTGTTCATCGGGCTGGGGTCGGGATACTTGGGGCTCATCGTGGCCCGGCCCGAGATCAACGCCCCGGCCTTCACCGGGTTCTCGAGTCCCGGAGGGCCGCTGTGGCCGATGCTGTTCGTCATCGTCGCCTGCGGGGCCATCTCCGGTTTCCATTCGGTCGTGGCCGGCGGGACGACCGCCAAACAGCTCCCCGACGAGCGCAGCGGCAAGCTCATCGCCTTCGGCGGCATGCTGACCGAGGCCGCCCTGGCCGGGCTGGTCGTGCTGATCGCCGCCGCGGCCCTCATCTGGGACCCGAGCAAGGTCCCGTCGCAGTTCGGCTTCCAGTACCTGATGACCAGCGGCGATCCCATCCGGGCCTTCGCCACGGGATACGGAAAGCTCCTCCAGTCGCTGCCCGGGCTGAGCCTCAACATCGGCCTCTTTTTCGGGATGCTCATGCTCAACGCCTTCGTCCTGACGACCCTCGACACGGCGGCGCGCCTGGGGCGCTTCATCCTGTCGGAGCTTCTGGGCAAGAAAATCGCCGTGTTCAATAACCGCTGGGCGGCCTCGTTCTTCATGCTCATCCTCGCGGCGGTGCTCGGGGCCAGCGAAGGCTACAAGGCCATCTGGCCGGTGTTCGGGGCCTCGAACCAACTGGTGGCCGCCCTGGCCTTGATCGTCGTCACGTCCTACCTCGTGGCCATGAAGCGGCCCCGCAAGGCGACCCTCTACCCGGCCCTGTTCATGCTGGTGACGACGGTGGCCGCGCTCATCTACCAGGGCGTCGGCTATCTGAAAGCGGGAAGCTATATGCTGGGGGGCATCAGCCTGGTGCTGGTGGCCCTGGCCACGCTCATCGTCTCGGACGCCCGCAAGGCTTTGACGGCCAAGGGCTGAAGCATAGTCCTTCGTCACCATGGAGATGTCGATCCGATAGAAGGGGAGGGAGGGCGCGATAGACAGACGTGACTTCGTCAAGACCGTGGGCGCGGCCTCGCTGGCCGTGCCTCTGGCGCTCTGCGGAAGGGAAGGCGCCCGGAAGCGGCCGAACATCCTGTTCATCATGGCCGACGACCACGCTTCTCAGGCCGTCGGTTGCTACGGGAGCCGCGTCAACCGGACCCCGCACATCGACCGCATCGCGGCCGAGGGCGTGCGCTTCGACAACTGCTTCTGCACCAACGGCATCTGCGCCCCGAGCCGGGCCGTCATCCTGACCGGCAAGCACAGCCACCTCAACGGCGTGCGGGACAACGCCGTGGCTTTCGACGGCGCCCAAACGACCTTCCCCAAGCTCCTGCGGGCGGCCGGATACCGGACGGCGCTCATCGGCAAGTGGCACCTCGGGAGCGACCCGACCGGGTTCGACCATTGGAACATCCTGCCCGGGCAGGGCGAGTACTACAATCCGGAGATGATCGACCCGAGCGGGCGCCGGCGGCACGAGGGCTACGTGACGGATCTGCTCACGGACTGGGCCATCGACTATCTGCGGGAGGGGCGCGATCCGGAGAGGCCTTTCCTGCTGATGCTCCACCACAAAGCCCCCCACCGGAACTGGCAGCCGGCCGAGCGCCATCTCGGGCTCTATGACGCGACGAATTTCTGGGAGCCGCCGACCCTGTTCGACGACTACGCGACGCGGTCGCGGGCCGCCGCAGAACAGGAGATGACCATCGCCGGGCACATGATCCTCGATTACGATCTCAAGATGGGGGCCGCGCCGGAGCGGCTGAACGAGGCCCAGCGCACGGCATGGGAGGCGGCTTACCGGCTCAAGCGCGAGGCCTTCGCCCGGGAGAGCCCGCAGGGCGAGGCCCTGGTCCGCTGGAAGTACAAGCGGTATCTCGAAGATTACCTCGGCTGCGTCGCCTCGGTCGACGAAGGCGTCGGCCGCGTCCTGGACTATCTCGACGGGTCGGGCCTCTCGGAGAACACCCTGGTCGTTTACACCTCGGACCAGGGTTTCTTCCTCGGCGAGCACGGCTGGTTCGACAAGCGATTCATGTACGAGGAGGCCCTGCGCATGCCGTTCGTCGCCCGCTGGCCGGACCGCATCGAGCCGGGCTCGGTCTGCGCGGAGATGGTCCAGAACCTCGATTTCGCGCCGACCTTCCTCGACCTGGCCGGCGTCGAGCGGCCGGACGATATGCAGGGGCGGTCGTTCGGGCCGCTGCTGCGGGGGCGGACGCCGCGCGACTGGCCCGGGTCCATCTACTATCACTACTACGAGTACCCGGCCGTCCACATGGCCAAGCGGCATTTCGGGGTGCGGACCAAGCGCCACAAGCTCATCCGCTTCTACCACGACATCGATGCCTGGGAGCTCTACGACCTCGAGAGAGACCCGCTTGAGGTCAACAACGTCTGCGGCGACCCGGCCTATGCAGGGGTTGTCGCGGAGCTCAAGGGCGAGCTGGCCCGCCTCCAGGCGCTCTACGGCGACTCGGAGGAGCTGGCCCGGGAGATGTTGGCCCGCGACCTCGCGAAGTAAGCCCAAGACGCCGCGTTACGGCTCATCGCTTCGATGCCCATCGCGACTGAATCATAAGGTGCGAGCCCCCCGACAATGAAAAGGGCGCCGGGCCCCCGGCCGGCATGCTGGCCAGGGACCATCGGCGCCTCGGGATGTTTGGCCGCCGCGTCAGGCCAGAACGCGGAAGTTCGTTACTTCGACGGTGACCGAAGGGTGAGCGCCCTGAGCCGTGACGACTCCGGTCGACATGAAGGCGCTGGCGATCAGATTGACCCCCGCGAGGGTCATGAACGCGGCCAGTACGACGATGGCGAGTTTCGCTCGGATCTTCATTTTATTCTCCTGTGCTCTTTGATCTCATGTTTCTGTCCTGTCATCTGTATAGACGAAAGAAAGCCGCGGAAGGTTTCACGCCGGCCTTAGCCCTCGGCCGCGTCAATTCCCGCCGGGGGAAGCCCGGGCTTATAGCCTGCTCCGGAGAAGTCCGGCCCAATCCAATTCTCAAGTTGAGAAAATATCGGCGGTGCGAGCGTTGTTCTTATGAAGAAGTTGACGGCGACCGGGCCTCTGGACCTGACCAGAGCAGACTCTTGACATTGCCTAAAGGAGAAACCATAATGAAACCAGAAAGAAACCAATTGGATGAGGTCATGGCCACGAACTTTACTCTGAAGAACATCCCCGAGGATCTTTATCGGAAGGTCAAGGAAAGCGCGGACAGGAACCAGCGGAGCGTCAACGGCGAGATCATCTCCATTCTGGCCGCGGCGACAAATCCCCGGCGGGTCCCCGTCGATGCGATCCTTGCCAGGGCGCGGGCCCTGCGGGGGAGGACGCGGGGCCTGTTGACCGGCGAGCTCCTCGACCGGGCCAAGAGGGAAGGCCGGCCGTGATCGTCGTCGATACGAACATCATCGCTCATCTTTTCATCGCGGGCGAGCACAGCGAGGAGGCCGAGAAAGTCCTGGCGAAGGATCCGCAGTGGTCCGCGCCCCTTCTCTGGCGCAGCGAGATGCGAAGCGTCCTTGTCAAATGCGTCCGTCGCGGGCTGCTCGGGATACGCGACGCGTTCCTGATCATGGCCGAGGCGGAATCGCTGATGTCCGGCGGCGAATACGCCGTGGTTTCGGCCGAAGTGCTGGAGCTGGCGGCTTCGACGACGTGCTCGGCCTACGACGCCGAGTTCATCGTCCTGGCCCGGGAGGCGGGAGTGCCCCTGCTCACGGTCGACAAAGCCCTTTTGGCGGCCTTCCCCGAAACGGCGGTTGCCCCAAGCCGCTTTCTGGCCTCCCGGAAGACCTGAGGCTCGGCAGATCCAGGAGCTTGACACAAGAGCGGATCTGCGCCAATATTTAGGTTAGAAAATAGGATAATTAGAATATCCAACCCTATTGAAGGATATTGGGAGGATTTTTTTGGAAGAACTTATAAAAGTGAGACAAAAAGGCCAGCTCACGCTTCCTTTATCCATGAGGAAAAAACTCGGGATCACCGAAGGGAGCATCGTCATGTCCAAGGTCGTCGATGACACCATCGTGCTCATCCCCCAGGAAACGGTCGACCGGGACCAGGCCTGGTTCTGGAAGGACAGGTGGCAAAGGCTCGAGGCCGAGGCCGGCCGCGATATTACCGAGGGCCGAACCAAGACATTCGAGACCGTCGAGGACCTTTTCCATGAGATCGATGGGACCGCTCAGGCTGACCCTGACCGAACGGTTCAGAAAAAGCGCTCTTGAGCTCGACCCGGACGTCCGGGAGAAGCTGAAGAAACAGCTCGGCCTCCTGGCCTCCGATCCCCGTCATCCGTCCCTGAGGATCAAGAAGATCAAGGGCACGGGATCGATCTTCGAAGCCCGGGTCGACCGGGATGTCCGCTTCACCTTTGAATACGGCGGAAAGCACGAGATCGTACTGAGGGTCGTCGGGCCGCACGACCCGACGCTGAAGAAGCCTTGACGGGGGGGGCAGGGCGATACGGGTAGCGGGGTGCACGGCCCGCGCCGGGCCGCGCGATCAGGGACCCTTGACTTTATTTAAAAGACCGGCGGTTGCTGTGCCCAGCTTCTCGAACGCGGCGGCGACGTAGCCGTCGAGGCTCTTGAGGGCCGCCTTCTTGTCCTTGGCGTAGAGGGCGGCGAAATCCTCCTCGAACTTCGGGCGGCCCTCGATGAATTCTTTTTCGAGCGGAAAGAGCTCTTTTCGGAGCGTCTCGAGCATCGGGCCATAGTCCGCCTCGGCGGCCTGCTCGAGGGCCAGGACCTTGGTGTGGAGGAGCTTGTCCTTGGCGGCCTTGAAAGGCGCGTCGTCGAAGTGCTGTTTATAGAAAAGCTCATAGTCGTGCGCTTCCTGGCCGAGGCCGGCCCCGGGAGGCAGGTTTTCCACGCCGTAGTAGAGGGGCAGGAAGGCGGTCGTGTCGGGCTTGCCCAGGGTCAGCCAAACGCGGACCGAGAGAGGCTCCGGCCGCTTGGCGTCGAGCGAGACGACGAAAGCGTTGATGGTCGAGGCCGTACAGATCGTCCGGAACTTGGTCCGGTTGGGCGAGCCGGTCTTGTAGCCGTCGGTGGCGTCGTAAGGGGTGCCCTCGTAGTGATCGCGGAGGACGGCCATCAGATCCTCGGCCGTGACCTTCTTCGCCGGCTTGACCGAGAACGGATAGTCGCCGCCGAGCTCCCATTCGCGTCCCGTGAGCAGCGTCAGCCCGCGCCAGTGACGCAGGGTGTTGCCGTCGGCGGCCGGCTCGCGGCGCGAGGGCCGCTCGAAGGCCTTCTTGAAGTCGAACGGGCCGTCCTCCTCCGCGTCGTACCAGCCGTTCTTCGCGGCGTATTCGACGAGGCCGGGGCTGCCCATGAAATGGCCGGTGTCGTCCGGATCGAAGCGGCGGATGGTGAAGTGGTTGGGGATGACGGCCACCTCGTCGTCGGGGACGCGCTGGGCGGCCCAGCGGCGGCCGCGGAGGGCGGCCAGCATCCAGGCCTCGTTCTTGTCGGCGATGGAGTAGGTCCGTCCGGAGGCCCGGTAGCCGAACTTCTCGATGAGAGTCCCGGCGATCCGGACGGCGTCGCGGGCCGAGGTCGCCTTTTCGGCCACGAGGCGCCTGAGCATGTAGCCGATGCCGCCGTCGGTGAAGTCCTCTTCCGTGACGCGGGACGGGCAGCTGTCGGACGTGATGAGAACACCGTGTTCGTTGATGAAGCTGTCGGCGTACTCCTGGGTCGTGGCCTCGATCCACAGGAAGCCGGCCGTCCGGCCGTCGGTCTCGAGTAAGGCGCCCTTGCCCAAAGCGACCTTCTTCGGGGCGCCGTAGTCGCGGGGCTTGATCTTGCGGAGGTTGACGAGGATGTCGCCCCGGTCGTCCTCGTTGTGGGCGACGAGGACCGAGCCGTCGGCGCTGGCATCCTTTCCAACGAGCACCGTGAAGCACTCGCCGTCCAAAGCCCCGCCCGGAGGCGCGCAGGCGGCGGGCGGCGCGGGCCGCGCAAAAGAGGACGGTCCCGCGTCGGGGAGCGAAGAGAGGGCGAACAGGGCGGCCAGAACGAATAGGAACGAAACGGCGGCAATGCCGGGTTTTCTTGCGCTTCTCATGGGCTATCTCCTAGCCCAGAACGGCCTTTTCGAGCTCGGCGGCGTCGAGCTGCTTGCGGCCCTTGATCGTTCGCTTGCCGTTGGTGAACGTCGTCCGGATGCATTCCCGGTGGGCGGTGCAGTCGCCGGCGTCGTCGGGGGCGTAGCCGTTGCACGTTCGGAGGACGTCCGGGGAGATCTCGTCGATGAGGACGATCTTGCCGTCGCCGTGCTTCAGACGGCCCAGCTCGAACTTGCCGTCGACGATGTGCAGGCCCCGGGCGGCGAAGTCGCGGCAGACGACCTCGGCGATGTCCTTGACGAGCTTGTCGACGTATGCGATCTCTTCCCGGGTCATGACACCCGCGGCTTCGAGGGCCTCATAAGTGATGAGGATGTCCGTGTCGCCCTTGGTCCAGGCTTCGACGACGCGATGGAGGTTCTTGCCCGGCCGGACGAACGGGTACCTTCTCCAGAAGCTGCCCATGGCGTTGTTGCGCCAGGTCCATTCGAGGTTCTGCAGGGGGGCGGAGCCTTCGAATTCGGCCCCCCCCGCGGGCAGGCCGAGGGGGTCGGCGGGCTCGACGATCATGACCGTCTCGCCGGCCGTGGCGATGTAGTGCGTGGGGATGCCGCTTTTCTTCAGGAGCTCGAAGAAATAGGCGGCGAACCTGAAGGCGATGGCGCCCTTGCCCGGGATGTCGCCGACGACGGTGTCGTAGCCCGGGTCGAACACCGGCTTTCCCTTGTCGTCGATGTAGCCGGTCGCCCGGTCGGTGAACACGAAGGCGTACTTGTCCGCGTTCGGCCCGTCGGGGATGCGATAGACGTCCTTGGACTTGCCCGAGTAGACCAGGTTCTCTTTCCTGAGGATGCGCGCGAGATCCATCGTTTCTTGACCTTTCTCCTGGGAATTCCCCGCTAATGTACAATGGCGCCCGTACATTTTCAAGGCCCGGCGGGCCCGTCC
>VGJC01000110.1 GCA_016867635.1 Candidatus Aminicenantota bacterium | reverse complement strand
GGAAAAGGACCTCAGGTCCTATGTCGAGGAGGCGCTTCTCTTCGAAAAGGCCCTGGCCCTGAGGTTCAGCCGCAGCCTGCCCGTCTCGCGCACGGACGTCGAGAGGCACTATCGGGAGATCTATGTTCCGGAGCGGGTCCGCCGGGGGCTCGAGCCCGAGCCTTTGGACCGTGTGACGGGCCCCCTCGAAGCCCAGGTCCGGGACCGCGATTTAAAGAAACAGATGGAGACCTGGATCAGGGACCTCAGGTCCCGGGCCGACATCCGGATCATGAAGGATTGCCTGGAGTGAGGGGAGGAACGGGTATCATGTCAAGGATCGCCTATCTTTTTCCGGGACAGGGCTCGCAGACCGTCGGCATGGGCAAGGATCTCTTCGACCGTTCGCCGCAGGCCCGGGAGCTCTTCGAGCGGGCCGACCGGATCCTCGGCTACGGACTGTCCCGGCTCTCGTTCGAAGGTCCCGAGGAGGAGCTCCGGCTGACGCGGAACACGCAGCCGGCCCTGCTCGTCGTGAGCACGGCCGCCGGCCTCCTTCTCGGCCGGGACCCGGTCGTCGCCGCCGGACACAGTCTCGGGGAATACTCGGCGCTGGTCGCCGCCGGGGCCCTGAGCTTCGAGGACGCCGTTCTGCTCGTCCACAAAAGGGGATGTTACATGCAGGAGGCCGTCCCCGTCGGGACCGGGGCCATGGCGGCCGTCCTCGGGGTCCCGGGGGCCGAGATCGAACGGTACCTGGCCGGATTCTCCGCCGGGGTCGTCGAGATCGCCAACTGGAACGGCGAGGATCAGGTCGTCATCGCCGGAGAAAAGAAGGCCGTCGAGGAGGCCCTGGCCGGCCTCAAGCCGCCCCGGTCCGTCATGCTGCCTGTCAGCGCGCCCTTCCACACCCGGATGATGAGGCCGGCCGAGGACAGGCTGGCCGCGGACCTCGACGCCGTGGCCTTCGGCGACCCCCGATTCCCCGTTGTCTGCAATGTCGACGCCAGGCCCGTCCTGACGGGCGCCGAGGCCAGGGACGCCCTCAAGCGTCAGGTCAGCCGGGCCGTGCTCTGGACGAAGTCCATGGATGTCCTCAAAGGCCTGGACCTCGACGCGTGCGTCGAAGTGGGCGCGGGCAAGGTCCTGAGCGGCCTCCTCAAGCGGACCATCCGGGGGTGGCCCAAGTCCCCGGTCCTCCTGAACGTGGAGAACGGGGAGAGCCTGGAGAGAACGCGGACGGCCCTCTCAGGGCCTCTGTGACAGGACCCGGGGGCCGAAGCGAACGAAATACTCGACGGCCGAGAGAACGGCCAGGATCAGGGCGATCCACAGACCGACCTGAGCGATGACATAGAACTTCCCCAGGTAGAGAGGCCCCAGGACAAGGGCCCCGATGATCCACGACTCGCTGCCCATCTTGGCCTTTCCGAGGGCCGAGGCCGGGATGTTGATCCCTTTCGACGAGGCCATGGCCCGGAACCCCGAGACGGCGATCTCCCGACCGATGATGACCACGGCCACCCAGGCCGGGACCCGCCCGAGCTCGACCAGGCAGATGAGGGTCGAGGCGATGAGCAGCTTGTCGGCCGTCGGGTCGAGGAGCTGGCCGAGGACCGTGACCAGCTTCTTCTTTCTCGCCAGCCAGCCGTCGAGCCAGTCCGTGAGCGAGGCCAGGGTGAAGATGATCACGGCCGCCAGGTCGTGACCGCGGAAATCCGTGACCATGACGGCCACCAGGGCCGGGATGGCCAGGATGCGGACGAGGCTCAGCGTGTTGGGAACGTTCACGGGCCCGAGATTACACCAGGAGCCGGCGGGTGTCAACCGAACGCCCGCGAGAGGGCCTCGAGGCATCCTTTCCGTCCGCGCCGTGATCCTTCACGCTTTCCCGCAGCCCTCTCCGGGGTAATGCGCAGGTGTTGCAAAACAGGAGGGCCATGGGTATAGTGAGGTGGCTCCGATGGCCAAAGACGATTCCCTGACCCCGATGATGGAGCAGTACTTCCGGATCAAGGAGCTCCATCGCGACGCCCTGCTCTTTTTCCGGCTCGGCGACTTCTACGAGATGTTCTACGAGGACGCCAAGCTTGCCGCGCCCCTGCTCGGGATCGCCCTGACCTCCCGTCAGAGGGTCCCGATGTGCGGCGTGCCGCATCACGCCGTGGCCTCCTATCTCCCGAAGCTCCTGCGGGCCGGCCGCAAGGTCGCCGTCTGCGAGCAGGTCGAGGACCCCAAGGCGGCCCGGGGGGTCGTCAAACGCGAGGTCATCAGGGTCCTCACGCCGGGCACGGCCGTCGAGTTCGAGGCCGAGAACGCCAAGGAGGGCGTCTATATCGCCTCGTTGGCCCTCGAATCCGACGGTTGGGGGATGGCCCTCCTCGACCTCGCGGCGGGCGAGGTCCGTACGCTGCAGGGCCCGTGGCCGGAGTCGAGGGCCCTGGCCGACGAGCTGTTCAAGTCGCCGCCCCGGGAGATCGTCTTCGCCGAAGGCGCCGAGGAGGCGCTCGAGCGGGTCCTCGGCCTCAACGGGCTGCCCGTGGCCGGCAAAAGCCCGGTCGAAGGCTGGCTCTTCGACTTCCCCCAGGCCAGCCGAACCCTCCTCAAGCACTTCGGGGCCCGGTCCCTGGACGGCTTCGGCCTGGAGGAGAAAGCCCTGGCCGTTTCGGCCGCCGGCGCCCTCCTCCACTATGTCAAGGAGGTCCGCCGCGACTCCGTGGGACTCGTCCACCGGATCTCGTATCTGCACGCCGGGGACCACCTCGCCCTCGACGCGACGACCGTCCGCAACCTCGAGCTCGTCCGAAATCTCCGGGACGGGAAGGCCAAGGACTCGCTCCTCGACGTCATCGACTTCACGGTCACGGCCCCGGGCGGCCGGCTGCTCCGGTCCTGGCTCCTGCGTCCCCTTTTCGACACGGCCGCCGTCGAGGACCGGCTGGAGGCGGTCGGGGAGGCCCTCCGGGCGACCATCGGCCGGCGGGAGATGAGGGACATCCTCAAGGAGGTCCACGACCTGGAGCGCCTGGTCGGCAGGATCTCCCTCGGCGTCGCCCATCCGAGAGACCTCGTGGCCCTCAAGTCCTCCCTCGGGCCCCTGCCCCGGGTGCGGAGCGAGCTCCGGGCCTTCTCCTCGCGGCTCTTCACCGGTCTTTTCGACCGCTGGGACGACGCCGCCGACGTCGCCTCGCTCATCGACGGCGCCATCATGGACGAACCCGCCGTCCTCCTGACCGAGGGCGGCATCGTCAAGAACGGCTGGAACGCCGAGCTCGACGAGCTGCGGTCGGTCAGCCGGTCGGGAAAGACGACCATCGCCCAGATCGAGAAGCGCGAGCGGGAGCGGACGGGCATCGGCTCGCTCAAGGTCCGCTACAACAAGGTCTTCGGCTATTACATCGAGGTCACCCGTCCCAACCTGCCCCAGGTCCCGGCCGATTACGTGCGGAAGCAGACCCTGGTCAACTCCGAGCGCTTCCTGACCCCGGAGCTCAAGGAATACGAGGAGAAGGTCCTCCACGCCGAAGAGCGGATCGGCGTCCTCGAGCACCGCCTGTTCCTCGAGATCCGGGAGGCCGTGGCCCGCGAGACCCATCGCCTGCAGAGGATCGCGGCCGACGTCGCGACCCTCGACGTCCTCCTGTCCCTGGCCGAATGCGCGGCCCGGAGAGGCTACGCGCGGCCCGCGGTCAACGACGGCGATGCCCTCCGCATCGAGGAAGGGCGCCACCCGGTGATCGAGACGAGCCAGGGGGAGCCGTTCATCCCCAACGATCTGGAGCTCGACGGCGAGTCGAACCAGATCCTGATCATCACCGGCCCGAACATGGGCGGGAAGTCGACCTTCCTGAGGCAGGCGGCGCTCATCTCGATCCTGGCCCAGATGGGGTCCTTCGTCCCGGCCAAGTCAGCCGCGCTGGGACTGGTCGACAGGATCTTCACCCGCATCGGGGCCACGGATTTCCTGAGCGTCGGCCAGTCGACCTTCATGGTCGAGATGCTGGAGACGGCCGCGATCCTCCACAACGCCACTTCGCGGAGCTTGATCCTCCTCGACGAGGTCGGGCGGGGGACGAGCACCTTCGACGGCTTGAGCATCGCCTGGGCTGTGGCCGAATATCTCCACGAGCGCGAAGGTCTGCGGCCCAAGACGCTCTTCGCCACCCACTACCATGAGTTGACGGAGCTGGCTTTGACCCTCGGCCGGATCAAGAACTATCACCTCTCCGTCAAGGAGTGGAAGGACGAGGTCATCTTCCTCCGCAAGATCCTGCCCGGCCCGTCGGACCGCAGCTACGGCATCCACGTGGCCAAGCTGGCGGGCATCCCCCGGGATGTCATCGACCGGGCCCGGGAGATCCTCCTCAACCTCGAGAAGCAGGAGTTCGACGACACCGGCCTGCCGCGCCTGGCTTACAAGGGACGGAAAAAGCCCGACCGGAACCAGCTCATGCTGTTCGCCGAGGACCGGGAGTCATCGCTCCTCCGCGAATTGAGGGATGAGATCGAAGGTCTCGATCTTTCCTCCCTGACCCCCCTCGAAGCGCTGAACGTCCTCGCCGGGCTCAAGGACCGGCTCAAGCCCGGCCGCCCGGCTCAGTAGCTTTCCGATTCGTCCTCGACCGAGAACCCCTTGGACGTTTCCTCTTCGTCTTCCTCGTCCTCGTCGAAGTCGCGGTCCTCGGGCTCCTCGTAAGGGGCCTCCCCGACGTCTTCCTTGCGTTCGTCGAGGGCGGCCTCGAATTCGTCGCGGTCCTCGTAGCGGCGCAGGAAGTTGGCCGCCAGGTCGCTGTAGCAGAGCTCGAGAAAATCGTCCTCGATGACGCAGAACACGGACATGCAGTGACCGGTCTGGAGGTTGCCGACCGACTCCACGATGTTCGCGGACTTGGACTTCTTGATGGCGTCGAGCGTCATCCAGCTGGTGATCTCCATCTCTTCCATGGTGCGCCTCAAGACAATAAATATCCTTTTTTTTTGAATTGTCAAGCATGAAAAACGCGGCGCGGGGACGGGCCTCCGGGAGCTTGACAGTCCTCGCGGCGGGGTTTTTAATAGAGAGGAAAACGCGCGAGGAGGCGAACCATGCGTTGGGAGCAGTTCACGGTCATGTCCCAGGAGGCCATCCAAAAGGCCCAGGTCAAGGCCGGGGAAATGGGCCATCCGGAGGTCCGGCCCGAGCACGTCCTGTGGAGCTTCCTCGTCCAGGAGGAGAATATCGTCAACGCCCTGCTGGCCAAGCTCGGGGCCCCGGCGGCCAAGCTCCGGGCCGCCTTGGACGCGGTCCTCGAGAAGCTGCCCAGGGTCAGCGGCGGGTCCGAATCGGCCCTTTCGCCGGCGCTCCGCCAGGTCTTGGAGAGGGCCCGCAAGGAGGCCGACGGGCTCAAGGATGATTATGTCTCGACCGAACACATCTTCCTGGCCCTGCTCAAAGAGAAGGGCGAGGCGGCTCGCATCCTTGCCCAGAACGGGGTCACGGAGGAGGCCGTGCTCAGGGCCCTGGCCGCCGTCCGCGGCACCCAGCGGGTCACGGACCCGGAGCCCGAGGGCAAGTATCAGGTCCTCGAGAAATACGCCCGCGACCTGACGGCCCTGGCCCGCCAGGGCAAGCTCGACCCGGTCATCGGCCGGGAGGACGAGATCCGACGGGTCATCCAGGTCCTGTCGCGGCGGACCAAGAACAACCCCGTCCTGATCGGCGAGGCGGGCGTCGGCAAGACGGCCGTCGTCGAAGGCCTGGCCCAGCGCATCGCCAACGGCGACGTCCCTCAGTCGCTCAAGAATAAAAGGCTCCTGGTCCTCGACATCGGGGCCCTTGTCGCCGGGGCCAAGTTCCGCGGCGAGTTCGAGGACCGGCTCAAGGCCGTCCTCAAGGAGGTCGGAGAGTCCGGCGGCGAGATCGTCCTGTTCATCGACGAGCTGCACACGATCATCGGCGCCGGCGCGGCCGAAGGGGCGGTCGACGCCTCGAACATGCTCAAGCCGGCCCTGGCCCGCGGCGAGCTGCGATGCGTCGGGGCCACGACCCTCAACGAGTACAAGAAGCACATCGAGAAGGACGCCGCCTTGGAGCGGCGCTTCCAGCAGGTCTACGTGGACGAACCGACCGTCGAGGAGACCATTTCCATCCTTCGCGGTCTCAAGGAGAAGTACGAGGTCCACCACGGCGTCCGGATCAAGGACTCGGCGCTGGTCGCCGCGGCGACCCTGTCCTCGCGCTACATCACCAGCCGCTTCCTGCCGGACAAGGCCATCGACCTCGTCGACGAGGCCGCCTCCCGCATCCGCATCCAGATCGACAGCCTGCCCGAGGAGATCGACGAGCTCGACCGCCGGATCCTCCAGCTCGAGATCGAGCGCCAGGCCCTGAAGAAAGAGAAGGACCCGGCCTCGAAGGACCGGCTGGCGAAGATCGAGGAGGATCTGGCCAACCTCAAGGAGAAGGCCGGAGCCCTGCGCGGCCGGTGGCAGAAGGAGAAGGAGACCATCGAGGCCGCGGGCAAGCTCAAGGAAAGACAGGACGCCTTCAAGATCGAGGAGCAGAACGCCGAGCGGCGCGGGGACCTCGAGAAAGCCGCCGAGATCCGCTACGGGAAGCTCGTCGAGCTCCAGAAGGAGATGGACAAGGCCGCCGCCGAGCTGGCCGCCCTCCAGGCGCGGGGCCGGATGCTCAAGGAGGAGGTCGACGAGGAGGACGTCGCCCAGGTCGTCTCCAAGTGGACGGGGATCCCCGTCTCCAAGATGCTCGAGGGCGAGGTCGACCGGCTCATCCGCATGGAAGGGATCCTGGGGCGCCGGGTCATCGGCCAGGAAGCGGCCATCCGGGCCGTGGCGGCCACGGTGCGGCGCTCGCGGGCCGGCATCCAGGACGCCGCCCGGCCCATCGGCTCGTTCATCTTCCTGGGGCCGACGGGCGTCGGCAAGACCGAGCTGGCCCGGGCCCTGGCCGAGTTCCTGTTCGACGACGAGCGGGCCATGGTCCGGCTGGACATGTCCGAGTACATGGAGAAACACACCGTCAGCCGGCTGATCGGCGCGCCGCCGGGGTATGTCGGCTACGAGGAGGGCGGCCAGCTGACCGAGGCCGTCAAGCGCCGGCCCTACTCGCTCGTCCTGCTGGACGAGATCGAGAAGGCCCACGCCGACGTCTTCAACGTCCTGCTCCAGATCCTCGAGGACGGGCGGCTGACGGACGGCAAGGGCCGGACGGTCGACTTCAAGAACACTCTGGTCATCATGACCTCGAACCTCGGCGGCCAGGTCATCAAGGAGCTGTCGTCTGACTACGGGGCCATGGAGAAGGAGGTCCGGGCCGTCCTCGAGTCCCACTTCCGGCCGGAGTTCCTCAACCGCATCGACGAGGTCATCATCTTCAGGCCCCTGGACAAAGAGGCGCTGCTCGAGATCGTCGGCCTGCAGCTCGCGCTCCTCTCGAAGAGGCTGGCCGACCGCAAGATCGGGCTCGAGGTCTCGGAGGAGGCCAAGGCGCTTCTCGCCGAGAGAGGCTTCGACCCGGTCTACGGCGCCCGGCCGCTCAAGCGGGTCATCCAGCGCGACGTCCAGAACCCCCTGGCCATGAAGATCCTGGCCGGCGAGTTCGGCGAAGGCGGCACGGTCGAGATCGCCGTCGACAAGAAAGGAGAACTCGCATTTAAGAAGGCCTGAGCCGGCCCCGCAGGCGCCCCCTGGAGAACCGGTAGCGGCGAATCCGCTTAAACGTAAGTATGATGCAGAGCGTATTCCTTAAGAGGTGAACGATGAACGAGCGGGCGCGAATTCTTCTTTGGGGACCGTCTTTGTTCCAGGAGAGAAAAGGGGCTATTATATAAGCGACGATCGAACGTGCCGTGACATCTAGGGCCTTGAGGAGGTCGGAAATGAGACATGAACCGAGATCATGGTCGTCAGGCAGGATCCTAGGCACCTTCTCCCTGGCCCTGTTCATGATCGGAGCGGCCCAGGCCCCCCGGCCGATACCCGACGATCGGCACGAGGTCACGGTCCGCCTGGTCCTCGTCGACGTGATCGCCGTCGACCGCGACGGCCGTTTCGTGACCGATCTCACGAAAGCCGATTTCGAGGTCACCGAGGACGGGAAGAAGATGGATCTCGCCTCGGCCGAGCTCATCGAGCTCAACCGGGCCGGAGAAACGGCCGCGGCCGTTCCCAACGCCGCTGCGCCGCCCGCCGCGGCCCTCTCCCGGCCGCCCCGCGACAGCCGCTTCGTCGCC
>VGJC01000109.1 GCA_016867635.1 Candidatus Aminicenantota bacterium | reverse complement strand
GAGGCTGCGGAGGCAAAGCCGGATTTTGGCGGGATCCGAGTGGGTGGCCCTGAGCCCCCCGATGGCGCTCTTGTTCGCGCCCTGGCCGACGCTCGGGAGACTGTCCAGGACGAGGGTCCTCAGGCCGGCTTCGGCCAGGGAGACAGCCGCCGGCGCGCCGACGCTCCCGGCGCCGATGACGATGACGTCCCAGGACTTAACGGCGGTCATGATCGCCCTCCTCTTCGAGCCCGGCGAAGGCCCCCATGGGGACCTCGATGAACAGCGGCCTTTTCGGCTGGTCGACGATCTCGCCGGCCGGGACGCCTTCCTCCCTGAACAGGCGGTGGATGAGGGGAGTGCAGGTCTTGGCGCCGCAGGCGCCCATGCAGGCCCGGGTAACGGCCTTGATCTGGTTGATGTCCCGCTCGCCTTCGCGGATGAGACGGCGGATCTCGCCGGCGGTGACCCGCTCGCACCGGCAGACGATCGTGTCGTCCGGCGTCTGCCCGGGCAGGACCGTGCCGATGGGCTCGGACACGGACTCGGGCTGGATGCGGATGCCTCCGACCCGGGCGGCGATCGCCGGGTCGACCTCGACGACGATCATGTGGGCCTTGTCCTGGATCGGGCTTCTCCGGGCCGCCCCGGTGCCCGGATCGATGCCGGGCAGGCACTCGCCGATCGACCCGCAGCCGAGACAGCGTGAGGCCTCGGCCAGGGCGGCTTCCTCGCTCAAGGTCCTGACGATCTCCTTCATATTGTCGAGGCGCTCGGCGAGCGGCAATTCCTCCTCTTTAGCGCGCGGCACGGGCTTGACGTTCTCCCTCAGGGTTTCGGGCGCCTTGGCCGGCTCCGCCCGGCGGCCTTCGGCGACGTCGACGCCCCTCAAAAAACGGTCGATGGACTCGGCGGCCCGCTTGCCCGCGCCGAAGGCCGCAACGACCGTGTCGGCGCCGGTCACCGCGTCGCCCCCGGCGAAGACCCCGTCGGGGCGAGTCAATTGGGTCACGGGGTCGGCGATGACGTTGCCCTGGCGGGTCAGGGCCATGCCCTCGGACAGGCCGCCGAGCGAGGTCTGCTGCCCGATGGCCGGGATGATCGTGTCGAACGGGAGCTCGAACTCGGAGCCGGGGATGGGGACCGGACGGGCCCGCCCGGAGGCGTCGGGCTCACCGAGCTTCATCCGGATGAGCCGGACGAGGCCCGCGCGGCCGTTCGATCCCAGGATGGCCTCCGGGGCCACCAGGAAGTCGAAGCGGATGCCCTCGTCCTCGGCCTGCTTGACCTCCCAGTCGTGGGAGGGCATCTGCTCGCGCGAACGGCGGTAGAGGATGCGGACCTCCTCGGCCCCCAGACGCCGGGCGACCCGGGCCGAATCGATGGCCGAGTTGCCGCCGCCGATGACGGCGACCCGTCCCGAGAGCCGCGTCAGCTCGCCGGTCTTGACCCGGCGAAGGAAGTCGAGCATGTTGACGACGCCCTCGAGGTCCTCGCCGGGAATGCCCGCGCTCGTGGCCTTGAGGGCCCCCGGGGCCAGGAAGACGGCCGCGAACCCTCGCTCGAAAAGCTCGTTGACGTCGGAGACCCGCTTGCCGGTCTCGAAGGTTATGCCCAGACGGGCCAGGCAATCGAGCTCATAGTCCAGGACGTCGTCCGGCAGCCGGTACGCGGGGATGCCCCAGCGCAGGAGGCCCCCGGCTTTCTCGGCGGCCTCGAAAACGGTGACGGCGTAGCCGCGGTGGGCGAGCTCGTTGGCGCAGGCCAGGCCCGCCGGGCCGGAGCCGATGACGGCGATCCGTTGGGGCCGCGTGACGGGCAGGGTGCGGACGTCGACGGCGTTCGCCCGGGCCCAGTCGGAGACGAAGCGCTTGAGGGCGCAGATGGCCACGGGCTCGTCGATCTCCTTGCGCAGACAGCCCTCTTCACAGGGGTGATAGCAGACCCGTCCGCAGACGCCGGGCAGGGGAAGGTCGCGCCGGATGAGGCCGATGGCCTCCGCGTAGCTCCCTTTGCGGATGAGCTGGATGTAGCCCTGGGCGCGGACGTCGGCCGGGCAGGCCAGGCGGCAGGGCGAGCGGCCGGAGCGGTCGAGGATCTCCAGGACCTTCGCCTGGCCGAGCGGCTCCCCCTTCCATCCGACGACGGCGACGCTGTCCCCGACCTCGAAACGGACGGGCAATTCGAACGGCACGGTGACCCGGGCCTTGCCGGAGGCGCGCCGCGTCATATCGACGAGGGTGATGGCCAGCCCCGGGCAGTTGGCGACGCACTTGCTGCAGCCGACGCAGTCCCCGTCGAATTCGGGCCGTTGGAGGATGTCGCCCGAGGGCATCTTGAGAGCTTGTTGGGGGCAGACGACGGAGCAGGGATTGCAGGGAATGGTCTCCAGACAGCCGACGACCGGGAAGATGTCCTTCTTCGCCCCGCGGCCGTTGCCGCCGTCCAGCGCCCGGACGACGGGAAAGTTCTCGCGCCCCGGGTGGGACTTGAGGAGCTGGGTCATCCTCTCCCAGGCCTCGGGGATCTCGACATCCATGCCCAAGTCGCGGGCGATGCGGCGCCCGGTCACGCGGCCGGAGAACATGGCCGCCGAGGCTTCGGCGATCTCCTCGGCGTCGCCCGCGAGATAGGAGCGCAAGCCGACGCTCACGGCCATGTCGTGGAATTCGTTGACCCGGTCGAGACCGACGGCGATGAGCAAGGTGTCGCAGGCGTAGGTCTTGTGGGTTCCCGGAACGATCTTCCAGTTCTTGTCGACGCGGGCCACGGTCACCGACTCGACGGCGTCCCGGCCGTTGGCGGAGACGACGCTCGTCGTCGTATAGATGGGGACGCCCATCCTGCGGATCTTGTCGGAGTGGACCCAGTAACCGCCGACGTCGGGCAGGGCCTCGCAGAGACCGACGACCGAGATGCCGGCCTGGAGCGCGTGATAGGCGGCGATGAGCCCGACGTTGCCGCCGCCGACGACGAAGAGCCTCTCGGACGGCCGGATGAGGTCGCGGTTGAGCAGGGTCTGGAAGGCGCCCGCGCCGTAGACGCCGGGCAGGTCGCAGCCCGGGAAATTCAGGGCTTTTTCCCTGGCTCCGGACGCGACAAGAAGGCTGCGCGGCGTGACGAGGGAGTACCGGTCGCCGGAAGCCACGCCGACCTTCTTGTCGGCGAACACGCCGACGGCCACGCTCGAGGTCATGACCTTGATCCCGCGGCGCTTGGCCACCTCGTCGGCCAGGATCCCGGCGATCTCGATGCCCCGCGTCCCGGCGTAGCACTCGGCGGCCGCTCCGAAAAAGAGGTGGGTCTGGAGGACGAGCTTGCCGCCGAGGGCGGACTTGTCGTCGACCAGGATGACCGAAATCCCGGAGTCGGCGGCCTCGATGGCCGCGCCCATGCCCGCCGGCCCGCCGCCGACGACGAGAAGATCGCAGGACATGTCCTCTATGGCCGCCATTTTCAGGTCGGCGCTGCTGACAGGGGGCAGCTCGGGGAACCCCTGGAGGGACAGGACGTTCATGCCTTCCCGGACGGGGACCATGCAGGACTTCACGGGCAGGCCGTCGGCGATGACCAGGCACTGGGAGCACTGACCGTTGGCGCAAAAGATCCCCTGGGGGGAACCGTCCTTATGATGCCGGCCGAAGACGCGGATCCCGTTGGAAAAGAGCGCGCTGGAGATCATCTCGCCCTTTCGCCCGGTCAACGGCCGGCCCGCGAAGACGAAGGTGACCTGCTCGGACTCCGGGATGCGGAGGATCGGGTGTTCCTGAACTCGACTCATGGCCGGCTCGCTTTCCGAGAAGATCGACTTCTCGTGGGATGATATCGCGACAAAGAGTGAAATATTTTACATCAGACCTCCGGCCGGCGCAAGACTGAAGATCCGCGACCCGGCTTCTTGCGATCCCGACCTCTCTTCCAAGGGCTTCTGTTTTAATGCTAAAATGGGGGACCGGGCCGCTATGCGAAGACCGCCCGTCCCCGACCTTCCCGCGGGGGGAGCCGTCCTTTTTTGGAACGGAGATCTCGATCAAGGAGACCGAACAATGAAAAGGCTGCTATCCGCCGTCCTCGTCCTCGCCGCCCTGGCCGGTGCCGCCGCCGGGAGTCAGGCGACGCCCGCCGCCCGTCTTCTCGACGTGAGCACCTTCATGGAGATGGAGACTGTCGGCAGCCCGTCCATCTCTCCGGATGGCCGGCAGATCCTCTTCTCCCGCGGCTGGGTGGACAAGGTCAACGACCAGTCCCGCTCCAACCTTTGGATCGCGGACGTCGACGGCAAGAGGGTCCGCGAGCTGACCCACGGCGACTGGCGGGATTTTTCGCCGGCCTGGTCGCCGGACGGCAAAAAGATCGCCTATCTTTCCGACCGCGACAAAACGACCCAGATCCACGTCCTGTGGGTCGAAACGAAGGAAGTCGCCCAGCTGACGCGCCTCGAAATGGCGCCCCAGGGCCTCGCTTGGTCCCCGGACGGCCGGACGCTGGCCTTCACCTGTTTTGTCCCCGATGACACGCCGATCCTGAGCGTCAAGCTCCCCGCGAGGCCGGCCGGCGCCAAGTGGGCCGACCCGGCCGTGCTGGTCGACCGGCTGTCTTGGAGGGCCGACGGACGTGGGCCCTTGCCTCGAGGGAACGATCACATCTTCACCGTTGACGCGACCCTGGGCGGAACGCCCAAGCGGATCACCTCGGGCGATCACTCCCATTCCGCCCCGCAATGGTCGGCCGACGGCCGGACGATCTACGTCAGCGCCATCCGCAAGCCCGACGCCGAGTATGAGTTCGGGGACACGGAGGTCTACGCCGTCGATCTGGCCACGCTGAACGTCAAGGCCCTGACGGACCGGAAAGGCCCCGACGGCAACCCCCGCGTCTCGCCCGACGGAAAATGGATCGCCTATACGGGATACGACGACAAGAACTACACGAGCCATGTGTCGAGCCTTTACCTCATGGACGCGTCCGGAGGGCAAAAGCGGCTCCTGGCCGGCGGCCTGGCCAATTCCCCGTCGGTCGTCGGCTGGGCCGCGGACGGCTCCGGCGTCTATTTCCTGCTCCAGGCCCGCGGTGAATCGAACCTTCACTACGCCCCCCTTCAGGGCCCGGTCCGCAAGGTCACCCAAGGGGCCCACGTCCTTTCCGGCCTGAGTCTGGCCCGCAACGGCCAGGCGGCGGCCGTGGTCTCCAGTTTTCAGAGGCCCGGACATCTGGTGACCTTCTCCGTTTCCAAGCCCGACGCTTGGAAAGAGCTGGTGGACGTCAACGCCGACGTCCTCGAGGGCGTCCTGCTCGGCCAGGCCGAGGAGCTGCTCTTCAAGGCCCCCGACGGCCTGGACATCCAGGGCTGGCTCATCCGGCCGGCCGTCTTTGAGGCCGGGAAGAAATATCCCATGCTCCTCTGGATCCACGGCGGCCCCTGGTCCATGTACTCCGTGGCCTTCAACTGGGAATGGCAGAACTTCGCCGCTCACGGGTATGCCGTCCTTTATCTGAACCCCCGCGGCAGCACCGGCTACGGCCAGGATTTCGTCAACGGCATCCAGTACTCCTATCCCGGCAAGGATTACGACGACCTGATGGCCGGAGTTGACGCGGCCTTGGCCCGGGGCTTCATCGACGCCGAGAACCTGTTCGTCTGCGGCGGGAGCGGGGGAGGGGTCCTGACGGCCTGGATCGTCGGCCACACCGACCGTTTCCGGGCCGCGGTGTCCATGAGACCGGTCATCAACTGGCACTCCTTCGTGGGCACGACGGACGGGCCTTCATGGTACAAGCAGTTCCGGAAAATGCCTTGGGAGGATCCCCTGGAGTACGCCCTCCGCTCGCCCCTCCATTACGTGGCCAACGTGACGACCCCGACCATGGTCATGACCGGCGAGGCCGACCTGCGGACGCCGATCGGCCAGAGCGAGGAATACTACCGGGCCCTGAAGATGCTGAAGAAGGAGACCCTTCTCGTGCGCATGCCCGAGGAGTACCACGGGTGGCGGCGCCCCTCCCACCGGCTCCTTCAGCAGCTCTACCTGCAGGCCTGGTTCGAGAGATACCGCAAGGATTGAGAGGAGTTTAGCATGAGAGCCAGGACCACGATCACGACGGTTTTCATGATGGGGGCGATGATGTTCCAGGGACACGGCTCCGCCGACAGGACCGAGAAGCCCGTCCTCCACGGACGGAACTGGGTGGCCATCACCGGCAAGCCTCTGGCCGCGACGGCCGGGGCCATGATCTTCGCCAAGGGCGGCAACGCCGTCGACGCCGCGTGCGCCATGCTGGGCGCCGTTTGCACGATGTACGACGTCCTCAGCTGGGGCGGTGAGACCCAGGCCCTGATCTACAACCCGGCAACGAAGAAGGTCGTCGGCATCAACGCCCTGGGGGTGGCCCCGACGGGGGCGACGCCCGAATTCTATAAGAGCCAGGGCTACGAATATCCGCCCCCTCACGGCCCTCTCTCGGCGGTGACGCCGGGGACACCGGGCGGGCTGATCACGATGCTGGCCGAATACGGGACGATGAGCCTGGCCGAGGTCCTGGCGCCGGCCATGGCCATGGCCGACGGTTATCCCATGGATAAGGAGATCGGCGACAGGATCGAGAAGGAAAAAGACAAGATCAAGGACTGGCTATATTCCCGCCGAGTCCTCCTGCCCCATCTCGGCCAGGACCGCGAGGCCCCGCACCCCGGCGAGATCTTCCGCCAGCCCGACCTTCTCGACACGCTCCGGAAGCTGGTCGAAGCCGAGAGGGAGGCCCTGGCCGCAGGACAAGACCGGAAGGCGGCCCTGGCGGCGGCCTACGACCGGTTCTATAAAGGAGATATCGCCAGGGAGTTCGTCCGCGGCTCCAAAGAACAGGGCGGCCTCATCACCATGGAGGACATGGCCCGATGGAAGCTGCATATCGAGGAGCCCGTGTCCACGAGCTACAGGGGGATCGACGTCTACAAGCTGACGAGCTGGGTCCAGGGGCCGGTCATGCTCCAGGCCCTGAACATGCTCGAGCCGATGGATCTCAAGGCCATGGGCTACAACAGCGCGGAATACATCCATACCCTCTATCAGGTCATGAACCTGGCCTTCGCCGACCGGGACTTCTACTACGGCGACCCCTACTTCCCGCCCGAAGAGCCCATTCAAGGGCTGCTGTCCAAGGAGTACGCCCGCGAACGGGCCAAGCTCATCGACCGTCACAAGAACGACCCCCTTATCAAGCCCGGTGACCCGTACCCGTTCGAGGGACGCGAGAATCCCTACCTCCGTCATCTCGACCGCTGGCTCGAGTGGTCGAGAGAGGACCCGGCCAAGCTCGGAGCGGACGAGACCGAGGCCCTGGAGCGGAGCTTCCGCTCGGGGACGACCTCCATCCAGGCCGTCGACAAGGAAGGCTGGGTCGTTTCCGTGACGCCGAGCGGGGCCTGGGTCCCCTGCGTCATCGCCGGCCGGACCGGCATCGGCATCAGCCAGCGGGCCCAGAGCTTCGTCCTCGACGAATACAAGAACCCCTTCAACGTCATCGCCCCCGGCAAGCGGCCCCGGGCGACGCTGACCCCCGGCTTGGCCATGAAAGACGGGAAGCCGTTCCTGTCGTTCGCCGTGCAGGGCGGCGACACGCAGGACCAGAACCTCCTCCAGTTCTTCCTCAACGTCGTCGAATTCGGCATGAACGTCCAGGAGGCCTGCGAGGCGGCCAACATCACGAGCTACCAGATGCACGACTCGTTCGACGATCACAAGATCGTGCCCGGCAAGCTCGAGGTCAACGAGAAGGTCCCGCCCGAGGTCCGGGAAAAGCTGCGGGCTATGGGCTATGTCCTCTCGGCCAAACGATACACCTCAGGGCCCATCAACGCCGTCTATTTCGACTGGGCCCACGGCACGTTCTGGGGCGGGAGCAGCAATCACGGCGAGGATTACGGCATCGCCTGGTAGGCCTTGCGCCCCGGAGGGCGGGCCCGGAAGGGCCTCGAGAACGCTATTGACACGCGCCGGGGAAACGGGTAAAAAATGCACGACCCAAAAATCATCGAGATAGGGAGGGTTCCGTGATCAAAGAATTCAAAGAGTTCGCCATGCGCGGCTCGGTGCTGGACATGGCTGTCGGCATCATCATCGGCGCGGCCTTCGGGGCCATCGTCTCGTCGTTTGTCACCGACGTCTTGATGCCGCCCCTCGGGTTGCTGATGGGCGGGGTGGACTTCACGAACCTGTTCATCGTCCTGAAGTCCGGGCAGGCCGGAGGACCG
>VGJC01000108.1 GCA_016867635.1 Candidatus Aminicenantota bacterium | reverse complement strand
GTTCGTGCGGGCCATGGGGGACGGTCTGTCGACGCGGGGGATCCTCCACGTCGTCCTGGCCGAGGCCCTGATCGCGGTCCTCATCCTCAAGTGGCTGATCGTCAAGTTCTTCAGGGGCTTCCTCAAGGGCGCCCCGGCCCTGGGCATGGCCCTGTTCGCCCTCACCCTGGTGATATTCTTCATGACCGCAGGGTTCGTCTTCCTGGGGAGCCTCGGCGGCTGAGCCCCGCCCCAGCCTATTATTTGACGGCGGCGATGCGGTTGCCGTTGTCCATGAGGACGATCTTGGGCATGAACAGCTCTATCTCGGCTTCGTCCATATATCCGTAGGCGGCGATGATGATCCTGTCGCCGACACCGACCTTGCGGCCGGCCGCCCCGTAGACCCCGACCCGGCCCGCCCCCTCCGGTCCCTTGATGAGATAGGTCGAGAAGCGCTCGCCGTTAGAGACGTTCCAGACGTCGACCCTTTCGAAAGGGTGAAGCTCGGCGGCCTTCATCAGGTCTTCGTCGAGCGACAGGCTGCCCTCGTACTCGATGTCGACGTGGGTCACGGTGGCCCGGTGGATCTTCGAACGGAGGAATGCTCTCAGCATGATGAAATCTCCTCAACGCGGGCCCGGAGGTTGTCGATGAGCCGGGTCCGGCCAATGTAAACAGCCAATAAGATGAGGGTGTCCCCGCGGACCTCGGCGACCGGCTCGAGAGTCCCCGCTTCAACGATCTCGGCGTAGTCGAGCCGGGCCAGGGGCTCGCCGGCGATGATGTCCTTCACACGGGCGGCGACGCGGGACGCGTCCCTCTCCCCTTCCCGGATGAGCCGCTCCGCTTCGGCCAGGCTCTTCGAAAGGACCCGCGCGGCCGCCCTCTCGTCCGGGGACAGGTAGACGTTCCGGGAGCTCATGGCCAGGCCGTCCGGTTCGCGGACGACGGGGCAGACCGCGATCTCGACGTCGAGGTCGAGGTCGCGGGCCATCTTCTCTATGGTCACCGTCTGCTGGGCGTCCTTGGCCCCGAAGAACGCGACGTCCGGCCGGACGATGTTGAAAAGCTTGAGAACGATGGTGGCCACGCCCCGGAAATGCCCGGGCCGGGTCCGCCCGCAGAGCCGGTCCTGGAGATCGCGGACCTCCACGTAGGTCTTGTAGCCCGGGGGGTAGACGGCTTCGGCGGCCGGAACGAAGAGAACATCGACGCCCTCGCGCTCGAGCGTCGCCGAGTCCTTGGCGAGGTCCCGGGGGTAACGCTGGAAATCCTCGGAGGGCCCGAACTGGGCCGGGTTGACGAAGATGCTGACGACCGTCGCCTCGCACCGCTCTTTCGAAGCCCGGACCAAGCTGAGGTGCCCCTCGTGGAGGTAGCCCATGGTCGGCACGAAGCCGATCGTTCTCCCCGCCGCCTTCCATTCCCCGGCCAGGGCCTTCATTTCGGGGATCCCGGTCACGACCCTCATTTCTTCCGGCCCCGCTTCCCGAGCTCCGAGGCCACCTCGGGCTTGAGGTGATAGGACGTGGCGGCGTCGGGGAAGCTCCCCTTACGGACGTCGACGGCGTAGGCCGCGACGGCCCGGCCCATGGTCTCGTGGAGCCGGGCGTACTTTTTGACGAACCTCGGGAAAAAGCCGGTCGAGTAGCCCATCATGTCGTGGAAGACCAGGATCTGCCCGTCGCAGCGCGGGCCGGCGCCGATGCCGATGGTCGGCACTCTCAGCGCCCTGGTGACCTTGTCCGCGACCTCGACCGGCACGCACTCGAGGACGACCGCGAAAGCCCCGGCCCGCTCCAGGTTGGCGGCGTCATCGATGATCTTGAGGGCCCCGTCGATCGCCTTGCCCTCGACCCGGAACCGGCCCAGACGATGGATGGACTGCGGGGTCAGGCCGACGTGCCCCAGGACCGGGATCTCGGCTTCGACCAGGGCCTCGACCAGCTTGAGCCGTTTCGCCGAGGCCCCTTCGATCTTGACGGCCGCGGCCCCGGCCTCCTTGAGGAACCGGGAGGCGTTGCGGACGGTCTCCTCGCGGCTCAGGTGGAACGAGAAATAGGGCATGTCGCCGACGACCAGGGCCCGCCGGACCCCCCGGGAGACGGCCCGGGTGTGGTGGAGCATGTCCTCCATGGTCACCGGGACGGTGTTCTCGTAGCCCAGGACGACCATGCCCAGGGAGTCCCCGACCAGGATGAGGTCGACGCCTCGTTCGTCGAGGATCTTCGCCGTCGGATGGTCGTAGGCGGTCAGACAGACGATCCTCGGGCCCACGGTCTTTCGGGCCTGAAGGAGAGGGATGGTGATCTTATCTTGGTTTTGGTCCGCCATTGTCCGTCCTTTCTCCCCATCCCGCCTCGAGCCGCGGGATTGAGGGCAGGTCCTCATCGCTCCTCGGGCGCGCCCGGTCCCGGGGCCCCGCGGCCTCCGGGCCTTATCCGCATATCTATCCTTTTTTCACGTTCTTGCCCCCGTAGCTCTGGGGGACGTAGTAGAGAGAGCTTTTTTTCATGTCCCGGACCTGGTCGAGCAGGTCCAGGACGTCCTCCTCCCGGGTGAAATCCAGGTCGTCGGCCTTGACCACGAGCAGGGGCGCGCTCTGGTAGTTGAAGAAGAAGTAATCGAAGGCCTCGACGATGTCCTCGAGGAATTTCTCGGAGATGTTCTTCTCGACCTCGTCGCCTTCCTTGGCGATGCGCCGGACGAGGGTGGACAGGGAGACCTGGAGGTAGATGACCAGGTCGGGCTTGGGGACTCGCTCCGAGAGGATGCCGTAGATCTTCTCGTAGACCAGAAGCTCGTCGTCCGTCAGGGTCTGGTAGGCGTAGATCTTGTCCTTCTCGAAGAGGTAATCGCAGATGATCCGGTCGACGAACAGGTCCCGCTGGAGGAGACGGAGCTGCTGGTGGTAGCGGTTGGCCAGGAAAACGAGCTGGGCCAGGAAGGCCGCCCCGTCCCGTTCGTTGTAGAAATCCTTGAGATAGGGGTTGCCGACGTGGTCGAGGATGATCTTCCCGCCGATCCTCTGGCCGAGGACGTTGGCCAGCTGGGTCTTCCTCGACAGAAAGACGCCTTCGACGGCGATGTGCTTGAAGGGGATCTCGAGCGCGCTTTTCATGCCCATTGGAAAACCGTCTTGTTTATATCCAATAAGGCGGACCAAGTCAACGGCGTATTGGCGGCCGGCCCCCCTACGCTTGGGGTTTTTCCTGGGGGACGACGATCCAGGCGATGATGTAGAAGAAGGTCATGGGCAGGACGGCGGTGACCAGGCCGAACCCGATGAAGATGAGCCGGACGAGCGAGACGTCGATGTCGAAGTACTCGGCCAGGCCGCCGCAGACGCCGCCCAGCATTTTCTGGCTGTAAGAACGATAGAGCTTCTTGGCCATGACGGGCCTCCTTTCTCCTCGAGGGCACTTGCCCCTCTTCCCTATTATACGAAATTTCTCGGGATTCTTCTCGGTTCCTCTGCCGCCCCATCCGTTTCCCTCTTGACTCGGCCGGAGCGTCCGTTTAGGATTGAGTAGGTATTTTATCGTTTTTTTTCGGAGGACGCATCATGAACGGCTGGACCGGCCATATCCTGAGAGTTGACCTGACCTCGAAAACCTTCAAGAAAGAGACCTTCACCGAGGAATTCGCCTTGAAATGGATAGGCGGGCGGGGATTCGCCGCCAAGATCCTCTACGACGAGCTCAAGCCCGGGATCGACCCGTTGGGCCCCGAAAACAAATTCATCGTCGCCCTCGGGCCCATCGCCGGCATCCCCGCCCCCAACACGGGGAAAGCGGTCGTGGCCGGCAAGTCTCCCATGACCGGGGGTTACGGCGACGGCAACCTGGGCACCCGGGTCGCCGAGCATCTCCGCAAGGCGGGCTACGACGCCCTGATCGTCGAGGGCAAGGCCGACCGGCCGACCATGCTCTACATCGAGGACGACAAGGTCGAGTTCCTCCCCGCCGACGCGGTCTGGGGCCAGGGCACGTATGAGACCAACGACTGGATCTACGCCAAATACGGCAAGGGCGTCGGGGTCATCAACATCGGGCAGGCCGGCGAGAACCTGGTCCGCTACGCCGTCGTCCGCAGCCTCGAGGGCCGGGCCGGAGGCCGGACGGGCATGGGCGCGGTCATGGGTTCCAAGCTCCTCAAGGCCGTGGTCGTCAAGGGCTCGAAGCCCATCCCCCAGGCCGACGCGGCCGGAATGAAGAAGGCCGGCCATGACGACCTGCGAGAGGTCCACCGGATCGACAAGGAAACCGGCTGGTCCATTCAGAGCACCAACGGGGTCCTGGCCTGGTGCAACGAAGTGGCCGCCTTGCCCGTCCGGAACTTCCGCAAGACGCACCATCCCGACGCCTGGAAAGTGGACGGCGAGCGCCTCAACGACGCCCGCATCGCCACCTACGGCTGCCCGAACTGCACGATGCGCTGCGGCATCACCATCCACGACGACGAGGGCCGGGAATCCGAGCTCGACTACGAGAACATCGGCCTCCTCGGCCCCAACCTCGAGATCTTCGATCTTCCCGAGGTCGGCGCCCTCAATTACCTCTGCGACGACTACGGTATCGACACGATGTCCGGCGGCTGTGTCCTGAGCTTCTACGCCGACGCCATCGAGCACGGGGCCGCGACCGGAGACTACCGGTTCGGCGACGCCGCGGGCTCCAAGAAGCTCCTGGGAATGATCGCCCGGCGCGAGGGGGAGATCGGCGACCTCCTGGCGGAAGGCACGCTGCGCGCCGCCCTCAAGTTCGGCCGCGGCTCCGAGGCCTACGCCATGCAGGTCAAGGGGCTCGAGGTCGCCGCCTACAACTGCAAGTTCATCCCCGGGATGGCCCTGGCTTTCGGGGTCAGCCCCATCGGCGCCCATCACAAGGAGTCGTGGGTCATCACGTTCGAGCTCAAGAGTACCTCCCGCGAATCCTACGGCCGGGAAAAAGCCCAGAAGGTCATCGAGCTCCAGAGGATCCGGGGAGGCCTGTTCGAGTACATCGTGGCCTGCCGTTTCCCCTGGATCGAGGTCGGATGGGACCTCGAGAATTACCCCAAGTATTTCAATCTCGTCAGCGGGCTCAACTGGACCCTCGACGATTTCTGGACGGTCTCCGACCGCATCTACTCCCTCATCAAGCTCTTCTGGCTCCGGGAATACCCCCAGACCGACCGCAAGCTCGACTACCCGCCCGCCGTCTGGTTCGACCCGGCCAACGCGGACACCGAAGGGCCCATCGCCGGGAAGGTCCTCGAGTACGACAAGTACGACGGCCTTCTCCAGCACTATTACGACATCCGCGGCTATGACAAGCGCGGCATCCCGACCCGGGCCACTCTGGAGAGGCTGGGCCTTGCGGAGGAAGCCCGGGCGGCGGAGAAATTCGGATCCCTGACATGAGGATCACCGTCAAGCTGATCGGCCCGTTCATCCAGGCTTTCGGCTTCAGCGAGAAAGAGTTGGACGTGCCTTCGGGCACGACGGCCGACTCTGTCCTCGATCTCGTCGCCGTCGACCGCTCGAGGCCGAAGATCGTCACCCGCAACGGGCGGGCCGTCGCCCCGGGCGAAGAGCTCCGGCAGGGGGACCGGCTCGTCATTTCGCCCATCTATTCGGGCGGCTGACCGGCCGGCGGCTTCGCCGCCGGGCTCGCCGCTCAGCGGTAGAGGCAGAGGTAGGCGGTGTCGGTCGCGACCTTGAGCTGGAACTTCTCGTTGGCGCCGACGGTGAAGGTCGCCCCGGGGCCGAAGTCCTTCCATTCGGCCTCGCCCGGGAGCTTGACGGTCAGCTTGCCGGCGACGACCGTCATGAGCTCGACCGTCGAGGTCCCGAACTCGTAGTCGCCGGGGGCCATGACGCCCACGGTCGCCGGCCCTTCGGCCGTCCGGAACGCGAGCGATTTCACCTTGCCGTCGAAGTATTCGTTGGCCTTTATCATCTCTCATCCCTCGCTTTTAAGGTTCTTCCTTTTGATCCCGGCCAGGAGCTCGACGACAAGGTTGGCCTGCATGTTGGCGACCAGGGCCACCCTGGGGGCCATCGGGCTGATCCCGGGCGGGCACTGGCTTTCCTCGTCGCCGCAGATATGGAGGTTCCCCAACCGGCGGCTCTTGAGCTTGCGGTTCTTCCCGAAGCCGGCCAGACCCGAGGCGGCCACGATCGGCCTGTCCGGGAACCGGCCCAGCCAGGTCTCGATGAGCATCTGCTTGGCCTCGGCCGTGTCGAAGGCCTCGACCAGGACATCGACGTTCCCGAATATCCTCGGGATGTTGCGGCGGTCCAGACGCACCGGATGGATCTCGTAGGTCGCATAGGGATTGATGCGCCTCAGGTTCTCGCGGAGGGCCTCGACCTTGAGCCGGCCGACCTGCTCGACGAAATACTGCTGGCGGTTGAGATTGGACGGCTCGAGCCGGTCGAAATCGGCGATGACCAGCCGCCCGACGCCCGCCCGGGCCAGCGAGACGGCGACGTTCGAGCCCAGGCCCCCGGCGCCGGCGATGCCGACAGCGCCGCGGCGGAGCGCGCCGAGGACCTTCGGGTCCCGGCAGGCGAAGTATCTTTTCTCGAAGTCCGTTGATCGTTTTTTCATGCGTTTCCCAAAGATCGTCTTCCCTGTTTCCGGGAACTGTCTCCGCTCACCCTTTTTTCGGCGCCGGCCCCTTCCGGATGACGACCGTGATGGTTTCGGGGTCCGGGTCCAGGCCGCTCAGCGAAGCGACCATGCCGCGGATCGTGTTCTCGAAAATAGTCCGGACGAACGGGTTCAAATTGACCTCCTGTCCGTCCACTTCCAGCATGATCTCCGACATGACGTCCTCCCCGCGAGAGAGAATAAGATCGCAGATCTCGGCGGTCTGCGAGGGTTCGAAGACGGGCCTGGAGGCCGGGGTCATGCCCGCCGCGTCAGAGACGACCGCCAGGAGATCCTTTTCGGCCGTCAGCAGGGCCCCGGAAACGCCCGCTCGCAGGACCTCGATCTTCTTGAAGCGCGCGGTCTTTCCGCCCTCGACGAGCACGACATCGGCGTCCGCGAAAAGGCGCCGGACGAGGCCCCGGAGGTCCGGTTGCCGGCCGTCTTGGGTCTTCATCCTGACGGCCCACTCCTCCGGTCCGGCCATGGCCACCCCGTCGGCCCCCGCCGCGGCGAAGCTCCAGGTGTCTTTCCCTTTCGTGTCGAGAGCGAAACCGTGAGCGCAGTGTTTGAGGACGCAGGTCCTCAGGCCGCGGCGCTTGAACTCGGAGACGAGCCCGGCGATGAGGCGGGTCTTCCCGCTCCCCGAAACCCCGACCAAAGCGACGATCTTCATGAACCGGACTTTTTATAACACAGCGCTCGAGGAAGTGTCAAAAGCCGGGCGCGCGGCGGGTCAAAGAAGTTTTGCCTTTTGCCGGCCGATTCTCTATAATGCTCCCTTATGCCAGAAAGCGGAAAAGGCCTGAACTCTCCCCCGAAGCGCATCCGGCCCGCGGTCGCGGTCATCCCCATCCTGTTCCTCATCGCGGCCCTCTTCGTGACCATCGTCGTCCTCAAGCAGGACCCGCACATCCCGCTGCTCCTGGCGGGCGCGGTCGCCGCCGCGGTCGGCGTCCTCCACGGGCACCGCTGGCCGGACATCCAGAAGGGGATCATTCACGGCATCTCGCTGGCCATGGGCGCGATCCTCATCCTGATGGTCGTCGGGACCATGATCGGGACCTGGATCTCGGGCGGGATCGTGCCGGCCATGATGTTCTACGGCCTCAAGATCCTGTCGCCCGGCATCTTCCTGGCCGCGACACTGGTCATCTGCTCCATCGTCTCGATCGGGACGGGCTCTTCGTGGTCGACGGCCGGGACCGTGGGAGTGGCCTTGATCGGCATCGGCCAGGGCCTCGGCATCCCGACGGCCATGGTCGCCGGGGCCATCGTCTCCGGGGCCTATTTCGGCGACAAGATCTCGCCGCTGTCGGACACGACGAACCTCGCCCCGGCCGTCTCGGGGACGGACCTGTTCACGCACGTCCGCCACATGATGTACACGGCGGTGCCGGGTTATCTCGCGGCTCTCGCCCTCTTCGGGATCCTCGGGATGCGCTTCGCGGGCGGCCGGATCGAATCGGACAAGATCGAGGCCTTCTTCAGCACGATCCAAGGAAATTTCCAGATCCACCCCGTCCTTCTCCTTCCCCCCGTCCTGGTCATCGTCATGGTCGTCCTCAGGGTCCCTCCGCTGCCGGCTTTGCTCGGAGGGATGCTGCTCGGGGCCGGCTTCGGCATGGCCATGCAGGGAAGGACCCTGGCCGAGGTCGTCTTGGCCGCCAAGGCCGGGTTCGTCAGCACGACCGGGGTGCCCATGGTCGACGACCTCCTGACCCGCGGCGGCCTCGACAGCATGATGAACACGGTGGCCCTGATCCTGTGCGCCCTGGCCTTCGGAGGG
>VGJC01000107.1 GCA_016867635.1 Candidatus Aminicenantota bacterium | reverse complement strand
GGGGCCCGCCGAAGCGGTCACCTCGGGGCCGGGGATGAAGATCTTCTCGTCGGTCATGCCCGACGGCCGGGTCGTCTTCACCAACATGACGGCCACGATCACCACCTGGAGCATGTCCGCCCGGGCCGACGAAGCCGTGATCTCGGGCGATCCCGGAAGGCTGACCCAGGACCTCATGCAAAAATTCTCGCCGACCATCTCCCGCGAAGGATCGAAGGCCGCTTTCGTCGCGTTCGGCGGGGTCCAAGGGTCCAAGATCGAGGTCCGCGTCAAGGACCTGAGGACCGGGCAGGAGACGGCCATCCCGCTGCGGGGATTCAGCCTCGCCGGCACGGTCCTCAGCCCGGACGGCTCGCACCTCGCCTACCGGGACGTCGTGGACGGGAAGACCAGGACGTTCATCCTGGCGCCCGGCGCTTCGGCCGGCCGCGAGCTCTGCGCGGGATGCACCCTTTTGGCTTTCTTCCCCGGCAACGATTTCGCCGTGACCCTGGTCGAGCGCGGATCGCTCGGCAAGACGGACCTCCGGACGGGGGAGACTTCTCCGCTCCTTTCCGCTCCCGGCGAGAGCTTTCTCGATGTCAGCCTCTCGCCCGACGGGAAGTGGCTGGCCTGGCTCGGCGGCCGGGCGGACGGCCGGGTCGTGTTCCGCGTCTCCCCCGTCGACGGGCCGCCGGGGGACCCCCGGGAAACGGTCGTCCTCGCCGAGGCCGACCACTATCTCGGCGCTCCGGCCTGGTCGCCCAACGGGCGCTGGCTCTATTTCCTCTCCGAAAAGGGCGAAAGGACCTCGCTGCGGGCCCAGGAGCTCGACCCCCGGACAAAGAAGCCCGTCGGACCGGAGCGCGAGCTCTATGTCTCCGCCGAGCCCCGCAACAAGCTGAATTTCCCCATTGGCAACGGGGCCATCGGTGTCGCCGCCGACCGGATCATCTTCACGGTCACGGAGGTCACCGGGAACATCTACCTGGCCAAGCCCAGGGGCCGCTGATAAGTACGGAACGGGGACATGTACCCCGGGTACGTGTCCCCGTGTTTCAGTCCTTCGCGAAGACGACCTTCCCGCCGACGATCGTATGGGTCACTTCGGCCTTCAGGATGTCGGCCGGCGGGACGGCCCGCATGTCGCGGTCGAAGACCGTGATGTCGGCCAGCTTCCCGGCAGTGAGCGAGCCGCGGAGGTCGGCTTCGAAGGCGGCCAGGGCGTTGTCGATGGTATAGGCCCGCAGGGCCTCCTCGACCGGGATCCTCTGCTCGGGGAACCATCCGCCTTCCGGCTCGCCGGTCAGCGTCTGTCGCGTGACCGCGGCGTAGATCAGGTATTTCGGGTGCATGTGGTAGAGGGCGGCGCTCGTCCCCGGCCAGTCGGAGCCGAAGCTCAGGATGGCCCCGTTGTCGAGCAGGGACTTGAAGGCGTAGGCCCCCTTCGAGCGCTCGCGCCCGATGCGCTCCTCCATCCAGCGCATGTCGTCGGAGATGTGGTAGGGATTGACCTCGGCGATGACCCCCAAGGCCTTGAAGCGCGGGAAATCCTCGGGCCGGATGACCTGAGCGTGGATGACACGGAACCCGTTGAGATCGACGCCCTCGCCCTTGAGCCGCTCATAGAGGTCGAGCATCTCGGCCACTCCCCGGTCGCCGATGGCGTGGACGTTGGGCACGAAGCCGTGCGCCAAGCCGGCCTTGATCAGCCCGACCATCTTCTCCATGTTCCGGACCTTGAGCTCCGGATCGTCGGAGGTGTGGGGCCGCCAGTGCCCGTAGTTGTCCGGCTGGTCGTCGTAGGGCTCGAAGAACAGGGCCCCGTGCGTGCCCATGATGCCGTCGATGTAGCCCTTGAGGGCCCCGTAGCGGAGCCAAGCGCTCCTCTTCTTCGTCTTCGGGTGGAGGCCCATGGTGAACCCGGCCGCCCCGAGCTCTCCGCCGAGCGAAAGGTCCGGCCTCAACCAGACCCGGCAGGTCAGCTCGCCGCGCTCCTCGAGCTCGACGAACCGGTCGGTCTGGTCGGGCCTGGCGATGTCGTGGATCTCGACGATCCCGGCCTCGCGCAGGGCCTTGAGGGCGGCCCGGTTCTCCTCGAGCATCCGGGCCCGCGACTTGGGCCGGCGGGACTCGGTCATCTTCCGGAAGGCCGGCGTGCCCTGGAAGATGATGCCCGTGGGCTTCCCGTCCCGGCCGATCTCCAGGCCCTCGAGACGGGACTTCTCGAGGCCGGCCGCTCGCAGCGCGGCCGTGTTGGCCAGCCACTCCTTGTAGTCGAAGCGGCACAGGAAGCTGGGATGGTCCGGCGTCAGGTCGTCGATCATGGCCCGGTTCGGCCGCCACGGCTCCTTCTTGGCCGATCCGGCGGCGCCGGCGTCGCCCATGGCCCACTGCTCGTAGGCCCCGTAAAGGCCGCCCGTGATCCACTCCCCCGCCTCCAGGAGCCCCGCCACCCGGCCGATCTCGGCCCGCAGCCCGGCCTCGTCCGAGACGGTCATCAGGTTGGCGTCCAGGATCAGGCCCCCGGCCTGGTTGAAGTGGACGTGGCCGTCGATGATGCCCGGCACGGCCCACTTCCCTTCGAGGTCGACGACCCGGGTCGCCGGACCGACGTGCTTTTCGGCGTCGGCGTCTTTGCCGAACACGGCGGCGATCGTCTCGCCGCGCACGGCCAGCCCCCGCGCCTCGGGCCGCTCCCCGTCCATCGTGGTCACGACGCCGTTCAAGAGGACGAGGTCGGCCTTCTCGACTTTCGCCCGGCAATTTCCTGTGAAGGCCGCTACGCCCAGCGCCAGCAGCAACGACAAAGCCAAGCGCCCGTGGCCCGCATTCAACCCCAGATTGCTCATCTTCCTTCCTCTCTTTTTTGGATTCATCTCACATTTACGGGGACCAGGTGGCCATGAGGGGACGATAAACGTCCCCCTGAAGACCCCCATAGCGGAGGGGGACCCGTCGCTTCGGCGACGGGGGAACCGTCGGGACAGGTTCCCGGGGGTTTGGGGGGCAAGGGGGGATGTTGATCGGCGAACCTCATGGCCAATAGCCCCCGGAAACGGGAGATGAACCTTTTCTCTTGCGGGCGACGGCGCATGTCCGGCCGTGGGCCCGGCGGATGCGCCAGAGCTCTTTGAGCATGCCGAACGAGCCGCGCACCAGCCGGACCCTGCTGGGCCGCGAATCGAGCCAGACGACCGGCACTTCGCGCACGCCGTAGCCCAGCTTCGAGCAAAGGACCAGGACCTCGACGTCGAAGGCGAACCCGGCCGTCTCGAGCCGCGTGAACAGCTCGCGGGCGGCCCCGCGCCGGAAGGCCTTGAAGCCGCACTGAGTGTCCCGAAAGCCGCCGAGGACGAGCAGCCGGACGAGCCGGTTGAAGAAGCGGCCCATGGCCCGGCGCAGCCGGCTCTGACGGACCCGCACGTCGGAATCCGGCAGGGCCCGCGAGCCGACGGCGACCTCTCCCCCGCCCTCGAGCGCGGCCAGGAGCCTGTCCATCTCCTCGATGGGCGTCGACAGGTCGGCGTCCGTGACCAGGACGACCTCGCCCGAAGCGCCGAGGACGCCCTCTTTCACAGAGGCGCCCTTGCCGGTGTTCGTCTCCCGCCGGATGACCCGGTGGGCGACGCGCCCCTCGAGGACCGCAAGGGCGGCCCGGGCCGTGCCGTCGCGGCTGCCGTCGTCGACGACGACGATCTCGGAGGCGAAGGGCTTCCCGGCGAGATGGGCGACGATCTTCTCCAGAGACCCGGCGATCCGGCCCTCCTCGTTGTAGGCGGGAATGACGACGGAGAGAAAAACGTTTTCGGCTTCCCGAGCGTCCATGGGGTCCTTCCGGTGCGGGCGGCGGCCTCATTATAGAAGAAGGGACTTTGAAAAGACAGCCTTTTGCGTTGCAAACCGCCTGTGGCCGTACTAAAATGGCCATTCGAACCTCATTCCGGACCGAGGAGGGGATCCCATGATCCGAGCAACCGCATGTCTGGCCGGCCTGGCCCTGATGGGCCTGGTTTTAGGCCTTTCGCTCCAAGCCCAGGAGCCCTACAAGCTCCCGCCCAGGGAGATCATCGACATCCTCGACGCCCCGCCGACGCCCATGGTGTCCATGAGCCCGGCCGGCGACGTCATGGCCCTCATCGAGCGCGAGTCCATGCCATCCATCTCCGCCCTGGCCGACCCCATCGTCCGCATCGCGGGGATGCGCATCGCCCCGGCCACGAACAGCCGCCAGACCCTGACCTTCAGCACCGGCCTCAGCTTCAAGGACATGAAGACGGGTGTCGTCCGCAAGATCGCCCTGCCCGAAGGGTTCAAGTTCACCTTCCCGTCCTGGTCGCCCGACGGCAGGTCCATGGCCATGCTCCGCTTCGTCGACGACGGCGTCGAGCTCTGGGCGCTCGATGTCAAGGCCGGAACGGCCAAGGCGCTGACGCCGGCCAGGGTCAACGCCATCCTTTCGGGCTTCGGCTGGCTGGCCGACAGCCGCCGGCTGGTCGTCTCGCTCATTCCCGACGGCCGCGCCCCGGCCCCCGAGCCCCCCCGCGTGCCCAAAGGCCCGGAGATCCAGGAGTCCGGCGGCGCGGAGGCCAAGGTGGCCACCTACCAGGACCTGCTCAAGACGGCCTTCGATGAGCTGCTCTTCGACCATTACGCGACCGCGCAGGCGGCCATTGTCGACACGGTTTCGGGGGAGACGCGCAAGATCGGCAAGCCCGGCGTCTTCGGTTCGATCTCGGCGTCGCCCGACATGGCCTATATCCTCGTCGAGCGCGTCAAGCGGCCCTATTCCTATGCCCTGCCCGTTTATGGGTTCGCCCACGCCGTCGAGGTCTGGGACATGAACGGCAACCTCGTCAAGGTCCTGGCCGACCTGCCCCCCGCGGAGAACGTGCCCATCAACGGCGTCCCCAAGGGCCCGCGATCGGTCGATTGGATGACCCACAAGCCGGCGACCCTGCTCTGGGTCGAAGCCATGGACGAGGGCGACCCGAAAAAGGAAGCCCCCTTCCGCGACCGGTATCTGAAGCTCGACGCCCCCTTCTCGGGCCAGCCCGTCCAGATCGTCAAGCTCAAGGAGCGCGCGGCGGGCCTGTCGTTCTTCCAGACGCCGGGCAATGCCCTGGCCACCCAGCGCGAGTGGAAGCGCAGCTGGCGGACGACCTTTCTGGTCGACACCGACGACCCGGACGCCGAACCGGTCAAGATCTGGGACCTCAGCCAGCAGGACAGATACAACGACCCCGGCCGGCCGGTGACGACGGCCCTCAAGACCGGCGAGCGGGTCATCCTCCAGGACAAGGACTGGATCTATCTGGCCGGCTCCGGCTCCTCGCCCAAAGGCGACTACCCCTTCCTCGACCGCCTGAACCTGCGGACGATGAAGACCGAGCGCCTGTTCCGCAGCCAGGACCCGGCCTACGAGGCTTTCGTCGATTTCGACGGCGCCTCCCGGACCCGGATCATCACCAGCCGCGAGACCCGCACGGAGCCGCCTAATTATTGGCTGGTGGACCTCAAGACGAAGAAGCGGACGGCCCTGACCGAGTTCAAGGACCCCGCCCCCCAGCTGACCGCGGTCAAGAAGGAGCGCGTCACCTTCAAGCGGGCCGACGGCCTCGACCTCAGCGGTACGCTCTACCTTCCGGCCGACCATCAGCCCGGGACCCGGCTGCCCGTCGTCGTCTGGGCCTATCCGCTGGAATACGACAGCGCCGACACGGCCGGCCAGGTCCGCGGCTCGGTCAACCGCTTCACGTACTACCGCGGCACTTCGCAGCTGTTCTTCGTCACCCAGGGATACGCCGTGCTCGACAACGCCGAGATGCCCGTCGTCGGCGACCCTCAGACGGTCAACGACACGTTCGTCCAGCAGATCGTCTCCAACGCCGAGGCGGCCATCCGCAAGCTCGACGAGATGGGCGTCGGCGACCCGAAGAGAGTCGGGGTGGGAGGCCACAGCTACGGGGCCTTCATGACCGCCAACCTGTTGGCCCACTGCGACTTATTCGCCGCCGGCATCGCCCGCAGCGGGGCTTACAACCGGACCCTGACCCCGTTCGGCTTCCAGAGCGAGCGGCGGACCCTCTGGGAAGCCCCCGAGACCTATATCAAGATGTCGCCGTTCATGCACGCCCACAAGATCAACGAGCCCGTCCTGCTCATCCACGGCATGGCCGACAACAACTCGGGGACCTTCCCTATCCAGTCCGAGCGCCTGTTCGCCGCCCTGAAGGGCTTCGGCGCGACGTCGCGGTTCGTCTACCTGCCGCACGAGAGCCACGGCTACGCGGCCCGCGAGTCCGTCCTCCACGTTCTCGCCGAAATGTTCGAATGGTTCGACCGTTACGTGAAGAACAAGAAGTGAGAACGGGAATTTCCACAGACTTTGTGAATAACCCTGTGGAAAACGAAAGCGCGAAACGTGCTAAAGAATTGTCAGACGCGGAGTTTTGATAAATTGCACATCGGATGGGCAGAGCGACGCCCGCGAGGAAGGAGACGGCGATGAAACGAAGGCGGCCCGGGACGGCGATCCTCCTTTTCGTTTTTTGGGCTCTCGCGGCGTGCGGTCCGAAGGCCTCCGAGCCGCCGCCCGGCCCTTTGCACATCCTCATCTCCAACGACGACGGGATCGAGGACCCCGGCCTGGAGGCTCTCTTCGAGGCGCTCCTGCCCCTGGGCACGGTGACCGTCGCCGCGCCCCACATCGACCGCAGCGGGGCCAGCCACGGGGTGACCTCGAACCGGCCCATCGGCGTCACCGGGACGACGCGGGACGGCATGAGCTGGTTCGCCATAGACGCCCTTCCGGCGACCTGCGTCCGCCTGGCGATCGAAAAGTTCCTGCCCGAGAAACCCGACATGGTCGTCTCCGGCATCAACGTCGGGGAGAACCTGGGGACGGTCACTTTCTATTCGGCGACGGTCGGGGCCGCCCGGGAGGCGACCTTCCTGGGCGTGCCGGCCATGGCCGTCAACCTGGCCCGCGGCCCCGAAAGGGACCCCCGGGCCGCCGCGCGGATCGTGGCCGCTCTCGTCGGGCGGCTCGGGCGCGATCCCTTCCCGAAGGGCGTGTTCATCAACGTCAACATCCCGCCTCTCCCGGCGGAACGGATCAAGGGCGTCCGGATCACGAGGCAGGACCCCCGCGCGCCGTTGAACTTCTTCGAAAAGACGGCCACTCCCGACGGCGGAACGGAGTACAAGCCGTCCTGGAAGCACCTCGAACCGGCCGGCAAGGATACGGACATCTGGGCCGTGCGCAACGGCTATGTCTCGGTGTCCGTTTTCGGCATCGACCAGTCGGCCGCCGCGGGCAAAGCCGCCCGGCGGGCGCTCAGGCGTTTGGAAAAGCTCTCCCTTCAGGGGTATTGACACACCTCCCAATAGTTGTTATCTGTTAAGCATCCCGGCGGGGGGGCCGCCCAGATGAAGTGTCCCAACTGCGCTCTCGAGAACCCTGACACACAGCGCTTTTGCGGCGATTGCGGGACCCCGATCGACGGCAAACCCTCCGCCGCCCCCGGCGACCCCGACCTCACCGAGACCCAGTTCGTCCCCGCCATCGAGCTCAGGACGGGGGCTGTATTCGCCGGGCGCTACCAGGTCATCGAAGAGCTGGGCGCCGGCGGCATGGGGCGGGTCTACCGCGTCCTCGACCGAAAGCTCGACGAAGAAGTCGCCTTGAAGCTCATCAAGTACGACCTGGCCTACGACCGCAAGACGCTGGAGCGGTTCCGGGACGAGCTCAAGACCACCCGCCAGGTCGTCCATAAGAACGTGGCCCGGCTGTACGACCTGAACGAAGCCGGCGGCATCCCCTACATCACCATGGAATACGTCCGGGGCGAGAACCTCCGGCGCCTCATCAAAAAAGTGGGGCGGCTGGACGCCGCCCAGGCCGTGCGGTTCGCCACACAGATCTGCCGGGGCCTGGCCGAGGCCCATCGCCGCGACATCGTCCATCGCGACCTGAAGCCCCACAACATCATGATCGACGAGGACGGCAGCGCCCAGATCATGGATTTCGGGCTGGCCCGGCTGTTGAGCTCCGTCGAGCGCGCCGAGAAAGGGGCCGTCGAGGGGACGCCCGCCTACGTCTCGCCCGAGCAGATCGAGGGCCAGGCCGCCGACCGGCGTTCCGACCTCTACTCCCTGGGGATCGTTCTCTACGAGATGGTCACCGGCCATCCGCCCTTCAAGGCGGACAGCCCCGGCGCCCTGGCCATGAAGCATCTGACCGAGCTGCCCCGCAACCCCCGCGAGACGAACCCCGATGTCCCGGCCGCGTTGAGCCGGGTCATCATGAAGTGCCTGGAGAAGAGGCCCGAGAGGCGTTACCAGAGCGCGGAGCAAGTGCTGACCGAACTGGACCGCGTGGAGCGTGAGATCTCGACAGGCAGCATTCCGCCCCCGCCAAAGGACGGCACCGAGGAAAAGACCGGGCCGCCGG
>VGJC01000106.1 GCA_016867635.1 Candidatus Aminicenantota bacterium | reverse complement strand
CTCACGTCCGCCGCGGACCTGGCCGTCGTGCCGGCCCAGGACCTGCTCGGCCTGGGAGCCGAAGCCCGGATGAACAAGCCGGCGACGATCGGCGGGAACTGGGAATGGCGGCTCCGGCCGGGAAGTCTCGACGGGGGCCTGGCGGGCCGCCTGGCCGAGATGACCCGGGCCGCCGGCCGCGGGTGAGCTTCTCCCGGGCGAACGGACCTGCTCCGCTCACGTTTCGGGGACAGGGAAGGGTTCCGTCTACAGGTGCTGCAGCTCGTCTTCCTTGTCTTCGCCCGGTCCGGTCCCCTCTTTCTTGAAGCGCTTCTCCAGGAACTCCGCGGCCAGGCCGCGCCCCCCGAGCCCGAACGCCAGGGCCAGGGCCAGGACGATGCCGCCGAACACGATCGTGAAGGTCGCGACGACCGTGCTGCGGGCGATGCCCAGCTGCTCGAGGGCCATCACGGCGGCGAACAGGAGGATGACGGTCCGGGCGCCCTTGCTCAGGAGGCCCGAGAGCCGGATGCCGGCGTTGACCGAAGCGATGAGGGCGGCCCGGCCCAGGAAGTTGCCCAGAAAAACGCCGATGGCCATGATGACCAGGGCCACGAAGATATTGGGCAGGTAGAGGAGGAATCTCCCGAGAAGCTCGTCGATGACCGGGATCTTCATCACCGACAGCGAGAGGATGAAGAAGATGACGACGACCAGCCAGTAGAACATCCGGCCGATGAGCTTGGCGGGCGTGTCCTTGACGGCCATTTTCTGGAGGGCGTCCGTGACCCCGGAGCGGAGGAAGGCCCCTTCGAGCTTCAGGAGCCTGATGATCCGGACGACGAAGAGCTTGACGACCCAGGCCAGCAGCAGGCCGAGCAGAAAGACGACCAGGCCGGTGAGGACGGTCGGCAGATACTCGGCGGCCTTCTGGAACAGGCCCTGCAGCGGCTCCGTGACGACCTTGGCGATGAAGCTTTTCATGTCGACCTCCTTGGTTTGACGGAAGCCCGCGCCTTCCGCTCCCAGCGCTCTACGAGATAGGGTTTCTCCCTCTCGAAAGCGAGGCAGAGCTCCTCGAGCCTCTGTTCGACGTCCTCGGCCGTGCTGTCCCAGGTCTCGATGACGAAGGAGGCGACCTTGCCGAGGTACAGGGGCGTCAGGGACTTGATGATGTGCTCCCGGCTCATGACCTTCCGGCGGCAGGCCAGGGCGAAGCGGAAGATCGTTCTCACCCACTCCTTGTCCGGGAAGACGAAGCGGTCCCGGGGCTCGTCGGCCAGGGACTTCAGGAAGGCCAGCAGGTCCGGCGGCAGGAAGGACTGGTAGAGCACGGCCAGGTCGGTGACGCCCATGCGGTATTTCTCGAGCATCTTGTCGAGGTTGACGTGGATGGGCTCCAGCCCGACGGAATAGGCGAAGCCATACGTGGGCACGGGCTCGGAGCCCGCGACGTCCCGCCAGACGCCGGGGTATTCCTCCATCAGGCCGACGACCGAGCTGACGACCTGGTGGAGCATGGCGCTGAGGTCGGCTCCGGGGTCCTTGGCGTCGTGGATCTTCGCGCCCAGGAAGGCCTGGCAAACCTTGAAGCCGTTGGCCACGGCGGTGGTCGTCATCCAGATGTCGATGCCGAAGCGGGCCACGTCGGTCTCCCAGACGTCCTTGCCGAGATAGAACGAGGCCAGCCGCCCGGAGAACCCGAAGTCGCCCCCGATCGGCTGGCGGATCCGTTTTCCGTAGAGGGCCCGGGTCAGGGGGTAGACGATGGAATTGGTGATCGTGCCGTCGTACTTGTGCCTCAGATAGTAGGGGGACACGTAATCATAGCCCTCCTCGAGGGCCGGCTTGACGAGCAGCTCCATCCATTCCGGGGTGATGCTCCGCAGGTCGGAGTCGACCACGGCGCAGGCCTTGACGCCGAGCTCCCGGGCGATCTCGAAGACGGCCCGGAAGGCGCTGCCCTTGCCGGGAATGCCTGAGTAGGGAGTGACGAGCTTGTGGAACCGGCCGTCCTGCGGGGAGAGGAGGATCGAATCGAAGTCGGCGCCGGACTGACGGACGACGTCCATCGTCCCGTCGGTCGAGCCGCCGTCCGAGTTGACGAGCAGGGACCGCGAGCCGGGAAAATACTTGGAGAGCCCGGCCTCGACGGCCCGGACGACATGACCGATGGTCCGGGCGCTGTTGAAGCTGGGGATGCCGACCAGGATGTCGACGCTGCCGAGCTCGGCGATCCGGGCCCGGACTTCCCCGCTGAGCGTTATATGATGGTCGGCCATGGTCGGAGGAACAGGGGACGTCCCCATTCTAACGCAGCCCGCCGCGATTGACAACCGCCCGGATCACCTATAGATGCCTTGCCGCGGCCCAAAGGAAAATAGAACGACGGCGTCCTCTTCGACCTTGTAAATCAGCCGGCGGGCTTGGCCGCGAACGGAATACCGGAATGAACGCAGATCTCTGAATTCCCCTTTGAGCTTCTTCCCGGCCGCGGAATCTTCGGCGACGGCCCGAACGGCCGCACGCAGGGCTTCCCTCTCGTGCTCTTCCTTGAGCTTCGACCGGAGCTTTCCGAACTTCGGTGTTTCAAGCAGGCGCATTCAGATCGCCCGGAAATCCAACTCCGAGACGCGGCCTGCTTCGTATTCCGCCTTGGCCTCCAAGATGTCCCTGATCTCTTGAACGGTCAGTTCGGGGTTCTCGACGGCCAGCAGCCCGATCCGGGCCGCATATCTCAAAGCCCCCGAAAAATCCCTTTCATCCTTGCGGGCAAAGAGATCAATGCCCTTGGCAAGATCATCATCCAGAAGCACTGTTTTTCTTATCATTTCATACTCCATAATATTTTATATGCTATTGTCTTATTATTGTCAAGCGCAATTCCCCAGCTACTCTTATTTTTCAAACGTCCCAAGTTGATCTTCAATGCCAACGTGCCATAGATAACTCATTCAATACGCTAGTTTTATAGCTGCCATGGAGCGCGGGTCCCTGAGCTGAGGCGGCGGCTCGTCGTCGCCCAGTCCGTCCTCGACAAAGATCTGTATGAGCTCCCGAAGGTTGGTCAGGGCAACGTCATAGGTCGCGCCCCGGGCCCGGCAATCGGGGAATTCCGGGCAGACGGCCGCCCAGCCCTCGCCGTCGCGGATGACGTACACGGAAAACCGGTAATTGTCCATCTCATGCCTCCTCGGCCGGGGACATGTACCACAGGTACGTGTCCCCGGTTCAAAACGATCTTAAAAAAACACAGCCGTGGATCTTCGGCACACCCTGGCCGTTCTTGCGGACCTCGCCCCGCAGGAAACAGACGGGCGGGGCCCCGTACGTGACGCAGCGGGTCTCGCCGACGCCCTCGAGAAGCCCCGTCTCGTCCTCGAACAGATAAAAGAACTTCGCTCCCCCTGGCTCACCGCTCCCGTTGCCGTCCCGCATCATCCCGTACGTCAGGCGCTGGCGGGCGTCGACGGCCCGGACAACGAGCTCGACCATGGTCCCGGCGCAGTCCTTGAGGTCCCTGACCCGGAGCGCCGGACGCCGGCCCTCGAAGAGCTCGAGGTCGTCGCCCTCCGGCAGGAAGCCGAGCGATCCGTAAACCATGCGCCGCTTCTCGTCCGGGGCGATATCGGCCACCTCGTCCATGTGCTCGAGGCCCTGGAAATAGCGCAGGACCTGGCGCGTCCGCCGGGGCTCGAGAGAGTCGAAGACCCCGGCCCGGATGAGCGACAGGAGCTCGGTCTTGGCCGGTTTGATCCTGGCCAGGAAATCCGCGACCGACGCGTATTCGCCCCCCGCGCGCCTCTCGTCGAGAACGCGCTCGACGGTCTTCGTCCCCAGCCCCTTGATGGAGGTCAGGCCGACGCGGATGGCCTCCGGCCCCCGGCCGCCGACGCTCTCGACCTCGAACCCGGCCGCGCTGCGGTTGGCGTCCGGCCCCAGGATGAGCAGGCCGTTCCTCTTGGCCTCGGCGACGTACTCGGGGAGGTCGTAGTAGCCGCCGCCGGCGTTGAGCACGGCCGCGAAGTACGGCCCGGGGTGGTGGACCTTGAGGTAGACCGCCTGGTAGGCCATGTGGGCGTAGGAGGCGCTGTGGGCCTTGTTGAAGGAGTAGGAGGAGAATTTCTCCATGGTCTTCCACAGCCGCTCGACCTCGGCCGGGGCGTATCCCCGCTCCTCGGCCTCGCGGAAGAACTTCTCCCGGAGGGCCGGGTCGCCGCCCCTCCCCTTGCGCAGGCCCCGCCGCAGGAGATCCCCTTCCTCGGCCGGCATCCCGGCCACGCGCTCGGCGACCTGCATGACCTGCTCCTCGTAGAGGAGGATGCCGCCGGTCTCCGGCAGGATGCGGGCCAGGAACGCGTCCGCGCCGGGCGGCGGGCCTTCAGATGGGGACACGTACCGGGGGTACGTGTCCCCATGATTCGTTCGCCCGTCGCGACGCCGCAGGAGGGCCTCCTTCATCCCGCTTTCGGTCGGGCCGGGCCGGACCAGGGCCAGCGCCTGGGTGACGTCGTGGATGCCGGCCGGCTTCATCCGGCGCAGAAGGTTCATCATGGCCGGGCTCTCGACCTGGAAGCAGCCGACCGTCCGCGCGCCCTGCAGCGCGGCGTAAGTCTTGGCGTCGTCGGGCGGCAGCGCCCGCAGCTTGAGCTTGTCCTTGGTCGCCGAGATCGCGGCCAGGCCGCGCACGGAGAGCAGGTCGAGCTTGATCAGACGCAGGTCCTCGACCGCGTCCTTGTCGAAGTGGGTCATGCGCAGGCCCTTGGCCGAGGTCTCGAGCGGCAGACGGCGCTCGACGGGCGCCGGCGTCAGGATGACCCCGCCGACGTGGAGCGATATTTCGTGGTGGACGTCCTGGAGCTCGGCCGCCAGCTTCCAGGCCTCGAGGTATCCGGGGGCGGGGGCAGCCCGCCGCAGCCAGGACGGTTCCGCGAAATACGGGGCGCGCTTGGCGAGCGACCGGGCCTCCTCGGGAGGGGCGCCGAAGGCCCGGAGCGTCTCGTAGAGCGCCGACCTGGCCCCGAAGCTCTTGAGGCTGCAGACGAAGGCCGCTCCGGTCTTGCCGGTCCCGTATTTGTCGAGGACGTAGGCCAGGACCTCGTCGCGGCGGCGGGAGTCGAAGTCGAGGTCGATGTCGGGCGGGTCGGGCCGGCCCCGGTTGAGGAAGCGCTCGAAGTAGAGGTCGAACGCCAGGGGGTTGACATGGGAGAGGCCGAGGAGCCAGGCCAGGAACGACGACGCCCCCGATCCCCGCAGGTTGTGGAGGATGCCGCGGCGGCGGGCGAACTCGACGATGTCGTGGACGATGAGGAAGTACGGGCCGAAGCCCGCGCCCTCGACGACGGCCAGCTCGCGGCGGGCCCGCTGACGCTCCTTCCAGGTCAGGTCGCCGGCGGCGGCCAGCCGCTCCGTGACGGCCTCCCGGAGGGTCCGCGGGAAGACGCCGGCCGGCAGGTTCGGGACGATGTCGTCGAAGGCGAACTCGCACTTCTCGGCGGCCTCGAAGGTCCGGGCGAGGGCTTCCCTGGCCGGGTCGCCGAAGCGGCGCAGGGCGGCCGCTTCCTGACCGGGCCCGAAAAGCCCGGCCCGGCCGAGGAGCCGGTCGCGCTCGGGCGGGTAGGGTCGCTTCTTGTCGATGGCATGGACGAGGACGAGCCGCTCGGGGCTGGTCAGGTACTTGACGGGGTTGGCCCAGACGACCGGCGGGGACATGTCCCTTCGGTACGTGTCCCCGCCAATCCGATGAAAATTGGCGACGTCGGCCCCCAGATAGAGGTCCCCCGGCGCGACCCTCTCCCGCAGATCGGCCAGCGCCGCGGCCTCGTCCGTGTCCCCGTTCTTGTCCGGGACATAGATGACGATCAGGCCGGCCGTGTCCCGGATCTCCGCGCCATTGAAGATCTCCATCAAGTTCCCGTAGCCCTCGCGGATCTTGACCAGGAACACGAACCGCCGGCCGCCGCGCTCGAGCTCGCAGCCGAACAGCGGCTTGAACCCCGCGGCCGCCGCGAGCCTCTTCCATTTCCCCCAACCGTAGATGTTGCCCGCGTCCGCCAGGGCCGCGGCCGGGAGCCCTTTGCGCCCCGCCCAGTCCGCCGCCTCCTCGAGCGTGACGCTCCCCTTCCCCCGGCTGAAGACCGAATGGATGCGGAGCGGGACGAACATGGCCTCACTTCGTCAGGGACGCCGTCTTCAGGACGTAGCCGCGCCGGGGCTCGAAGGCGTAGACGGCGTCGAGCATCTTCTCGCGGGCCGTCAGGACGGACCCGAAGCCGAACTTCTCCCGGACTTGGTCCAGGGCCCGGCCCAGCCGCTCCGGCCGCTCCGAGTACGGCTCGAAGAGCGCCAGGGGCCTGACGCGGGCCAGGTCCGAGGCCTTGACACCGACCAGGCGCAGGGCCAGCCGCGACCCGGAGAAAAGCTCCAGGAACAGCTCCTCGGCGATCTTGTAGATCTTGCCCATGTCCTGGAGCGGCGTCAGGACGAGGCGGCGCTTGATCTCGGTCTTGAAATCCGCGTAGCGGGCCTTGACCTCGATGACGTGAGCGTAGAGGCCCTCCTCACGCAGCGCCAGGGTCAGCCGGTCGCAGAGATAGGCCAGGTGGGCCAGGAGCAGACGCTTGTCCCAGAGGTCCTCGAGGAAGGTCGTTTCACGCGAAACCGACTTGGGGAGCGTCCGGGTGACCAGCGGCCGGCTGTCGAGGCCCCGCGACTGGAGGTAGATGTCGTCGCCGGCCTGGCCGAAGAGCGTCCGCAGGGTCGTCCGCGGCAGCTCCCACAGCTCGCCGATGCGGTGGATGTTCATCAGCCGCAGGACGACCTGGGCCTTGGGGCCGATGCCGGGCAGCTTCTCGATCGCCAGGTCGCGGAGGAACTGCCGCTCCTCCCCCTCCTTGACCTCGAAAAACCCGGCCGGCTTGGCTTTCGAGGTCGCCAGCTTGGCCAGGATCTTGTTGGGCGCCGCCCCGACCGAGACCGAAACGCCGATCTCCCGCTCGACGCGCCGCTTGAGCTCGCGGGCCGCCTCCGCGAACGACGGATAGAGATGCCCGCACCGGGTCAGCTCGAGGTAGGCCTCGTCGAGGGAGGCGTCCTCGACGTCGGGGGTCGCGGCGTGGAGGACGCGGAAGAATCGCTCGGAGAAGGCCTGGTAGACCTGGAAGTTGCCGCGGACGAAGACGCCCTCGGGGCAGAGCTCGTAGCACTTGCGCAGGGGCATGCCCGAGTGGACGCCGAACTTGCGGGCCTCGTAGGAGCAGGTCGAGGCCACGCCGCGCTCGTGGGCCAGGCCGCCGACGATGACCGGCTTGCCTTGGAGTGAGGGGTCGAGCAGGACCTCGACGGCGGCGAAGAAGGCGTCGATGTCGACGTGGACGACGTAGCGGCGGGGCACGGTCTCTTCCTCCGTCCCGTTCAGTACTTTCTCAGGACGCCGATGACCCGGCCCAGGATCTTGGCCCCCGGCGCTTCGATGGGCTGGAAGGCCGGGTTCTCCGGGACCAGGAACACCTGACCGCTGTCCCGCCTCAGCCGCTTCAGGGTCACCGACCCGTCCTCGAGCATGGCCACGACCATCTCGCCCGAGTTGGCCGTGTTGGTCCGCTCCATGAGGACGTGATCGCCGTCGTCGATGTAGGCGTCGATCATGCTCTTGCCGTCGGCCCGGATGCAGAAGACGTTGCCCCGCCGGCGCCCGACCATCCAGCTCGGCACGTCCATGGCTTCGCCCGAGACGTCGAAGGCCTCGCGCGGCCCGCCGGCCGGGACCAGGCCGGCCACCGGCACCCGGAGCTGGCTTTCGAGGAGGGCCGGAAGCCCGGCCACCCGGACCTCGCCGCCCTCGCGCCGGATGTAGCCCTTGCTCTCCAGGCTCCGGAGGTGCTTGAGGACGGCCGAGGGGCTGGCGATCTTCAGGGTCGAGCCCAGCTGCCGGATGGTCGGCGCGTAGCCGTGCCCCAGGACGAATTCCTCGACGGCCTCGAGGACCTTGGCCTGCCTCTGGGTCAGTTCCCGTCTCAGCGTGTTTACCATTTTGTTCACCCATTAGAGAATAATGCGGCCGAGGGCGTTTGTCAAGAGGCAAGATCAAGCGGCGGGACCGCCGCCGCTCCGTTGACATCTTCCCGCCGGCGGGAATATCATCGGTCCGCCCGACACTTGCGGATCCCCGAAGAGAAGGTCTCGGTCGGGAAGAACGGAGGTTGGGCGGGCTCCCGGAGATCCAACCGAGGAGGTGACGGCATGAAAGCCATCGATCTCGCCCAGAAGCTCTCCCGCTTCACCAAGCAATGGCATCCCCACCTCGTCGCCCAAGGAGACAGCCTTCAGGTCTTTCTCTCCAAGATCGAGGGCGAATTCATCATGCACGCCCACGAGAACGGCGACGAGCTGTTCATCGTGCTCGAGGGGGCGATGGAGATGCGCTTCAAGGACCGGGTGGTCCCCGTCAAGGAGGGGCAGATCATCCTCGTCCCGCGGGGCGTCGAGCACTGCCCCCGGACGGCGCCCGGCAAGCCGGCCCACCTCCTGGTCGTCGAGCCCCTGGGCACGACCCATACGGGGAACGTCGAGCACGAGCGGACGGTCAAGGAGTACGAACGGATCTGAGCCTGATGGGAATACCCATCCGGGCTTCGAT
>VGJC01000105.1 GCA_016867635.1 Candidatus Aminicenantota bacterium | reverse complement strand
GCTGATGGGGCTCTCGGCCCACTATTTCGAGGAAGTGACGACCCAGCCGGTCATGCGGACGATCAACTTCCGCGAAGCCGTCTACCGCGGCGCCCCCGAGCGCCCGTATCCCCGCTGAAAACCGGTGAAGACAGGGGACACGTACCGCCGGTACATGTCCCCGATTCCTGCCGACCTCTTATCCCCCCTGCGGCCGGGAAATCCTCAGGAGGGTGTTCGCGAAATGGATATATATCAACTTGACATATTATTATGTCAATGTTATTATATCCGCGAGGTTGGACGCCATGGCCATTCATTCGGAAGTCCTGTCGATGGCCCGCCGGATCTGCCGGGAACGGGGAGAAAAGACATTCCGGGTCGCGAACATCGTCCACGCCCTGCCCCATCTGAACCCCAGCTCGGTCCGCACCCATGTCGTCAGCCGGTGCTGCGTCAACGCTCCCAAGAACCACCCGCATAAATGGAAGTATTTCCGCCGCGTCGGGAGGGGCGAGTATGCTATCCTATCATCCTGTCTTCGCCCTGAGCCGCCGAGGCGAGTCGCTGAAAGCCCCTCATCCTATGCCTCGGTGGGCCTTCTGCGGGACACGATCCATGTCGTCGTCCGACGCTCGGCCGGGCATTATGTCGCCGAAGGCCTGGAGCTGGCGCTCGTCACACAGGGAAGATCGCTCGACGAGCTCCTGAGGAACGTTCGGCAGGCGGTCAAACTCCATCTCGAGGGAGAGGACCCTGCTGCGCTGGGCCTATCGGCCACTCCCCGGATCGCCTTGACCTACGAGGAAAGCCTCTCCCACGATGGGCAGGCTTAAGCGCCTCACGGCCCGGCAGATCCTGCGGGTCCTCCGGGCCTTCGGCTTTTCGGTCATCTCGATACGCGGCAGTCATGCCAAACTGAAGCGCGAGATCGAGGGAGGTTCGAGCCAGATCCTGACGATCCCCCTGCACAAAGAGCTCGCTCCGGGAACGGTCCAGGCGATCTACCGCCAGGCCCTCAGGTTCGTCCCCGAAGAGGACCTTCGTCCCGAATTCTTCGGGAAAGACTAAGGTGCGCGAGCAGGCAGGTTGGCTGGATCTCGAGGCCGCGATCATGACCAACATGGGCCACTATCCGATGCTCGAGCGCCCCGCGGAATTCAACCGGCTAGTGGCCGAGGTGGTCTCCGCCTTGACGAAAGAGAACCGGCCATCGAGATGATCGGGGACAAGACCCTGATACAGGGCCGCGACCGCCGCAACCACCGGTATTTCTGGAAGGGTTGAGGACCGCCCGGTCCTCGACCCGTCTTCGGCCCGGGTCCTACGACGATCTCTTGTCGCCAAGGGCCAGCCCCACGGCGATGCCGAAAACGATCCCGGCTCCGACGCCGACGGCCAGCCATACGGCGATGTTCTTAGCGACCAGGCCGATCAAGCCTCCGGCCAGAGCTCCGGCGGCCATTCCCACGGCAATCCCAAGGCTCAGCCTGTGACCTTTTCGTTCACTGGAAGCGTTGTCCACTTCGATCCTCCCCATATTCGATCGGTCCTCCTCCAATGGAGGGCGTTCAGCGGAGGGCCGCGAACTCCTTCCTCAGCGCTTCGTAGGCTTCCGCGGCGACGCTCTCCTGGAAAGCGGCCATCTCGGCCGCCGTCGGCTTCTTCGCCGCCCACTCGGCCCATTTGGCCGCCGTTCTCTCCAGGGCCCGGTCCTCGACGCGGAAGAGCTTGGCCAGGACTCCTTCGCCATCGAAGGTCCTCAGCCGGGTGACGTTGAGATACTGCCACATCCGGCCCCGCTCGTCGGGGTAGAGATAGGCGGCCACGGCCCGGGCGACGTCGTTGAGCGGCGCGGTCTTGGGACCCGCTGTCGCCGCCGGGACCTGTCCCGAGGCAGGCCAGACCGGGACCGCGACCCCGGTCACCGGCTGCCCCAGCAGCACCCACATGGTCGCGAGGTCGGCCCGGTCGCGCGAGGGCGCGCCCTCGAAGACGATCACCGAGACGCTGGTGTTGCGGTTGAGCGTGTCGCTGGTGTGGACGTAAAGCGGCGCGGCCGGGTCGTCCGGCAGAGGCCGGGCGAGAGGATGGGAATGGATCTTGTCGTTGACGAGGTCGCGGGCCGCGTCGCGGAGGATGAAGCGCAGGTCGAGCCGGCCCTGAGCCCGGGCCGCGTCCACGAGACGGGAGATCCGCTCGAAGCGGTCGAAGCCCCCGCCGAGCATCGGGTCGCGCGAGGTGAAGGCGAAGTTCGTCCGGACGATGGTCCCGAACGGGGCCACGCGCGGGTCCCGGGTGTCGAACTTCTCGAAGGACGAAGGGCCCGTCTCGAAGAAGCAGGCGCCGCCCTCGGCGTCGATGACGCCGAAGTTGGCCGTCAGGTCCCACTTCCCCTTCTCCCGGACGAGCAGGGCCTCGAAGTCCCGGACCGTGGCGCACTCGCCGAGGGCCAGCCTCATGAAGGCGCCGTTGCCGGCCCCGTCGAGCTTCTTGGACGCGTCGCCCAGGTCGGCGGCCTGGGAGTTCATGATGGCGAACCCGGCCGTGTTCTGGCCGCCCCAGACCTCGTCGCCCGCGAGGTCCTCGGAGTTGACCAGGGCCGCGAAGTCGTGCTTGGGGCCCTTGAGGAACATCAGCTTGTTGTTCGGGCTGGACGTGTCCCGGTTCTTCCACATCAGCGCCCGGCCGTTGGCCGACGCCTTGGCGGAGACGAGGGCCAGCGTGCAGGGCCTGGCGGCCCCGGCGGCGAGCGCCATTCCGGCGACCGTGAGAGCGGCCTTGAGAGCGCGCGAGCGGTTGATTGGCATGATTTTCGGTCCTCCTCGCCGGGATGATACCCGATATGCCATGGGAAAGAAAGACGGCACCCGACTTGGTCCCAAGGATCCATTTCCCGCGGTTTGCCGCGGCGCCCTTGACTTAGAGGAAGCATATCCATAAAGTAGGCCCATCTTCATCACCAGATCTTAAAGACCATGCCCCGATATCGGGCGAAGAAACAGGGGTGAGGCTCGCGGCCGGGATCCATCCCAGAGGAGGTTCGATGACTCATCGGTCGTTGTTCGCGGTCGCTTCTTTAGTGTTGGTCTTGGCGGTCACGCTTTCGGGTCCCGGGTCGGCGGAGGCCATGTCCGGGGTTCCGAGCGAGCCCGTCGAAGGGATCGAAGCTTTCGCGGAAGGGCAGAGCCAGGCCGCACCCGTATGGGTGACGAAAGGGGCCGAGGCGTTCCCTGATCTGCGCGGACGTTACCTCTTCGGCACGGCGAAGATCGAGGGAGTGAAAGACGCCGGCCGGGACCCGGCCCGTCTTGATTCCTTCTTTCGAACCGTAGACGCGGTCAATGAGACCCTGCGGACGCTTGCCCGGAGCGTTGTCGACGCCTACGGGAAGGCCGTCCTCGCCAAGCCCCTCGATGATGCTTCTTTCAACGAGCTGACGGTCCGATGCGCCGCTAAGGCCGCCGAGGCCCTCGGCGTCGAAGAAGGCCTGTTGGAGACGTACTTCGACGAAAAGACGAAGACCATGCACGCCATCCTCCTCGTCGAAGTCTGCGTCGGGGATGAGTACGACACGCTCCTCAGATACTCCGTCTTCCTCGCTTTCAACGAGGAGCTCGAGCCCGTCCATAAAGCCAATGGGCTGAAGGGGGACGCCAAGGCCGCGAGCAGCTATCTCTCCGACCTCGTCAGGGCGGAAGGGGTCAAGGTCGGTCTCGATTGCTGGAAGAAGTGATCTAAAAGACCTCGCCCTGGCCACCCGGAGCGCACGGTCCTCGACTTGACCTTTTCCAAAAAGAGAGCTATTCATTCGGTGAACGTCCTTTTGAAGGAGGGACAAAGATGAAAAAAGCCATTATCGTCATCGGCATGGTCGCTCTCTTCCTCGCCGCGGCCGCGGCCCAGGAAAGGGGCTCGATCCGCGGGGTCGTCAAGGACCAGGACGGCAACGCCCTCGAGGGGGCGCGGGCCACGGTCGTCGGCTCGCTCCTCCCGCAGGGAAGGGAGTTTGCCACTGGGCGGGACGGCGTGTTCCTCTTCCAGGCCCTCCCCCCCGGATACTACACGCTCCTCGTCACCCACGCCCAGATGATGGACTACACGTCCGACGTCATCGTCGCTCTCGACAGGCAGACCGGGATCAATGTCGTGATGTCCGCGGTCGGCCGGGTCCAGGAGGAGATCACGGTCATGGCCGCCTCGCCCGTCGTCGACCTGAAATCGACATCGATCTCCGCCAGCTGGCACAAGGACCTCGTCGAGAAGCTGCCCATGGGCCGGTCCTACGCCTCGCTCTTCCAGCTGGCCCCGGGGGTCGCCGACAACCGCGACTTCGCGCCCAACGCCGGGGGGAACAAGCAGGACAACGTCTATCTCTACGACGGCTCGAACGTCACCAACCCCCTGTTCGGATATCTCGGGGCGAACTTCTCCGAGTTCGACATCCAGGAGGTCAACATCAAGCGGGGCGGCATCAGCGCCGAGTTCGGCCGGGCCGCGGGGATGGTCACCAATGCCATCACCAAGTCGGGGTCGAACACGGTCTCCGGATCGGTGCGGTTCATCTTCGAGCCCGCCGGGTTCACGGCCGGCTTCGTCGACCCCAACATCATCACCAAGTACAACCAGTACCAGCCGTCCGTCGGCCTCGGCGGCCCGATCCTCAAGGACAAGTTGTTCTGGTACGTCTCGGGGAACCTGCCCTATTCGAAGACGACGGGCCGGATCAACAATTTGGGCCCCGTCCCGGATTCCAAGACGACGTCGCGGGAGTTCTTCGGCAAGATCACCGCCAACCCTCACAAGGCCCATACGATCTCGCTGAGCGTCCGGAACAACAGTTACACGAGCGTGAACTCCGGGATCGGCGTCAACGACCATCCGAGCGTCGCCTCCGACGACAAGGGATTGAACCGGATCATCTACGGGTCCTGGGTCTGGACGATCTCCCAGAACACCGTCCTCGAGACCCGCTTCAACCACGTCAACGAGAATTTCAAGAGCGAGCCCATCACGGAGCTCGGCTACCGGCCGGCCTTCGACATCAACAACCTTCCGGCCATGGGCTATTTCCGGACCACGGCCGACTATCTCGTCGGCGGGGCCACGGCCAGCGGCCAGTTCGTCGGCGGGGCCCAGATGTACAACAGACAGGACTTCTATCGCGACGAGTTCAAGTTCGTTCTGAGCCACTACGCGGATTTCAAAGGGCATTCCCACGTCTTCAAGGCCGGCTTCTCCTACGATGACGGCGGCGAGTACTTGGACAGGATCGCCAACGGCTGGGGGCTCATCACCGTAACCACCTATCTGACCCAACCCGTCTTCCGGGCCGCGTATTACTCCGAGCAGCCCTTCCAGGATTCCCGGGGCCGGACCTACTCGATCTTCGCCCAGGACACGGCCACGATCGGAGAGCGCCTGACCCTGACCGCGGGCATCCTCCTGAACCGGGACGAGTTCAGCGCCAAGACGGCCGGCGAGAAAAACACCTTCCTCAAGTTCAATTTCGACCAGGAGATCCAGCCGCGCCTCGGGTTCACGTTCGCGCTCGACCCCCAAGCGGGAGATAAGCTCTACGCCAACTGGGGCCGGTACAACAACATGGACAACCGCAGCCTGTCCCGGGCCGCCGCCCCCATCCGCATCTTCTTGTCCGACGCCTATTTCCTGCGTTCGGACGGCACCCTGATCGCCGACCTGCCCAGGACCGCTGAGACCGGCAAGGTCATCCTTCCGGGGGTCAAGCCGACCTACACGGACGAGATCCTGGGAGGCTACAGCCGGCCGTTCGGCCGCGTCTGGAGCGTCGAGGTCTGGGGTCAATACCGGAGCATGAAGAACATCATCGAGGATTTCCCGACCCTCAACAGGGAGACCTCGCCGAGTCAATACGTCTACGCCAACCTCAACGGGCAGACGATCTCCTACCTGGAAAACCCGCCGTTCGAGGCCGGCAAGGCCCGCCGCGTCTATAAGGCCGTCAACTTCGAGCTCAAGAAACAGTACGCGGACCGTTGGTCGATGACGTTCATGTACACCTGGAGCCGGCTCGAGGGGAACTGGGACCTTGACTATGCGGGGTCGGCGTTATTCTACGCCTCCTCGGCCCTCGAGGACGGCCCCGGCCTGTACGTCAGCGACCCCAACCGCAACGGACTCCTGATCGGTCACCGGGCCCACGTCCTCAAGTTCTTCGGGGCCTGGGAATTCTTCAAGAACTTCACCCTAGGCTGGTTCGGCCGCGTCCAAAGCGGCAGACCCTGGGAGGAGAGGGGCCTGGATTATGTCAACAGCTACCGCAGGTACCTCGAGCCGGCCGGCTCGAACACGCTCGCGTCCTGGCCCAATCTGGACCTCCAGGTCTCATATGCGATCCCCATGAGCGGCAAGCTCCAGGGCGTCGTCGAGGCCCGGTTCATGAACCTTTTCAACACCCAGACCGCGCTGGCCATCGACCAGCGCGCCGACCAGCCCACGTTCATGGACCCCACGTCCTACGCGCCCCCGAGGAAGTTCGCTCTCTCGTTCCACGTCAATTTCTGACCCCCCGGCGGGCGGGTGAAGACAGGGAAAAGGGGCTATTCTGAGCTCGAAATGAAGTAAAGACCATTGTTCAAGTTTCGGAATGTCCTTTGCGCGATCCTGCTTTTTTTGGGCATCCTATGTCTGCCGTACATGTGCTCCGTTTCAAGATCAGAAGATCTCTCAACCCGGATCGACAGTATCCGAAAAGATCACGACCTCATGGGCGGCGTGGTGGTCGTGTTCTGCAAGGATCGGATCCTTGAATCGATCCCCTTCGGGACCGCCGATCGCGCGCGGAACATCCCCGTCTCCGATTCAACGGCTTTCCGCATCGCGAGTGTCTCCAAAACCGTCACGGCCATTGCCGTCATGCGGCTGTGGGATGACGACCGTCTCGACCTCGATACGGATATCGATACGATCCTTGGCTATTCTGTACGGAATCATCACTATCCCTCAACGCCCATCACCTGCCGCATGCTGCTTTCGCACACTTCGGGCATTATTGACGGCGATACATACAGCGGCTTCCTTTCGGCCTCATACAACGACGATCCCATTCCGGACATATCGGAAATCCTCTCGCCCTCGGGAAGCCATTATTCGAGCACGAACTATGAAAACGCTCCGCCGGGGACATACTTCCATTACAGCAACCTGAATTTCGGGATCCTCGGCACCATCGTGGAAAAGGTAACGGGAACGAGATTCGATGAATACTGCTTCCAGAATATTTTCCTGCCTCTCGACATCGATGGCTCATTCAATGTGAATCATCTTACGGACATCGACGATGTAGCCGTGCTCTATCGCAAGCGGGGGGGCGATTGGGTGGCGCAGGCCGACGATTACCGGGGTGTACAGCCCGTGTTTTCCAATCTTTCAGGATATGTGGAGGGGACGAACGGATTGCGGTTTGCGCCTCAAGGAGGGCTGCGGATTTCCGGGAATGATCTGGCCAAAATATTCATGGCCTTGCTCAACGAAGGCGAGTCCAACGGATATCGGCTGTTGAGCCCTTCGGCCGTAGCCCAGATGCTCGGAACGCAATGGCTGTACGATGGAAGCAATGGAAACACCTATTATGGCCTGTTCCGGAGCTGGGGGCTTGGCGCGCACATCATCACCAATACACCCCATAAGGATGTCGTTCTGAGCGGCAGTCAGAAGATGTTCGGCCATCCGGGTGAAGCCTACGGCCTGGTAAGCGATGCCTACATGGACACCGCCCGGGAGGTTGGCCTGGTTTTCATGACTAACGGAAGTGGCGCAGGCTACCACATCGGCAGCCGTTCGGCTTTCTATACCGTTGAAAAAGCGGTGTTCGATGCCGTTGAAGCATACGGGAAAGTCAATTCCTGCGCGACCATGGTTCTTGATCAGCCAGCAACCATCAAATTCGTCACCGACCTGCTTGATCACCTTCGCCGTTGGAGCCATTTCGTGATCTCAAGGACCGGCGCGACCGTGAAGGCCGCCCCGATGATGATCAGCCACTCCGTCAGGGACAAGGCCACAACGCCGAACACTTCTTCGAGCCAGGGCACTTCAATGATGGCGACGAGCACCAATATCTCAAGCAGGATCGCCACATTGAGCCATTTGTTGGAAAAAGGGCTATTCAAGACGGAGTTGCGGTCCGAACGAAAGTTGTAGGCCTTGACGAACTGAATCAGTATCAGTGATACAAAGGTCATGCTGACGGCCTCTTTGAGGGGCAAGCCGTAGCGCAAAGCCGCGGTGAAAATGCCGATGTTGACGATCGCGGACCAAATGCCTCCCGCCAGGACGAGCGTGACCACCGGCCTGGTGAAGATGCCGCTGCGAGGGTCCCGAGGGGGTCGATTCATGAGACCCTTTTCCGGTGGATCCACGGCCAGCGCCAGGGCGGGCAACCCGTCCGTTACGAAGTTCACGAACAGGATCTGCAAAGCCGTTAGCGGCATGGGAAGGCCGGCAAAAGAGGCGCCGGCCATGAGGAGGATCTCACCGGTGTTGGAAGAAAGCAGATACATTAGGTATTTCTTGATATTGCTGAATATCTTCCTGCCTTCTTCCACCGCCCCGACAATGGAGGCGAAGTTGTCGTCAAGCAATGTCATCGCTCCGGCTTCTTTGGTCACGTCCGTGCCGGTGATCCCCATGGCCACGCCGATGTCCGCCTTTCTGAGGGCCGGGGCGTCATTCACGCCGTCGCCCGTCATGGCTG
>VGJC01000104.1 GCA_016867635.1 Candidatus Aminicenantota bacterium | reverse complement strand
CTTGACGAACCGGGCGTTGACCACGGCCAGCGAGAGGCCTTCGTTCTCCAGCAGGCGGGCGGCCGCGAGGGCCGGATAGACCATGTTCCCGAACGCGAGGACGAGGTCCCGGCCCTCCTTGAGGACCTCGCTCCGCCCGACGGGGATCGTCCGGAAGGCCTCGTCCATCGGCACCCCCAGCCCCCGGGCCTTGGGGAACCGGATGGAAACCGGGTGTCCGTAGGACAGGGCCGACCACATCATGTGCTGGAGCTCGTTCTCATCGCGCGGCGCGCAGACGATCATGTTGGGCATGTGCCGGAGGTAAGCGATGTCGTTGACGCCTTGGTGCGTGGGCCCGTCGTCGGGGACGATGCCCGCCCGGTCCAGGGCGAAGACGACCGGCAGGTCCATCAGACAGACATCGTGGTAAACCTGGTCGTAGGCCCGCTGGAGGAACGTGGAATAGATGGCCACGACGGGCTTGAGCCCCGAGACGGCCAGGCCGGAGGCGAAGGTCACGGCGTGCTGCTCGGCGATGCCGACGTCGAAGAAGCGGTCCGGGTATCTCTTCGAGAACCCGCGGAGCCCCGTGCCCTCGCCCATGGCCGCGGTGATGGCCACGACCTTCTTGTCCATTCCGGCGATCTTGACCAGGGCCTCGCCAAACACTCCGGAGAACGACGGCGCCGATTCGCTGTTCAGCGGCTCGCCGGTCGAGATGTGGAACGGCCCGGCGCCGTGGAATTTCTCCGGATGGGAGCGGGCCGGCTGGTAGCCCCGGCCCTTCTGCGTCACGCACTGGATGAGGATGGGCCCGTCGTATTTCTTGGCCAGCGCGAAGGCCTCGGTGAGAGACTCGATGTTGTGGCCCTGGACCGGTCCGACGTAGCGGATCCCCAGCTCGGTGAAGACGAGCCCCGGGAAAATGGTCTTCTTGATCAGCTCCTCGAGGGCCCGGCCGGCCCTGATGAGCGGCCAGCCGATCTTGGGGATGTTCCTGAGGATGGATTTGGCCTGGTCCTTGATGCGGATGATGTGCTGGCCGGACACGAGGTAGGACAGGTATTTCGACCAGGCCCCGACGTTGGCCGAGATGGACATCTCGTTGTAGTTGAGGACGATGATCAAGCGGGTCTTGAGGTGGCCGATCTGGTTCAGGGCTTCCAGGGCCACTCCCCCGGTCAGGCTCCCGTCGCCGACGACGGCGATGACGTGGTGGTCTTCGCCCGCCTTGTCCCGGGCGACGGCCATGCCCAGGGCCGCCGACAGGGCCGTCGAGGCGTGGCCCGTGTTGTAGGGGTCGTGCTCGCTCTCCTCGCGGCAGGGGAAGCCCAGGATGCCGCCGCACTTCCGGAGGCCGCGGAACCGCTCCCGGCGGCCGGTCAGGATCTTATGGGTGTAGCATTGATGGCCGACGTCCCAGACGATCTTGTCCCGCGGCGAGTCGAAGACGGAGTGCAGGGCCAGGGTCAGCTCGACGACGCCCAGGTTCGAGCCCAGATGGCCGCCGTTCTTGGAGACCGTCTCGAGGATGAGAACCCGGATCTCGTCGGCCAGCTGGGCGAGCTCCTGGCGGGAGAGCTTGCGGACATCGCCGGGCTGACAGATGGTATCGAGGACCACGGCTATTTTGCCTCCCCGTCATCGTCCTCTTCGGGCTCCCCGGGCTCGAAGTCCTCGGTCCGCAGGGCGCCTTTCTCGTCCTTGAGCAGGATCTCGATCTTCCGTTCGGCCTTGTCCAGCTCGCCGCGCAGGAATCGCGTCAGCTTGACGCCCTTCTCGAAAAGAGCCAGGGATTCGTTGAGGGAGATCCCTCCCTTTTCGAGCTTGGCCACGATCTGCTCGAGCTCGGCCAGGGCTTTCTCGAAGGTCATATTGGTCATGAGCTCTCCTTCAGGAACCGCGATTCCAGGAGTTTCTTGCGGTCGACGCCGCGGACCTGGGCCTGGAACTCGCCCTTGTAAAAGGAGACGATGACCGTCTCTCCCGCGGCGAGCTCCTCGACCTTGCGGACCAGACGCAGCCCGCCGTCCCGCCAGACCAGGGCATAGCCCTTCTTCAGAACGGCGAGCGGGCTGAGGGCGTTGAGGGCCGCCGAAAGCCGCTCCCAGGCTCCTTCGCGGTCCCGCTGCTTGGCCCGAACGAGGTGGACCAGCTTTTCGGCCTGGAGGAGGGCCCGGCCCTTCATCTCCGCGAGGCCCTGGCGCTCGGCGCGGACGACGTTCCGGGCCCGGCCGTCGAGGTCGTCCAAGCGCTGCCCGAGGTTCAGGAGCCGGATCCGGAAATTCTGGAAGATCCGGTGCCGGGCCAGGTCGGCGACCCCGGAGCGCCGCTCCTGAAGGTCGTATCGCAGGAGCTCGGCCGCACGGCGGGCCAGGGAGTCGATGCGCTCCTGGAAGGCTTCCTCTTTCTCGATGACCATCTCGGCGGCCGCCGAGGGCGTCGAGGCCCGGACGTCGGCCACGAAGTCGGCGATGGTGAAATCGATCTCGTGCCCGACCGCGGAGATGACCGGCTTGGGCGAGCGGGCGATGGCCCGGGCCACGGCTTCCTCGTTGAAGGCCCAGAGGTCCTCGATGGAGCCCCCCCCGCGGCCGACGATGATGACGTCGATCTCCGGCCGGGCCCCCAGGTGATCGAGCCCTTCGGCGATCTCCCGGGCCGCCCCCTCGCCCTGGACCTTGGCCGGGTAGATGAGGACGCGCAGCTTGGCGTAGCGGCGCTCGAGGACCCGGAGGATGTCGCGGACGGCCGCCCCCGTCGGCGAGGTGACGACCCCGATCGTCCGCGGCCGGAGAGGGAGCTTCTTCTTCCGCCCGGGCTCGAAAAGCCCCTCGGCCTTGAGCTTGGCCTTGAGCTGCTCGAAGGCCAGCTGAAGGGCCCCCTTGCCTTTGGGCTCGACCAGGTCGACGTAGAGCTGGTAGTCGCCGCGAGGTTCGTAGACGCTGATCTTTCCCCGGCAAATGACCTTGAGACCGTCCTTCATCTCGAAGGCGACTTTGCGGGCATGGCTCTGCCACATGACGGCCTTGAGGACCGGGGAATTCAGGGAAACCTTTTCGTCCTTGAGAGTGAAGAAGACGTGCCCGGAGGCGGCCCGCTTGTAGCCGGAGACCTCTCCCTCGACCAGGACCTGGGGGAAGGCGACCTCGAGGGCGGCCTTGACGAGCTCGGTCACCTCGGAGACCGAGTAGACCCGCTCGCGCTCGACCAGCCCCTCAGGCATCGCCTCCGTCCTCCGCCAGGACCTCGCGCCGGATGGCCAGGGCTTTTCCCGTGGCCGGGTCGATCTCGATGAAAACCCCGGACAGGAACAACCCGTCCCGGGAGGGTTCGAAGCGCTGCGGCCTCGAGGTCAGGAACCGCTGGAGGGCCTGGTCCCGGGCGATGCCGATCACCGCGTTGCGGCCGCCGGCCATGCCCGCGTCCGTGATGTAGGCCGTGCCCTTGGGCAGGACCCGCTCGTCGGCCGTCGGGACGTGGGTGTGAGTACCGATGACGGCCGAGACCCGGCCGTCGAGATACCAGCCGAGGGCCTGCTTCTCGGAGGTCGCCTCGGCGTGGATGTCGACGATGATGATCGGGGTTTCGGCGGCCAGGACGGCCACCTCCTCATCGGCCCTGCGGAAAGGGCAGTCCAGGGGCTCCATGAAGACCCGGCCCTGAAGGTTCAGCACGGCGGCCTTGATCCCGTCGGCGTTCTGAAAAACGTAGGAATGCCGGCCCGGGTTGACGGCCGGATAGTTCGCGGGCCGCAGGAGCCGGGGTTCGTGTTCGAGGTAGGGCAGGGCCTCTTTCTTGTCCCAGATGTGGTTGCCCGAGGTCAGCACGTCGACGTGGAGGAACAGGTCCTTGCCGATGTCCTCCGTGACGCCGCTCCCCCCGGCGGCATTCTCCCCGTTGGCGATGATCATGGACGGCGCGTACTTCTTGACCAGGCCCGGCAGGAACTTGTCCATGGCCCGGCGGCCCGTCCGTCCGACGATGTCGCCGAGGAACAGGACGCCGAACTTACCGGGCATATTCGACGGCCCTCATCTCCCGGATGACCGTGACCTTGATCTGCCCGGGGTAATCGAGTTCGTTCTTGATCTTCTGGGCGGTCTCCTTGGCCAGGAGGGCGGCCCGGTCGTCGGAGATCTTGAGGCTCTCGACGATGATGCGGATCTCGCGGCCGGCCTGGAGGGCGAAGGCTTTGGAGACCCCTTCGAAGGAGGCCGCGATCTCTTCGAGCTTCTCCAGCCGCTGGATGTAGGTCTCGAGGAGCTCCCGGCGGGCGCCCGGACGGGCGGCCGAGAGCGTGTCCGCGGCCTGGATGAGGACGGCCTCGATGGACGGGAAATCCACGTCCCGGTGGTGGGAGGCGATGGCCTGAACGACCTTCTCCGATTCGCCGTACTTCTTGGCCAGCTCGACGCCGAGCTCGGTGTGCGTCCCTTCGGTGTCCCTGTCGACCGCCTTGCCGATGTCATGGAGCAGCCCGGCCCTCAAGGCGACGTTCGGGTCGAGCCCGATCTCCCGGGCCATCATGGCCGCCAGCATGGCGACCTCCTTGGTGTGCTGCAGGACGTTCTGCCCGTAGCTCGTCCGGTACTTGAGCTTGCCGAGGAGCTTGATGAGCTCGGGATGGATGTCCCGGACCTTGAGCTCCAGGACGGCCGACTCGCCCTCCTGCTTGATCTTCTGCTCGAGGTCGTTCTTGACCGACTCGACGATGTCCTCGATCCGGGCCGGATGGATCCGGCCGTCCGTGACCAGCTTCTGGATGGACAGCCGGGCCAGCTCCCGGCGGATGGGGTCGAAGCTCGACAGGATGACCGCCTCCGGCGTGTCGTCGACGATGATGTCGACGCCCGTGGCCATCTCGAGGGCCCGGATGTTGCGGCCCTCGCGGCCGATGATCCGGCCCTTCATGTCCTCCGAGGGCAGGTCGACGACCGAGACCGTGGTCTCGACGACATGCTCGGCGGCCGAGCGCTGGATGGCGTTGGTGACGATCTCCCGGGCCAGGGCGTTGGCCTTTTCCCTGGCCTCCTCCTCGATCCGGCGGACCGTGCCGATGGCCTCGAGCTTGGCCTCGTCCTCGATCCTCTTGATCAGCATGGCCTTGGCCTCTTCCTGGGTCAGGCCGGAGATGCGCTCGAGCTCTTCGGCCATCTTCTTCAGGGTCTCCGCGATCTTGGCCTCTTCGAGCTCGAGGTCCTTTTCCTTGTCGAAGAGCCGGCGCTCCTTCTGGGAGAAGTCCTTCTCCTTCCTTTCCACGGACTGCAGCCGGCGCTCGAGGTTCTCCTCCTTGTTGAGGAGCCGGCGCTCCAGCTCGTTGATCTTGCGCTGCTTCTCCCGGTTGTGGGCTTCGAGCTCGGCCTGGCGGCTGAGGTCCCGCTCCCGGGCCTCGAGGGCCGCCTCCCGCTTGGCCTTTTCCCCCTCTTCCCTGGCCTGGCTGATGATCAGCCGGGCCTCCTCCTGGGCTTCGAAAATGCGGCGGGTCCCTTCTTTCCTCTTGATCAGGAGAAAGACCACGGCCCCCGCGAGTATGGCGATAACGGCCAGGCCGACATAAGTTATGATATTCACGTGACTAACCTCCTCTCGAAATGGGCAGAGGAGACCGGTCGAAAGAAAGGAGGGCGTCAGACGCCGGGAACCCGGGGATGGCCCGCCGGGGCAAGGACCCGGGCCGCGCCCGGGCCGGACCGGATATCCGGCCGTCCCGAAAGCCGATGGCCCGGGAAGCCCCCCTCAAGAGGGAACTTCGTTCCGCTTCGTGTATGTTTTTTCATCTTCGAAAAGATGAACCTCCAAGCTTTCGATCTCCGTCTCCATGTGGCCAAGCGCTTCGTTGAGTTGATCGAGTTTTTTCTGGCCCAGAAACAGCTCGTCCGCGATGTTCAAGGCCGCCAGGACGGCGATCTTGGTCATGTCCGCGGACTGGGATTTCACCGCCACTTCGTGCATCTTCTGATCAACGAACGAAGTCAAGTGGCCGATATATCTTTCATCCTCTTCTCCTTTGACGCGGATCTTGTATCGTTGTCCGTAGATCTCGATCTCGAGAATCCTGTCGGTCATAGCCCCAGCTGATCGATCTGGCCGATGATGGCCTCGATCCTCCCCTTCAGGGCTTCCCGCTCGCCCTCGAATTTCTTCAGTTCATCGTCCAGCCGGGCGACCTTGCGGGCGTTCTCGTCGGATTCCTTCTTGTCGGCCCGCAGCTCCTTGATCTGCTGCTTCAGCTTCTCGTTCTCGGCCGTGAGCTTGTGGACGTGGTCGACGACCTGGCCGATCTTCCCTTCCAGTATTTTAATGCGCTCAAGCTCGGATGTCAATTTTAGCCTCCCTCAATTGGATGTCCAAGGCCGATCTCAAGTGACCGAGGATCTCTTCCTCGACACGGTCCACTTCCTCGGCCGTCAGCGTTCTCTTGGCGTGCCTGTACCGGAACCGGAACGACAGGCTGACCTTGTCCGGCGGCAAGGTCGGGCCGCTGAACCGGTCGATGAGTTCGTAGCCCTCGAGCAGGGGCAGGGTCAGCTTATCGAGGGCTTTCCTGACGTCCTCGTAGGAAACGCCCCGGCCCACGAGGAAAGACAGGTCGCGGTGGACGCCGGGGAATTTCGGGACCGGGGCGTATTGGAACGGCCGCGGGGTCTTTTCGAACAGACAGGCCAGATCGACCTCGGCGGCGAAAACAGGCCGCGTGACGGACGCCGCCTCGGCGACCGCCTCCCTGAGCCGTCCCAGGCGGGCCACGGCCTGTCCCCTGTAAAACAGGGTCAGGGCTTGGCCGGGCTCGAAATAGGGATGGTCGGCCGGTTCGAAGGTGAACGGCTCATACCGGAGGCTGGCCAGGAGGGCCTCGACAGCGCCCTTGAGAACGTAAAAGTCCGTGGCCTCCCCGCTCGCCCGCCAGCCCGACCCGGGCAGGGCCCCGGTCGTGAGCAACCCGAGATGAAGCTGTTCCCGGTGCTCTTCCCCTTCCCAGAAGTAAACGTTCCCGGCCTCGAAGACATGGACCCCCTCGAGCCCGCGGTTGAGGTTCCAGGCCGCGTTCTCGACGAGACCCGTCAGGAGGGTCGTCCGGAGCACGGAAGCCCGGACGGAGATGGGGTTGCGGATGGCCACGGTCGGACGGCCGCTGCCCATGACCTCTTCCTTCTCGGGGTCCGCGAAGCTCCAGTTGATGACCTCGTCGAAACCCTGTTCGAGGAGCGTCCGGCGGATCTTGTCGAGGCGGTCCTGTTGACGGTCAGTCCCGAGATCGAAGGACTTGACCGGCGTGAATTCCGAGGGGATGCGGTCGTAACCGTAAAAGCGGGCGATCTCCTCGATGAGGTCGGCCTCTCTGTCGATGTCCACCCGGAAGGTCGGGACCTCAATGGTCCAGATCCCTTGCGAAGAGGCCTTGGCCCGGAAGCCCAGGCTCCCGAGGACGCGGCCGACGAAGTCCTCCGGGACGCTCACCCCGAGGAGCTCGCCGACGCGGCGCTGACGGAGACGCAGCGACTTGGGCTTGCGGGGTTTGGGATAGACATCGATGATCCCCCGGGCGGCCTTCCCCCCCATCTGGGTCAGAAGGGAGGCCGCCATGAGGGCGGCGTGAGGCGGGAACGACACGTCCGTGCCCCGCTCGAAACGGTAAGAGGCATCGGTCGACAGGCCGAGCTTCTTGGCGGTCTGGCGGACCGAAACGGGATCGAAATACGCGCTTTCGATGAAGACGTCGCGGGTGGATCCGGAGACGCCGGAGTCCCGGCCCCCGATGACCCCGGCCAGGGCCACCGGCTTGGACGCGTCGGCGATGACCAGCATGTCCGGCGCGAGCTCTAGGTCGTGGCCGTCGAGGTCCATCAGGCGCTCGCCCCTCTGGGCCCGGCGGACGACGATCTCGGCCTCGCAGACCTTGGCCAGATCGAAGGCGTGGATGGGCTGGGCCGTGGCAAAGAGCACGTAGTTGGAGACGTCGACGACGTTGTTGATGGGCTTCAGGCCCATGGCCTCGAGCCTTTTTCTCAGCCAGTCGGGGGAAGGGCCGACCGTGAGGCCCCGGACGACGGCGCCGCAGTACCGGGGGCAGAGAGCCGGGTCCAGGACCTGGACGCCGGCGACATCGGACGCTTTCTCCGGGAGCTCGACGAGCGGCCAGGACTTGTCCTCCAGGGGCAGGCCGAGCATGACCGCTATCTCGCGGGCGATCCCCAAGTGGCCGAGGGTGTCCGGCCGGTTGGCGTAGGTCTCCACATCCAGCACGGCGTCCCCGTCCCGCTCTTCGACCGACTCGACGACCAGCCCGATCATTGTCAGCCGATCGATGAGCTCGGGCACAGGGAGGTCCACCTTGACGTACTCGCGGATCCAATCGAGGCTGATCTTCATTTGAGGTGGAACTGCCTGAGGAATCTCAAATCGTTCTCATAGAAGTGGCGCATCTCGGTGATGCCGAAGGCGAACATGGCCGTCCGGTCGATGCCCAGGCCGAAGGCCCACCCGGAATATTTTTCCGGGTCGATGTTGACGTTCTTGAAGACCTGGGGGTTGACCATCCCGGACCCCAGGATCTCCTTCCAGCCGGTCCCGCCGCAGACCCGGCAGCCGGCGTCCCGCCCTCCGCAGACGATGCACTCGATGTCGACCTCGGCCGAGGGCTCCGTGAAGGGAAAGAAGCTCGGACGGAATCGGACCTTGATCTTCTCGCCGAACAGGGCCCGGATGAAATATTCGAGGGTCCCCTTGAGATGGGCGAAGGTGATG
>VGJC01000103.1 GCA_016867635.1 Candidatus Aminicenantota bacterium | reverse complement strand
GGCGCCGCCTTTGGCCGCCGTGGCCCTGGGGGTCCTCACGGGAGCGGCCGTCGGCCTGGTCAACGGCGCCCTGATCACGAGACTGCGGCTCATCCCGTTCATCGTCACGCTGGGCATGATGGGCATCGCCCGCGGGGCGGCCAAGTGGATCGCCGGCAATCAGAAGATCGACGCGCCCATGACCTGGGTCAACGAGCTCATGGCCCGGCGCCCGCGCCCGTCCTGGCTGCTCGCGGCCCCGGGGGTCTGGGGCGTCATCCTGCTGGCCATTCTCATGGCCGTCGTCCTCCGGCGCACCGTCTTCGGCCGGCACATCTTCGCCATCGGCTCGAGCGAACCCGCGGCCCGTCTCTGCGGCATCCGGACCGGCCGGGTCAAGGCGCTCATCTATGTCATCGGCGGCCTTTTCTGTGGCCTGGCCGGGGTCATGGAGTTCTCGCGGCTGACGGTCGGCGACCCCACGGTGGCCGTCGGCCTGGAGCTCGACATCATCGCCGCGGTCGTCATCGGCGGCGGGAGCCTGAGCGGCGGCGAGGGCAGCGTCCTGGGCACCATGATCGGGGTCATGATCATGTCCTTTCTCCGCAACGGCTGTACGATGATGGGCTGGCCGAACTACATCCAGGAGATCATCATCGGGGCCATCATCGTCATCGCCGTCACCCTGGACCGGATGAGGCACCGGAGAGAATAGGCCCCGGGGCCGTTCAAAGGTTTTCGGCGTCTCGTCGTCTAAAGGGTTGGACATATCGTCGAGGAGGCTGAACATGAAAAAAATGACCGGAGCCGCGATAACATCGGCCCTGACGGCCGTCTTCCTGGCGGCCCTTCTGGCGCTTCCGGCGGCGGCCCAGGCGCCCGGGGACCAGGGCGATGACCGGCCCATGCCGAGGCTGCGGATGGCCGCCCGGGACATCCTCGACCTCACGCCCGAGCAGGAGAAGAAGCTCGAAGCCTTCCGCGAGGCCAGGATCGAGGACAGCCGGGCCTTCCGCGGCCAGATGATGAAGATGCGCGGCGAGCTCGATGAGCTGATGAAGGACCCCGCGGCCAACGAGGCCAAGATCAACGGCGCGATCGACCGGATGTCTAACCTCCGCGCCGACCGGCTCAAGGCGGCCGTCAAGAGCCGCGCTGGGTGGCAGGCGATCTTCACGCCCGAACAGCTCGAGAAGATGAACAGCTATCGGGGAGCTTTTCGGGGCCGGCCCGGAATGATGGGACGCGGCCGGATGGCCGTGGGGCCGATGGGCTTCAGGGGGCCCGGCCGGTCCATGGGTCCGGGCATGGGCCGCTGGCATAGGCCGGGTCGGGGCATGTACCGCGACCGGCCTCTCGGCTGGCGCCGCTGGTAGACCCGTCTCGACCTTGACCTCAAGGGCGGTCCTCCTGTCGGAGGCCCGCCCTTATTTTTTAGCTCTTCTTTTATCGGGGCGGGAGTACCGTCTTGAGCCGTGACAACTGTCCTCTATAAAGGACGAAGGGGCCCTGATCCTCCAGGGTAAGGCGGCTGGCATGGAAGTTGCAAAAGCACGGGGTGGAAGGAGAAAGACGATGAAGAAACTGACAAGCCTCCTAGCGGCGCTCATCGTTTCCATTCCGCTCGGGCTGGCCGGCCAGGAAGAGACCTTCTATCCCTACAGCTTCGCCCGGCTCAGCTACGTCAACGGCGACGTTTACGTCCAGAGGGCCTCCGACCTGGGCTACGAAAAAGGCGAGGTCAACCTGGCCCTCGTCCAGGGAGACAAGATGGGAACCGAGCGGGGCCGGGCCGAGGTCCATTTCGGCCGTCGCAACTACCTTCGCCTCGACGAGAACACGAGCCTTGAGTTCGCCATCCTGCCCCAGGAGGGCCAAGAGTACATCAAGATCCACATTCTCGAGGGGCGGGCTTTTCTGAGGGTCAGCGCCCTTGTCGAGGATAAGGGCGTCGAAGTCCACACCCCCGACGCCTCCTTCTATATCCTCGAAGCGGGGCTCTACAGGTTCGACGTCGACGCCGCCCGGATGACCGAGGCGTTCGTCCATGAAGGGAGCCTGGAAGCGGCCTCCGAGAGCGGGTCGGTGATGGTCCGCAGCCTCGAATCCGTGTCCGCCGCCGACGGACGTCTCCTCGGCGATCCGGACTATTTCTATGACCGCGGCGACGAGTTCGACGATTGGAGCCGTTCCCGCGATTCTCTCCTGGCCCGCAGAAGCGACAAGCGATATCTGCCCCAGGAGCTCGACGCCTACCAAGAGGAGCTCGACAGCAACGGAAGCTGGGTCTATGAGCGGCCCTACGGTCACGTATGGGTCCCCGCTGTCTACGAGCCTGACTGGCGGCCATATCATTTCGGGCGCTGGGTCTGGTATGCCTCCATCGGCTGGAACTGGGTTTCCGCGGAATCTTGGGGTTGGGCCGTTTACCATTACGGCCGCTGGCACTGGCGGGTCGGGCTCGGCTGGTACTGGATCCCCCATCATCACTGGCGGCCGGCGTGGGTCCACTGGTGGTCGGGTTCCGGCTACGTCGGCTGGTGCCCCTTGGGCTGGTACAACCGGCCCGTCGTGGTCATCAACAACTATTTCTACGACCGGCACTTCGATAACCATTTCCCGGCCCACAACCGGGCCCTGACGGTCGTCCACAGGAACAGTCTCCAGGACCCCAACGTCCACCGGCATCAGATCGGCCAGACCGAGCTCAGCCGGATAAGCAAAGTCTCCCTCAAGGCCCAGCAGCCGTCCCTTCGCCCCGTCGTGAACACCGCCGGGCCTCAGGCCGTCGCAGCCAAAAGGGCCCTGTCCGCCGGGTCCGCCGGGCAGGCCGTCCCGAAGAACATTCCCTCCTCCCGGTCCCTGCCGACCTCACGGATCAGCCCGCGCGGCGAGACCTCCGGGGCAAAGGCGCCGGCCAGGAGCGCCGACCCGTCCCTGCCGTCCGTTCGAAGAGGCTCTCTCTCGGAAGGGTCCGACGGGCGTCCCGCCGGCGTATCGACCGGCTCTACCGAGCGAAGCGTCCGTTCCTACCCCGCCCGGCAAGCGACCGGGCTTCGGGAACAGAGCGGAACCTCGGAAAGACGCCCCCCGACCATGCGGAGGGCGGATCCCGGAGCGGGCTCAGGCGCCGGGGATGCCCCGGCCCGGGTCCCTCCCACAATCAGGCAAGCTCCTTCTTCCTCAAAGACGGACTCCGGGAGCGCGGCCCAAAAGATAAAAAAGGACGAAAACCGGGTCTCATCCTCCGGGCGGGCGGTCAGGCAGGCCCCCGCCGCTTCGAGCGTCTACCCGTCCCGGTTGACCACCGGGACCAGGACCGGATCGGGACAAGCACCGGCCGCATCGGGCCGAACGCCGACCGGAAGTCGAACGACGGTCTCCCAAGGGTCATCCAGGATGGCCGCCCCTTCCTCCCGGGGTTCGGGCTCGCCTTCGCCTTCCCGGCCGAGCGTTTCGCGCCCCTCCTCTCCCTCCCAGCCGAGAAGCTCCTATTCTTCCCCTTCCCGTTCGAGCGCCCCCTCGGTCAGGTCGGCCGGCGGGTCGGGCTCGAGGGCCTCTTCCTCGAGCCCGTCCTCCTCGCCCTCTTCCTCCTCCCGGTCCTCCTCCGGGAAGCCGGGGGGCGTCAAGAAAAAAGGCTGAAAAAGCGGCCGATACCACTTTACTTTTTGCGGAGGGAGTGGTATAAATTGACTCTTCATCCCTCATGAATGGACCTATGATTCACTCGAGCATGGAGGTAAGAGCAATGACTTCCGCGAAAAGATTGGGATTCGTCCTCGTGTGTTTGGCCGTGGCCGTTGTCCTCGCCGGGACGACCGCCTGCAAGAAGGAAGCGGTTGAGGCCGACGTCGCCGCTCAGATGACCTATACCGAATACGAAGGCACGGTCAAGACGGCGCTGGGACGATATCTGTATCTTCCGACCGCCCAGGGCTTCGACATCGTCCTCCAGGGCTTCGACGCGGCGACTCTCGTGGGCAAGGACATCAAGATCAAGGGAGAGCTCCTGGACCAACACCCCTCGATCTTCCAGGCCGACTCCGTCGACGTCAAGGGCGAAGCGGGAACGTACTCCAACGTGTTCACCCGGACCGTGGAATTCCAAATGGAGGACTTCGTCGAGGTCAAGGACCGGGAAGGCTTCCAGCCCCTGATCATCACCGGGGTCAACAAGCCCGATGAGTGGCAGAACAAGGGCCGGGGCAAGGTCTTCGGCGTGCTCAAGGAGTCGACCGTGAAAGAGGCCGGCCAGGAAAAGACGGTCACCCACATCGTCTTGTCCGACGACCGGGGCCGGGAATCCGGCAAGATCGTCGTCGACGGCGTCACGACCTACGCCCAATACTACATGCGGAAGCTGCGGCTGTTCGACTCTTTCTGGTTGTATCTCGACATCAAGGACACCGTGGACGCCAAGGTCCGCACCCGCTCCAAGGAGCTCTTCCGCGCCGACGTCATCTACGCCGGCCTGTACTGAGAACGGACATCCAAGATCGAGGACAGCCCCGCCGGGGCTGTCCTTTTTTTTTGGACCCGTACCCGTATCAAGAAAGCAGCGCGACGAGCGCCGAGATGCCGGCCGCGGCCGGGCCGTCGATCTCGATCCGCAGGACCCGGCGGCCTTTATCCTCGAGGGCCCGCTGGTCTCCCCGGCTCTGAGCGTCGAACAGCTCTCCGAACGAGACCGCGGGACGCTTGACGCCTTCGACCTCGGGGATAAGCACGTCCGGCAAGGAGGCGGAAGCCAGCTGCAGGAAGATCCCGTCGCCTCCGTCCCCCTTGTGGAGCTGTCCGGTCGAGTGGAGATACCGGGGGCCGAAGCCCAAGGTGACAGGGAGCCCGCTCTTGTCGCGGAGCCGGTCGGCGAGGCCTTCGAGCGACCGGCCGACTTCGGCGTTCGGCGGGGCGAAGGCCAGGACCGCGAGATAATCGCCTTTGCGGGCCGAGCCGAGGAGGCCGCCGAGGGCCTCCGCGGGGCTGCCCGTCTTGCTCGACGTGCGGACCCTCAGCGGCCCCGACGTCAAGGCCGGTCCCGGCCGGTCCGCGGTCCGTCCCGTCGAAGGGCCCGCCAGGATCTCCTTCGTTCGTTTCTTGGTGGTTTCGACATCGGGCTGGTCGAAGGGATTTATCCCCATGAGATGGCCGGCCACGGCCGTGGCGAACTCCCAGAGGAAAAAATGCCCGCCCAGGCCGTAGGCGTCGGGCAGGTCGAGCTTGGCCAAGGGGGCCCCCGATCCGATCAACGCCAGGACATCCGGGCCGGGCTCCGCGCCGCCCTGCTCGACGCGGACAAAAAGCCGGTCGTTCCCGTAGCTCTCGGGCGGCCGCACGGAGCGCTCCGGGACCGGGACGATGCCCCGGCCCTCTTTTCCTGTGCTCTCGGCGACGAGCTGTTCGAGCCAGGCGGCGAGGGGGTCGAGGTCCGGCGGTATGAGAAGCGTCAGCTTGTTCATGCCCTCTTCGGCGGCTAGGCCCATCAGGCAGCCGAGCAGGGCTCCGGGGTTCAGCGCCGGGTCAACGACGCGGCAGCCGGCGGCCGCGGCCCGGCCCGCGGCGAGGAGCCTCCGCAGGTCGAGCCCCTTGAGGGCCGCGGGGAGAAGACCGAACGCCGTGAGGGCCGAGAACCGGCCGCCTACCTCGGGCCGGCCGTGGAACACGGCCCGGAAACGGAGCTTGCGCGCCAGCTCAGCCAACGCGGTTCCCGGATCGGTGACGGCCGCGAATCGTTTTCCGGCCCTTTCCTCACCGAGGGCCCGCCGCGCAGAATCGAAGAAATAGCAGAAGAGAGAGACGAGCTCGGCCGTCGTCCCGGACTTCGAAGAGACGAGGAACAAGGTCCGCTCGAGGTCGAGACCGGCGGCGAAGTCCCTGACCGTCCCCGGCTCGGTCGTGTCCAGCACGTCGAGGTCGAGGTGTCCCGCGCCTTTGGGGAAGACCCGGCCGAAGACCTCGGGGGCCAGGCTCGACCCGCCCATGCCGAGGACAACGGCCCGGGTGAAGCCCTCCTGCCGGAGCGCGGCGGAAAAGGCCTCCATCGCCGGGACGTCCTTTTCCGAGACTGACGGCGCGTCGAGCCAACCCAGCCGGTTCGAGATCTCGACGTCGTCGGGTTTCCACACGGTATGGTCCCGCGACCAGATCCGGGGAATGACGTTTTCACGGCCGAGGCGCTCGATCCCGGCGGCCAGTTTCCGGCCCAGGCGTTCCGAGTTGAAGATCCGAAGGTGCCGGCCGTCGTAATCCATGGTTTGTCCTTCTCCCGCGCCGGGGATTATATCAGTTTGCCGGGCCGGACGACAAAGGTCCTTGATTATTGCCCCCGGATTCCGGATGATAGAGGTCTTCGGAGGCCCCTCGGCCCGACCACGTAAGGAGGTTTCGATGAGAATGACCCATGCCTTTATGGTCCTGGCGGCATTCGCCCTCGCCGGCGCCTTGGCCGCGGAGGCCGGGCAAACAGCGGCTAAGCCGGACAAGCCGGATAACGCCAAGGTCCTGGGGACCTGGGCGGTCGAGGTCTACGCCGATGGGCAGTCCTTTTACCTGACCCTTCTCGTGGAAGAGACGGAGGGCAAGCTCACGGCCAAGGCCAGCGAGCAGTACGGGATGTTCACCGACGCGCCGGCCTCCGACGTCTCCTACGACGGGACGCTGCTGAAGATGGCCCTCAACGTTCCCAGCCCCCCCGACGGCCTGGCCCGGCCCTGGGCGGTCGAGGCCAAGATCGGGGAGGACGTCATGGAAGGGGTCATCTCCAACGCGGAGCTCATGATCTCCGCGGGGGTCACCGGCAAGCGGACCAAGAAATAAGCGGTCTTCTCCTCCTCTCCGCTGATTTGCATTCCCGGTCTTTCGGTGGTATCTTTCTAGCAACTTTCAAGCTGGGAGAAGGGGAATGAGGTGCCCGCGCTGTGGTGGCGAAAACCCTGATTCGACCCGCTTCTGCGGCAACTGCGCGGCGCCGCTGGGGCTGGAGGCGGGCGTCGGCCCTGAAGGGCCATCCCGGCCTGGCTGGACAAGTACTTGGGGCCGGTGAAGAGATGAATCCCGCGCTCGCATATTCTTCGTCAGGCCACGGGGATGGACGCCGCACGGTTGACAGTGGCCTAACAAATTATTATACTGATAGTATAATATTTTGAGCATATGCCCGAAAAAATGGACTTCCTGAAGCCGACGACCCTGAAGGTCCTGGGGTTCTTCTTCGCCCACCCGACGGCCGAATATCACGAGCGCGAGGTCCTGAGGCATACGGGGATCAGCAAGGGCTCGGCCAACAAGATCCTCCGGGAGCTTGCCGCCCTGTCCATCCTAGGGAGGGCTGAAAAGGGCCGCCAGGTCTTCTACCGGCTGAACTCGGACGATCCGTTCGTGAGGCAGATGAAGGCGCTATGGAACGTCTGGGAGCTCCGGCCGTTCGTCGAGGGGCTCAAGGAGACGGCCAGGAAAGTCCTTCTGTTCGGGAGCTGCGCCGAGGGCACGGACGTTCCTGAAAGCGACATCGACGTGCTCATCCTGACGGACGATAGGGAAGCCGTCAAAAGAGCGGTGAGCGCCTTCAACCGCGGGAGCGAAAGGCCGCTGGCCCCGATCATCGTGGACTTCGAGGATTATGCGCGGATCCGCCGGGAGGACCGGCCGCTCTTTGAACGCATCGACAGGGGATTGATACTGTGGGAAACGGCCTGAGCTCGGCGTTCCAGCGATTGATCGAGGACCACAAGATCGTGAAGGTCAAGCGGGACCCGGCCCTGATCGCGAAAGAGCTTACGGCGGCGCGGGAGGACCTGAGCGATGCCCGGGAGTCTCTCGCATCGAAGAAGTCCAAGTGGGCGACCATCCAAGGCTATTACGCGATGTTCCACAGCGCGCGGGCCCTGCTGTTCGACAAGGGTTACCGGGAAAAGGGCCACCATGCCCTGTTCGTGGCCCTGCGGGAGCTGTATGCGGGAGAGATCGAGCGGTCGCTCCTGCAGGAATTCGAGCATGGGATGTATCTTCGTCAGGAAGCGGATTATGGCCTGAAGTTTTCGATCCGGGGAGCGCAGGAGGTCATCGAGACCGCCGGGAAGATGCTGGCGCGGACGACGGAGATCCTGAAGACCGGCTAGCCGTTTTCGGGCATCGACAAGGAGGAGGGTGCCATGAAATGCTCCCGCTGCCACGCCGAGAACAGGGACGACTCGAAGTTCTGCGGCCACTGCGCGGCGCCGCTGGGAGCGGGAGCGGGCGCCGGGGCGAGCCCGGAGGCGGCCTCCCTGACCAAGACCCTGGAGACCCCGGTTCGCGTCCTGAAGCCGGGCTCCCTCGTCGCAGGCAAGTATCGGATAGTCGAGGAGGTCGGGGCCGGGGGCATGGGGGTCGTCTACAAGGCCGAGGATCTCAAGCTCAAGAGGGCCGTGGCCCTGAAGTTCCTGCCGCCGCATCTCATGGACGCGCCGGAGCTCAAGGAGCGGTTCTTGATCGAGGCCCAAGCGGCCGCGGCCCTGAACCACCCCAACATCTGCGTCATCCACGAAGTCGGGGAAAGCGAAGACCGTCCCTACATCGCCATGGAGTACGTGGAGGGCGAGACGCTTCGGGACAGGGTCCGGAAGGGGCCGCTGGACGCGGCTGAAGCCATCGAGATCGTCAACCAGGTCGCGGCCGGGCTTGGGGAAGCCCACGGCAAGGGCATCATCCACCGGGACGTCAAGAGCGCCAACATCATGGTCACGGCCAAGGGCCGGGCCAAGGTCATGGACTTCGGTCTGGCCAAGCTCAGGGGCGGCTCGTCGCTGACCAAGAGCCAAACGACCATCGGCACCGTGGCCTAC
>VGJC01000102.1 GCA_016867635.1 Candidatus Aminicenantota bacterium | reverse complement strand
TCGGTTTCGGGAACATCGTTGGCCCTGGAGAGAGCCTCGTCCGCTATTGGGATGAGCGAGGAGCCGCCCTTGATCATTGAGACCCTTCTCGTCGGCCTGGTCCTGGCCCTGCTCTGGGCCGAGCTCACCGACATCTCTCCCGGCGGCATCATCGTGGCCGGGTATTTCGCCCTTTATCTCGGCCAGCCCCTGCGGGTCGCCGCGACCCTGGCCGCGGCCCTGCTGACCGTGGCTCTGTATCGGCTCCTGGCCCGGAATCTCATCCTCTTCGGCCGAAGGAGATTCGCTGTGATGGTCCTCGCCGGCGCCCTCCTCTCCCAGGCCTGGTCCCTGGCGCTGCCCCACGTTTTTGCCGCCCCTCTCGAGCTGCGGGTCATCGGCTGGGTCATCCCCGGCATCCTGGCCTCGAGCCTCGTGCGGCAGAAGCCTCTGCCGACCCTGGCCTCGCTCCTGGCCGTTTCGACCCTGACCTTCGCCGTCATGCGGTTGGTGACGCTGCTATGAATGGGGGACGCCGGGCCGGCGGCGCGGGCCGGGTTTACGCCGCGGCTACCTTGAGCCTCGCCTACCTTCTGGTCATCCATTTCAGTTCAGGTCCACCGCCGTCGACACGCCGCGAGATGGCCGAGGCCTCGCGCCTCATGGAACGGGCCGTCGAGGCCGTCGGGCGATGCCGCGAGGCCCGGGGGATCCCGATCGACGCCGCGGCCGACCCGAACCGGACCGGCCTGATCGGGCTGGAGGCCTCGCTGATCACGACCTCGATGGGCCGCCTCGAGGCCAAGCGGACCTCGACCAACCCGGAGTTCGCCGCGCTCCTGGCGCTCCTGCTCCGGCAGGCCGGAGTGAAGAAGGGGCAGGCCGTGGCCATCGGGGCCTCGAGCTCCTTCCCGGCCTTCATCATCGCCTCCGTCGCCGCCTCCCGGGCCGTCGGCGCCGAGCCCCTGCTCATCGTTTCCCTGGGAGCTTCGGAATGGGGAGCGAACATCCCCGGCTTCAACTGGACCGACATGGAGGACTGCCTGCGGGCTTCGGGCGTGCTGGAAGCCGGGCCCATCGCCCTGGCCCTCGGCGGGGACGAGGATGCGGGCCTGGACATGGACCCCGCGGGGCGCGAGTTCCTGGTCTCTCTCATCGGCGAACGAGGGATCCCCTTCATCGAGGGATCCGGCCTCGAAGCCAATGTCGCCGTCCGCCTGCGGCTCTACGAGCAGTCGCGGGGGAACAGGGCCATCGCGGCGTTCATCAACATCGGCGGCAGCTGGGCCAACATGGGGACCCGCGCCGAAGTGTTGAAGCTCCGGCCGGGCCTGGCCCGTGACGTCTTTGTCCCGCCCCCGGCCGAAAGGGGGGTCCTGCAGGCCATGGCCGCCCGCGAGATCCCCGTCGTCCACCTCTTGAACGTCAAGGGGCTTGCGGAGAGATACGGCCTGCCCTGGGACCCCCGCCCGCTGACGTCCCCTGGGCGAGGCCGGATCTCCCTCGCCGCGGCCGGACGCGGCGCTTGGGACATCACCCTTTCAGCGGGCTTCGTTCTGATCGCTTTTTTCATTGTGGCGTTCAGGGTCCCCGGGCGGCTTCCCTGATCCGGGGCGACGCCGAGCCTTGCTCTTGACAGGCGGATATCCCCGGACCCATAATAGGTCCGCAACACAAGCTCCCGGCCATCCCGTTCCGACCGGTATTCGACTAATATATATACTGGAAGAAGGGAGCAGTCATGACCAAAAGAACCGCTACGCTGACGCTGATCCTCGTCCTGGTCGCCGCGTTGGCGGCCCCGGCCTGCGTCTCCAAGAAGAAGCACCTGGCCACGGTCGAGGAGCTGCAGACCCGGCTGACCGAGTCCAACAGCCGGATCGACGAGCTGCAGGCTCTCAACGCCGAGCTGAACTCTGGCCTTAAGGACGCCCAGGCCGCGCTCGAGAAGGCCAAAGGCGAGAACGCCAAGCTCGCGAGCGACCTCGGGGCGCTGAAGGGCCAGATCGCGGCGCTCGAGGGCCAGAAGGCCGACCTGGCCAAGGCCGTCGCCGAGGGCAAGGAGACCGAAGCCTCGGCGGCCAAGAAGATGCGCGGCCTCAACAACCTGATCGCCGGCCTGCGCAAGGACATGACGGAGAAGGAGGCCCAGATCGCCGCCAAGAACGAGGAGATCGCCGCTCTTCAGAAGGCCGAGGCCCTCCTGCGGGCCATCGAGGCCGAGCAGAAAGAGAAGATCGCCGCCCTGAACGGGGACATGGCCGCCCTTTCGGAGCAAACGGAGAAAACGGTCTCCGGCAAGAACCGGACGATCCTGATCCTGGCCGTCCTTCTGGGCCTCGCGGTCATCCTGGCCATCGTCGGCATCCTCAGGGGGAAAAGGTCTCCGGCCGCGTGAGGAGGCCGGAAAGGGCCCCGGCCGATACTTCTCCGGTCGGTCGCCCCGCTCTCTACTCGTAGACGATCTTGGCCGGATCGGCCGTCTTGACGTCCTTGAGGTAGGCTCCCGTCCCGCTCTTGATGACCTCGTCGTAACGGGGAACGCCTCCGGCCACGACGGCCCGGCCGGGATTGTCCTCGGACCAGATCTCCAGGATCTGAAGAATGGTCGACGTGTGGCGCCCGACGCGGACGTCGATGGGCCAGCCCGCGTCGTCGATCTTTTCGAAGAGCAACCCCTGTTTTCCCGCCCGGACGACGAACTCGTCCCGTCCCGTCAGCAGGAGCGCCCGGTCCGTCCGGCCGCGCGTCGCGTCGAGGAAGGGTTGCGGGGCCTCGAGCAGGAGCGAGACCGCGTCGGAGTTGTCCCCGATCTCCCGGTGAGAGAGGCCCCGCAGGGCCCGGGGCGAGTTCTCGACGCCCATCGCGAACCCCCCTTCGCTGCTGAGCATCATGGATGTCAGCGTGGCCAGGTCGGCCCCCTTCTCGTGGGCCACGATGGTGCTGATGACCGGGTACTGGAGCTCGGCCTCGTGGAGGTCGATGACCACATCGACCCGCTCCTTCCTGATGAGCTCGAGGATGGCGTGCCCGGTCTTCTCGGTCAGCGTCCCGCCGGGCCGGCCGGGGAAGGTCCGGTTGAGGTTGCGGATGTCGATGTAGGCCAGCTCCTGGCGGCTCGGGTAGTGGACGTAGACCTCGGGGTCGGGCCACTGGTCGAGCGGGCTCGACCAGCGGTCGCCCATGCGGAACGTCCGGCCTCCCCAGGGGGTCACGATGGTGTAATCGGGAGGGTAGGCGCCCCCGAGGCGGGTGACCGTCGAGGCGCTCCGGTTGGCCGTCAGGATGACGAACAGGCGGCCCTTGGAGACCGAGGCGTTCTCGGCGAAGATCCACCCCGCCAGCCGCCCGGCCGGTTCCTCGGGATGGGTGCCGCAGAGGACGAGGAAGGCCCCTCCGGGCTCCGCCCCTTCGAGGACGTAGACGTTGACGTCGTTGGCCGTGCCCTCGAGCGGGCCGAAATAGTCGCTGAGCTTTTTGACCGCCGTGACCCCCGGCCCCGGGACCACGGGCTCGGGGAGGTGCCGGCTTTGGTAGAAGCTCAGCCCGGCGGCCGCGCCCAGTGCCGCTCCGAGGGCGGCGATGACGATCTTCCTCATGGTCATGGCTGTTGGCATCGGGCTCATTTGAGGCGGAGGATCCTCAGGACGAAGGGCAGGAGGACGATGACGTAGAGGACCTCCTCCTGCCATTTTTTCCGGTCGATGAAGTTCCGGACGAGCAGGACGGCGACGAAGGCCGTCAAGGCGTAATAGAGGACCGTGATCACCGTTTCCCTCCGTCACGATGGGCTTTCATGGATCTCAGAACACCGTCAGGAAGCTCAGCTTTTTGCTGAAGACGACCATCAACGTCCCGGCGGCCGCGATGAGCGCCGCGGGGACCAGGCCATGCTTGAGGAACTGCCCGTAGGGCTCCTTGACCCCGACCGTGGCCGTCGTCAACCGCCCGATGATGGCCGTCGGGGGGATGGCGTCGCCGAGGGGCCAGATGACGCTCATCCCGGCCAGGGCCACGACGGGGTCGAGGCCGATGGTGTTGAAGAGCAGGACCAGCGGCACGCCCAGGACCGGCGCCGCTCCCCACATCAGGACGGCCTCGGACACCGGCAGGATCAGGAACAGAGTCAGGAAGACGACCGTCACGGGCAGGGTGACCGTCGTGATGGCGATCAGCCCGCGGACGCCCGTCAGGGCCATGATCTGGACCAGGATCCCGGCGCAGGTCAGGGTCCCGATGAGCGGCAGGAGCTGATGGACGGTCTCCCGCGAGGTCCGCAGAAAGGCGATCTTGACCGGCGACAGCAGGAACGCCGCCAGGGCGGCGGCCATGAACATCAGGGGCAGCCCGAGAATGGGGAAGGAGAACGGGAAGGCGCGGCCGGCGATGACCAGCAGGAAGAAGGCCAGGAACGGGGCGGCGACCCTCAGCCAGGTCATCTTCGGCGGGGCTTGGGGAAGCTCCTCGAGGGCCTTCTCCAGGTCCACGGGCCGGGCCTTGCGGCCGAGGATGAAGATCGTCATGAGAGACAGGACGACACAAGGCACGAGGAGCGGCAGGAAGAAGCCGACGTACGGCATGTTGACCCCGGCTGCGGTCAGCATGGCCCACAGGCTGACAGGCGGCGCCGCGGCGCTCAGGCCGGCGATGAGGAAGATGATGGCGGCGACCCTCGGCCGGGGGATGTCCATGTAGCTCAGGACCGTGGCCACCATGCCGCCCATGATGAGCACGGTCACGCTGCCCGCTCCGGTCAGGGCCCCGGGGATGAGCAGGAGGACGGCCAGGAGGACGAAGAGCGGCGACTTGCGGCGATGGAACCGGCGCAGGATGGCCCGGACGACGAACGCGGCCCCTCCGGACTCCTTGAGCAGGTTCATGAACAGTGTCGCGGACACGAAGATCAGGACGATGTCGAAGTAGGTGAAGGCCCCTTCGACGATGTGGCGGGCGGGGAGGCCGGCTCCCCCGGCCAGGGCCCCGGCCAGGGCCGCGGCGAGGAGAGACAGCTCCGTCGAGATCTTGAGGACCCTGGCCGCGATGTAGGCCGCCACCATGACGGCCAGGACGAGAGCGGCGGATGCGGTCGCGTCCACGGCGCCTGGCCTCCGCTCTCTATCGTCTCTGGACGGAGAGGGTCGATATGCAGGGGAACGTCCCGGTCGTCGTCATGTCCCGGCAGATGCCGCGGATGATGATCAGCCTTCCCAGGGCGTAATCCTCCCAGACGTATTTGTCGCCGTCGAGGGTCCGGCCGGTGATCGAGGACAGCTCTCGGACGCCGTGGCTGACGGGCGGGAGCCCGAGCCTGGCCAGGACGCGGTTGATAGCGTCGGTGTCCTTGACGGCCAGGTACTTGCCGCCCTCCTCCATGTGGAGGGCCAGCCGGGGGCCGGGATCGGAGAACGCGTAGACCGTCGTCGGGAAACCGCCTTGGACGCTCTCTTTTATCTCGAACGTGTACCTTTCCTCCTTGGGCGGAAAGAGCTCGTTCTTGACGGCCTTGAACGACAGCGTCTCGAGCTCGGTCTGGTTGACGTAGAGGAGAGCCAGCCCCAGGACGGCGGCGACGACGATGGCCCGGACGATGGTCTGCATGTCGTTCTTGACGATAATGACGATGATCCATATGACGGACAACGCGAAGAGGCCGAGAACGGCCGTCCTGGCCGTTTCTGTGGCGATCATGGAAACACCTCCCTCAAGGCTCCTCCGGGGTCCGGCGGCTATTTCCCGAAGAGCTTCTCCAGCGCCGGCACGAAGTCCATCATCTTTTCGACCTCGATGAGCGGGATGTTCCCGGCTTTGGAGATGACCGTGAAGCGGCCGTCGGAGTTGCCTTCCTTGTAGATGAGCAGGATGTCCGAGCGCGGGGCCACGGCGTCGATGCTCTGTTCGTCGGTCGTGTCGCCGGCCGTCGCTCCCTGGGCCCGCCTCTTCATCCCCTCGACGTGGGCCCCGATGACCGTCAGGCCCGCTTTCTTGGCCTCGGCGATGAGGATCTCGGACCGCTTGATCTCGTCCTCGATGGAAATGCCGGCCGCGCCCATGCCCTTGAGGCTGGCCCCCATGACGATGATCACGGATCTGTAGGGGGTGCCCTCGGCGGCCTTGGCCTTGAGAGTTTCCGCGGTCGCCAGAGGATCGGTGTCTCCGGCGAGTTTCAGGCGCTGGAGGACGACCTTGATGGTGTTGGGCCCCGGGCTCTGGCCGCAGGACGTCACCAGGACGGGCGTTTCGGCCTTGACGGCCTTGTCCTGTCCGGCGTAGGGAACAACGGCCCCCATGGTCAGGAGAAGCACAGCCAGCAGGAGGGCCGGCGATCTATGAGCTCTCGTCATGCCAGACTCCTTTCGAGCCGTTATCGGCGAGCCGCCCCTATGGTATGACAAACCCTCCCGGCGGTCAACCGCGACGGCTCGGACGCCCCGGTTTTTGACGGGGTTTCCGGGGCTGTGGTATATTTCGTCTTCCGGCGCGGGACCGCCGCAGATCGAGGAGGGAGCATGAAAGCTGTTCGTTGGCCGGCCATGATCCTGACCGCGGGCGCGCTGCTCTTCGCCCCGGCCTGCGGGCGCCCGCCCGAGCCCGCCCCCATCGCGGTCGAGGAGATCGCCTCCCACATCCGCAACCTGTCCGATGACCTGCTCGAGGGCCGGGCCGTAGGCAGCCGGGGGATCGAGATCGCCGCCCGCTACCAAGAAGACTATTTCCGGGCCTGGGGCCTCGAGCCGGCCTTCGAGGGAAGCTATCGGCAGACCTTCCCGCTGAAAGGGGCCACGCCGGATCCGCACGCGTCCCTCGAGTTCGTCGCTCCCGAGGTCCGCCTGACGCCCCGGCTTCTCGATGATTTCGTCGTCCACTCCGAACGGGAGGGCGCGCCGCCGGAGGCCGCCGGCGATCTCGTCTATTGCGGCTTCCTGATCCAGGCCCCGGAGAGGGGATGGGACGACATCAAGGGGGCCGACCTCAGGGGCAAGGTCCTCCTGGTCGAGGTCAACGAGCCGGGCAACCGCCCGGGGGGCATTTTCGACGGCGAGGACATGACCTACTACGGCCGTTGGCCCTACAAGTATGAGAAGGCCTCCGAGCTCGGCGCCGCCGGCGTCCTCATCATCCACGAGACCAAAGGCGCCGCCTACGGCTGGGAGGTCGTCCGGAACTCCTGGTCCCAGGAGAGCTTCTTCCTGCCGGAGAAGGACCCTCAGCTTCGCTTCCAAGGCTGGGTCAGCGGTCCGCTGGCCGAGCGGCTCTTCGCCGCGGCCGGCCTCGACCGCAAGGCCCTTCGGGCCCGGGCCGAGACCGAGGCCTTCGCCCCCGTTCCCCTCGGGCTGAAGGCCGTGGTCCGCCAGAAGCCGGTTTTCCGCGAGGTCGAGGGCTTCAACGTCGCCGGGATCGTCCGGGCCAAACACCTCGAGGCCCGCAAGAGGATGATCGTCCTCTCGGCCCACTACGACCACCTGGGCCGGGACGGATCCCTCGAAGGCGATCAGATCTACAACGGGGCCGTGGACAACTGCTCGGCCTCGGCCGCCATGCTGGCCCTGGCCGGCGCGTCGGCGCGGGATCCCGAGCGGCTCATGGACGACCTGTGCTTCGTGGCCGTCACGGGCGAAGAGAAGCTTTTCCTCGGCTCGGACCATTTCAACCGGCACCTGCCGTTCCCCAAGGAGAGCGTCGTCGCCAACATCAACTTCGAGATGACCAATGTCTGGGGCCAGACCGAGGACGCCTTCGCCATCGGGGCCCGGCACTCCGAGCTCGACGAGGTCTGCCGCCTGGCCGCCGATCGGATGGGGCTCCGCTACATCCCCGAGCGCAACGGTCATCTGGGGTTCTTCTTCCGGTCCGACCAGCTGAGCTTCGCCCGGGCCGGCATCCCGGGGGTCTGGCTCCACCAGGGGATCGTGTCCAAGGGACCCGACAAGGGGCACATCCAGCGCATGTTCGAGGACTACCAGAGGACGAAATACCACCAGGTCACCGACGAGATCCGGCCGGACTGGGACCTCCGCGGGACCCTCCAGATCATCGACTGGGCCAGAGAGATCATCGCCGTCCTCGGCGAGCGCGAGGGCCTGCCCGAGTTCCTGCCGACGAGTTCTTTCCGTCGCAAATAAAGGGGATTGGATTCTTCTTGGCTGTTGTGTTAGAATCCGGTCAACAATGGAGATCCAAAGCCTTCCCAAATGCTCATACTTTTCTGACTACCTCAAGCTCCCCCAGGTCATCTTCGACCTCAAGAGCAAGGACAAGGTCGAGGCCATCGAAGAGCTCCTCGGCGTGCTCGCCAAGCAGAAGCTCATCGAGAACAAGAAGGTCCTCCTGACCCGGATCATCGACCGGGAGAACCTCGTGTCCACGGCCATCGGCTACGGCGTCGCCCTGCCCCACGCCCGTGTCGACACCGGGGGCGAGATCGCCGTCGCCGTCGGGCGGTCGGAGAAGGGCATCGACTTCGAGGCCCACGACGGCCACAAGGTCCACCTCATCATCCTGGTCGTCTGGAACCCGACGCTGCCGGGGCTCTTCAACCACCTGTTCGCCGGCCTGGCCCGTTTCCTCATCCGGCCCGACTACCGCGGCCGGATCCAGGCCGCCAAGGACAAGGCCGAGCTCTACGCCATCCTGTCCGAGATCGAGTTCAAGTTCGTCTACGAGGAGAAGATCAGCAGCCGGGCCAGCCTCCTCCATAAGCTCCAGGAGCTCGAGATCAAGCGGAAGAAGGCGAGCCGCGAGCAGCAGAAGGTGCTCCACAAGCAGGCCGCGATGATCCGCGAGGAGCTCGACCGCGACCTCCTCGGGCGGTTCGACCGGTTGATGGACCGCTACGGGTTCGCCGTGGCCGATGTCGTCGAAGGGGTTTGCCAGGGCTGCAACATCAA
>VGJC01000101.1 GCA_016867635.1 Candidatus Aminicenantota bacterium | reverse complement strand
CCGCTGCTCGAGGCTGACCCTGGAGAGGCGGCCGTAGGACGGGAACTTGTCTATGGCGAAGTAGACGGAGCCCTCTTTGCGGTAGGCGAAGCCCTTGTCGAGAAGGGCCTTGATGAGGGTGACCATCTCCGGGATGTGTGCGGTCGCCCGGGGATAGTGGTCCGCCGGCAGGACGTTCAGGCTGTCCCGCTCCTCGAAGAAGGCCTCGATGAAGGGGCGCGTGTAGTCCTCGAGGCCGACGCCGGCGGCCCGGGCCCCGCGGATGGTCTTGTCGTCGACGTCCGTGATGTTCATGACGTGGACGACCTTGAACCCCCTGAACATCAGGGACCGCTTCAGGAGGTCCTCGAAGACGTACGCCCGCCAGTTGCCGATGTGGGGGTAGTCGTAGACGGTCGGCCCGCAGGTGTAGAGCTTGACGACCCCGGGCTCGAGCGGGACGAACGGCTCCACCGCGCCGCCGAGGGTGTTGAAGAAACGGATCATCTCCCGCCATGATAATCTTTCGCCCGCGGGCCGTCAACTCCCCGGACGGGCCAGTTGACCATCGGGCCAGGATTGTGACATAATCATGTTTAATCATTCTCCCGCCAGGGGCCGTTATCATGACCGCGACAGTAAAGATCGGTATCCGCAGAGAGGACATCAACAGGTGGGAGCGGCGCGTCCCGCTCATCCCGTCCCACGCCCGGGAGCTGGTCGACAACCACCCCCTCGAGATCCGCATCCAGCCGTCCGATATCCGGGTCTTCGCCGACGACGATTTCCGGATGGCCGGCATCCCGGTCGAAGAGAGCCTCTCGCCCTGCTCGATCGTCTTGGCCATCAAGGAGATCCCCGTCGAGAGGCTGGAAAAGGACAAGGCCTACATCTTCTTTTCCCACACGGCCAAGGGCCAGAGACAGAACATGCCCATGCTCAAGCGGATGATGGAGCTCGGCTGCACCCTGGTCGACTACGAGAAGATGGTCGACGACGAGGGCCGCCGGGTCCTCTTTTTCGGCAACTACGCGGGCCACGCCGGCATGATCGACACGCTCTGGGCCTTGGGCCGCCGGCTGGACCTCGAGGGCGTCCGGAACCCGTTCTCCATCCTGAAGCCCGCCCATCGCTATCAGAACCTGACCGAGGCCCGGGAGGCCGTGGCCGAGCTGGCCGTGAACATCATCGACCGCGGCCTGCCCGGGGGGCTGGGGCCGGTCGTCATCGGCTTTTTCGGCTATGGACACGTCAGCCAGGGCGCCCAGGAGATCCTGGACATCCTTCCGGTCGAAGCCGTGAAGCCCGGCGACCTGCCGGGGCTTTTTCGGGAAAAGGCCGGGACGACGCGTCTTTACAAGGCCGTGTTCAAGGAGGAAGACATGGTCCGGCCGGTCGACCCGGGCCGGGCGTTCGATCTTCAGGACTATTACCGCAACCCGCACCTTTACCGGTCCGTGGTCGAGGACCTCATTCCCTATCTCACCGCCCTCGTCAACGGCATCTATTGGGCCCCTCAGTACCCGAAGTTCCTCACCAAGCCCTTCCTGAAGCGGCTCTACGGAGGCGGGGCCCGGCCCCGGCTCCGGGTCGTCGGCGACATCACCTGTGACGTCGACGGCTCCATCGAGTGCAACGTCAAGGCCACCGACTCCGAGAACCCCGTCTATGTCTACGACCCGGCCCGGGATGAGGCCGTGCCCGGATTCGAGGGCCACGGCCCGGTGGTCCTGGCGGTCTACAATCTCCCGGCTGAACTCCCCCTGGAATCCTCGACCTATTTCAGCCGGGGCCTGAAGGCCTACGTCCCGGCCTTCGCCGCCGCGGATCTCCGGGGGCGGTTCGAGGACTGCGGCCTGCCGGATGTCATCCGCCGGGCCGTCATTCTCTACCGGGGGGAACTGACGCCCGACTACGCCTATCTCGCGGCGTCGGTCGGATAACCTCGATGTTCTCGGAGGCATCCGCATGAAAAAGATCCTCGTCCTGGGCGCCGGACTGGTGGCCGGGCCGCTCGTCCGGTACCTTCTCGACCATACGGAACACCTGGTCGTCGTGGCCGACGTGGAGGTCGACAGGGCCGTGAAGCTCGTCGCCGGGGCCGCGCGGGGCGAGGTCAGGCGGCTCGATCTCGGGAACCGGGCAGGGCTGGCGGCGGAGATCGGCCGGGCCGACCTGGTCGTCAGCATGGTCCCTTACACGTACCACCCTCTCGTCGCCGCTCTGGCCGTCGACCACGGGAAGGACATGGTGACCGCCTCCTACGTCAGCCCGGCCATGAAAGAGCTCGACAGCCGGGCCCGCGACAAGGGGGTCCTCATCCTCAACGAGCTGGGCCTGGATCCGGGGATCGACCACATGGAGGCCATGCGGATCATCCGGGATGTCCACGACGGGGGCGGCCGGATCCTGGCGTTCACGTCGTACTGCGGGGGGCTCCCGGCGCCCGAGGCCAACGACAATCCTTTCGGCTACAAGTTCTCCTGGAGCCCGAAAGGGGTTCTCCTGGCCTCCAGGAACCCCGCCCGCTACTTGAGGGACGGCGAGGTCGTGTCCATACCCGCCGAGCGGCTCTTCGCCGAACCCGAGAAGATCGTCATCGCCGGGCTCGGTGAATTCGAGGGCTACCCGAACCGGGATTCCGTTCCTTACAAGGACGTCTACGGCATCCCGGAAGCGCGGTCGATCCTGAGGGGGACCCTCCGCTACCCCGGCTGGTGCCGAACACTTCTGAGGATCGGACAGCTGGGTCTCCTCGATGACGGCGAAAAAGACCGGACGGGCTCGAGCTATCTCGACCTCATGAAAGAGCTGTCCGGCGCCGGCGGAGGAGAGGATGTCCGGGCGGCCGTCTCCCGGCGCCTGGGACTCGCTCCCCGCTCCGACATCCTGGACAGGATGGAATGGCTCGGGCTGTTCGCGGACAGGCCGCTTGCGGCGGAACGCGGCTCGGCCCTCGACAATCTGGCCGCTTTGATGATCGACAAGCTCCAGTACGCGGAAGGGGAGAGGGACATGATCGTCCTCCGGCACGAGTTCCTGGCGGAGTTCGGGTCGGGGCGGACAGAAGAGATCGTTTCGACCCTCGTCGATCACGGGGTCCCCGGGGGGGCATCTTCGATGTCCCGCACGGTCGGCCTGCCCGCGGCCATCGCCGCCCGCCTCATGCTCGAGGGAAAGATCGGGAGAAAGGGGGTGGAGGTCCCGGTCCATCCCGAGATCTATATCCCGATCCTGGAAGAGCTGCAGGCCCTGGGCATCCGCTTCACGCAACGGCGCCGGGTCTGGAGCCCGGCCTCTCTCTGAGATCGCCCGCCCTTCACGGCCGATCCCCCGCCGTTGACATCCCGCCCCAAGACGCCTATTAATGAGGAGTGGAGGGTCGAATGAGAAGAAAAGCTCAGGTTTCCGGGACCTTCTATCCGGGGCAGAGGGAGCAGCTTCTGAAGACCATCCGGGGGATGACCGATGCGAAGACCGAAAGGAAAAAGGCCCTGGCCGTCATTGTCCCTCACGCCGGCTACATGTATTCGGGCCCGGTCGCGGGCGCCGTTTTCTCCTCGGTCGAGATCCCGGCGGCGGCCGTCGTTCTGGGTCCCGGCCACAGGGATATCCGGTCCCTGTTCGCCGTTCAAAACGCGGGCAGCTGGCTGACGCCCCTGGGCGAAGTCCCCATCCGGGAGGACCTGGCGGCCATGATCCTCGACCGCTGCCCCTCAGCCCGCCAGGATGAAGAGGCCCACCTGTTGGAACATTCCCTGGAGGTCGAGGTCCCGTTCCTCCAGTACTTCCGCGAAGACGTGGGCATCGTCCCCGTGTGCGTGTCCCATGAGACGGACTACGGCGACCTCGAATCTTTCGGTCAAGGGCTGGCCGCGGCGATCCGGGCCTACGGCCGCCCGGTCCTGATGGTGGCCAGCACCGATATGAGCCACTACGTCAGCCAGAGCACGGCCGAAAAAAAGGACGCCTTGGCCATCCGCAAGATCCAGGACCTCGACCCGCGGGGCCTGTTCGAAACCGTCCTCGCGGAGGGCATCTCCATGTGCGGCTTCCAGCCCACGACCGCCGCCCTGGTCGCGGCCCGGGAGCTGGGCGCGGCCGAAGCCGAGCTCGTTCTCTACCGGACTTCGGGCGACAGCTCCGGGGACTTTTCCCAAGTTGTTGGATATGCGGGACTTAGAATATTGCCCGGCCCTTCCCGTTAACTCCCAGTTTATTGACAGGAATTCCCGATTAGTGCTATAAAACCGGAGTAGGTTCACATGGCTAGGTCTATCTTGCGCGAAAAGGACATGAAGGTCCTTAAGCTGGTCGTGGCCAGCTATGTCCGCGGCGGGCGCCCGGTGAGCTCCGGATCGATCCATCAGGCCGGTTCCTTCGAGGGGTCCCCGGCGACCATCAGGAACATCATGGCCAAGCTCGAAGAGCTCGGCTATCTGTCCCAGCCCCACACCTCGGCCGGGCGGGTCCCGACCGACCGGGGGCTTCGCGCCTACGTCAGCGGCCTGCTCGCCGAGAAAGCCCGGCCCCAAGACCCCGTTCAGATGATCCAGGAGGAATTCCCCACCCGGACCTCCGACTTCGATTCCCTGCTCCTGCAGGCGTCGAGGATCCTGGCCGACGCCTCGGACAACCTGGGTTTCGTCATCTCCCCGAACATCTCACGGGTCCAGTTCGAATACTCGCGCTTCATCAAGATTTCGGACCGCAGGATCCTGGTCATCCTCGTGACCCCTTTCCACATGGTTTTGACGGAAACCCTGGAAACCCGGCTGGCCCTGTCGCAGATCGAGCTCGACCGGGCCTCCCAGTACATCAACCGCAACTACCGCGGCCGGACCTTCCTGAACGTCCGCGACTCCCTCCTCCAGGAGCTTCCCCAGCACAGGGCCAAGTATGAGGACACGGTCAGCAAGCTGCTCGACCTGATCAAGGCCTCCATCAACCGCGAAGAAGGGGAGCACCGGATCTTCCTGCAGGGGACTTCCCGCCTGGTCAACAAGACCGAGCTCTTCGAGATGAGCAAGCTGAGGTCCCTGCTCGAGAACCTCGAGGAGAAAGCCGATCTGGTCAAGCTGCTCTCGGATTTCATCAGCCTGGACCGGGTCAAGGTCCTGATCGGGACGGAGACGAACTTCCCCAATGTCCAGGACTGCTCCCTCGTCCTGTCCCACTACGGATACAGCAACCAGGTCCTCGGCTCCCTGGGCATCATCGGGCCCAAAAGGATCCCCTACGAGAAGATCATTCCCCTGGTCGACCGGGTGGCCAAGCGTTTGAGCCTGGCGATCACGGCCTTCGGCAGAGAGGTCACGCTATGACGGAAGAGAACGGCGGCAGGAAGCCCGAAGAGGAGATCGAGTTCATCCGGGAGGATGAGCCGGACGGGGATGCTCCGTCCGTGGTCCGGGAGGATAAACCCTCCGCGAGCGCCAAAGAGCCCCCCGCCAAGGAAGCTTCTTCCGAGGGCTCCCGGAGCCTGAAGGAAAAGCTCAAGAAGAAGGAGGCCGAGCTCAAGCATCTCAGGAAAGAGATGGACGAGGTCAAGGACCAGTTCCTGAGAAAGCTCGCCGACCTCGAGAACCTCCGCAAGCGCTTCGAAAGGGACAAGGACGAGTTCCAGCAGTTCGCCTTGAGCGGGCTCCTCCTCGAGATGCTGGCCATCAAGGACAACCTGGAAAGGGCCCTTCAGAGCCGGGCCGCGGACCCGGAGGGGCGGACGTTCCGCGAGGGGGTCGAGCTCATCGACCGCATGTTCCAGTCCCTTCTCGCCAAGAACGGCGTCCAGCCGGTCGAGATCGCCGAACGGCGCTTCGATCCCAACTTTCACCACGCCATGATGACGGAGGAGTCCGAGTCCGTCGAAGAGCCCGAGGTCCTCGAAGAGCTGCAGAAGGGCTATCTGCATCACAACCGGCTGCTCCGGCCGACCCTGGTCAAAGTCGCCGTCCCGAAGAAAGGCTGAACGAACATGTCGCATGTCATCGGCATCGACCTCGGCACGACCTATTCCTGCATCGCCTACCTCGAGGGCAGCCAACCGGTCGTCATCCCCAACCTGGAAGGGCTGCAGACGACGCCCTCCGTGGTGTCTTTCACCTCGACGGGGGAGAGGCTGGTGGGGACCCTGGCGCTGCGTCAGGCGATCACCAACCCCCGCAACACGATCTTCGCGGTCAAGCGCCTGGTCGGGCAGAAATTCGCCTCGCCCGAAGTCCAGAAGGCGCGTGAAAGATTGGCCTACCGCCTGGTCGAAGCCCCCAACGGGGACGTGCTCGTCTCTCTCGATTCGAGATCCCTGTCGCCCCAGGAGATCTCGTCGATGATCCTGGGCTATCTGAAGACCTGCGCCGAGTCCTTTTTCGGCGGCAAGGTCACCGACGTCGTCGTCACCGTCCCGGCCCATTTCAACGACCACCAGAGGCAGGCCACCAAGGACGCCGCCCAGATCTGCGGGCTCAATGTCCAGAGGGTCATCAACGAGCCCACGGCGGCCGGTCTCGCCTACGGGCTGAACACGGGAAACAACGGGACCGCGGCCGTGTTCGACCTCGGCGGCGGGACGTTCGATATTACGCTCCTCGAGATCAGCGACGGAGTCTTCAACGTCCTGGCCACCAACGGCGATTCCTACCTCGGCGGCGAGGACTTCGACAACCGCGTCCTGGAGTGGCTCGTGGAGGACTTCCGCAGGGAGACCGGGCTCGATCTCGCTCCGGACAAGCTCGCGCTCCAGAGGATCAAGGAGGCCGCGGAGAAGGCCAAACGGGAGCTGTCGTTCACCTTGGAGACGGAGATCAACCTGCCGTTCATCTCGTCGGACAAGTCCGACTCCAAGCACATCCGCAAGGTCCTGACCCGCGGGACCCTCGAAGCTCTGACCGCCGACCTCGTCGAAAAGACCGTTCCCCACATCGAGAAGGCCCTGGCCGACGCCCGCCTGGGCCCGGAATCGATCGGCCAGGTCATCCTGGTCGGCGGCCAGACCCGGATGCCGATGGTCAAGAAGAAGGTCACGGAGTTCTTCGGGCGGGTCCCCGAGGAGCACATCAACCCCGACGAGATCGTGGCCATGGGCGCGGCCGTCCAATCGGGCATCCTCCACGGCCGCGTCCAGGACCTCGTCCTCCTGCTCGACGTCACGCCCCACTCCCTGGGGATCGAAACGGAGAACGATGGGTACGAGGTGATCATCGACCGGAACGCGACCATCCCGACCCACAAGACCAAGGCCTTCACGACCGTGGAGCACAACCAGCGAAGGGTCAAGATCCACGTCCTCCAGGGAGAAAGCCCGCTGGCCTCGTTGAACGTGTCCCTGGCCGTTTTCGAGCTGGTCGGGATCGAGCCCGCTCCGGCCGGGGTCCCCCAGATCGACGTCACTTTCGAGATCAACGCCGACGGGCTGGTCCAGGTGTCGGCCACCGACGTCGAGACCGGGCGTCAGCACAAGATCGAGATCCGTCCGTCCTCGGGGCTCATGCCGTCCGAGGTCAAAGAGATCATGCGCTCCTTGGGCGAGGGAGAAGGGAAGCCGGGCGCCGATGGCTAAGAGGGATTACTACGAAGTCCTCGGGGTCTCCCGAACGGGCTCGGCGGAGGACGTTAAAAAGGCCTATCGCCAGATGGCCCTGAAACACCACCCCGACCGCAATCCGGGGAGCAAGGAAGCGGAAGAGAAGTTCAAAGAAGCCGCCGAGGCCTACAGCGTCCTCGCCGACCCGGAGAAGCGGTCCGTCTACGACCGGTTCGGGCACGAAGGGCTCCGCGGCGAGGGCTTCCAGGGGTTCTCCGGCTTCGACGCCTCGGTGTTCGAGGACTTCGAGGACATCCTGGGGAATTTTTTCGGGTTCAGCTTCGGGAGCTTTTTCGGTGAGCGGGGCAGGCGCCGCGGCGCCGGGCGTCAGAGCGGCGGGGACCTCGCTCTCGAGATCGAGATCAGCCTGGAGGAGGCGGCCGCGGGCGTCGAGAAGGACATCAAGCTGACCCGGGCCGAAACCTGCCCGGCCTGCCGGGGGTCCAAACGCAAGCCCGGAACCGAGGCCTCCTCTTGCCCGAGCTGCGGAGGTCACGGACAGGTCCGGTACCAACAGGGCTTTTTCACGGTGGCCCGAACATGTCTGCGGTGCCAGGGCCGGGGGGAGGTCGTCGAATCCCCGTGCGCTACCTGCCAGGGGAAAGGCCGGGTAAGGGAAAAAAGATCGCTCAAGGTGCGCATCCCGGCCGGGGTCTCGGACGGTCTTCGGCTGCGGCTGGTCGGCGAGGGGGAGGCCGGCGACGAGGGAATGCCGGCCGGGGACCTCTATGTGACCATGCGCGTCCGCCGGCATGCCTTTTTCGAGCGGGACGGCAACAACCTGGCTTGCGAGATCTCCATCTCCTTCACCCAAGCGGCTCTCGGGGCCAGGGTCGAGATCCCGACCCTCGAGGGCAGCGAGATCCTCAAGATCCCCCCGGGCGCCCAGGGGGGCGAGGTCATTCGGGTGAAAGGGAAAGGGATCCAGGACGTGGGCGGCCGCCGCAAGGGGGAGCTGTTCGTCAAGGTCCTGGTCAAGACCCCCGAAGGGCTCTCCAAGGAACAAAAGGCGCTGTTGGTCAAGCTGGCCGAATTGAGGGGCGAGGACATCGAATCCGTCGACAAGACCGTCATCCACCGGATGAAGAACATTTTTCAGTAGGCCCGTAAGAAGCGTGACATCGAACCAGTTTTTCGTCCCCCGTCTCGAAGGGGGAACCGCCCGCATCGTCATCCAGGGGGACGAGCATCGCCACCTGGCCGGGGCGGCCCGCGTCCGCGCCGGCGACGAGGTCCGGCTCTTTGATGCCGAGGGGAATCGCTGCTCGGCCGAGGTCGTGGCCGTGGGCCGCGACCGGACCGTGCTAAGGGTCCTGCGAAGAGAGGCGGCCGAAGGACTTCAGGTGGAACTCCTGCTGGTCCAAGCGCTCCTGCCGGCCAAGAAGATGGAGTTCCTCCTCCAGAAGAGCGCTGAGCTGGGGTGCGCCGGGTTCGTCCCCGTGACCACCGAGAGGTCCCTCAAGGATCCGCCGGAGCGCTCGGGGCGCAAGCTCGAGCGCTGGGCCAGGATCGCGCGGGAAGCCACCAAGCAGAGCAAGGGC